>CAUTXO010000051.1:0-11517 GCA_963542625.1 uncultured Helicobacteraceae bacterium | reverse complement strand
TAAAAAATAAAAATAACAATAAAAAACTAAAAATTTTATTCATTTGTTAATCTCTCTTATAATAGTTATCTGCAAGCTCTGTAAGACTTGGCGCCTCTGGCAACGCTAAATCTAAGTCATCAAACATAACAGGATCTAGTTCTAAGTTTAATTGATCTGTTTTCCAACGAAGCTGCGCTGCAGCTTCATCGCTTTTTACTTCTTGCGGCGTCTTATTGCTTGCTACAGTATTGCCATCAAGGTCTTTAAAGTCTTTTTTAGTTGTTTCATACTTACGCATTTCGTGCTCTAGCTTAGTGTTTTCTTGAAGTTCTTTCTTTACTTCGTTCTGAGCTTCGTAAAACTCACGTTGTGGCGCAAAGAGATCTTTTAGAGCAGCTTCTGTGATACAGCCATCGCGCTTCAAAAGCTCAAGCAAAGCTTCAAACGCAAGACCTATGCCACCAACTTTCTTTATGAGACTTTTTATATCTAAACTTTGCTTAAGCTTATCTAATGCTTGAACGACATCTGCATTATCACTTTTAACTGTAATCTCTTGATTTTTGAGCTTAGCTAAATTGGTATTCATACGTTGCAATTCACTAAGCATATTAGAGCGATCTGCAATTCTATTTAGAGACTGCACTATATCAGCAGTATTGACTTTTAGCTCAGGTTTTTGAGCTTGCGCTTGTGGCTGCGCTTGCGGGCGAACATTATTAATAATGCGCGTCTCATTACGCTTTACAGCTTCTATCAAGCTATCAAGCTTACGCTCAAGAGATGAGAAAGCGTTTTCGCTTGCTTTGACTTGACGATTTGCAATCTGAACGTTAAGCAAATCTTGTTGTGCCCGATTTTTCGCAATAAGTGCAGAAGCTTCAGTGCTACGCTCAAGAGCAGAAACTAAACGATCTAAGACACTTGCAACGCCAGCAGCAGAAGCGACATTGTTTTCATTCATAGCATTGAATAAATCACGAAAATTAGACGAAAGCTCATTAAGAGAATTGCGAGAAGCAGCGAAGTTTTCATTCAGCATTCTAGAAAAAGAAGCAAAATCTTCTTGAAAACTATTAGTAGAACCCGAAAATGATATCTGTGTAGGCAAAGACGAACGCGGCAACACACGAGTAAGTGAAAACGAATGAGACAATTCACGACCAAGAGTGATAAAATCAGCAACAAGCTCAAACTGCCCCGCGTAAGGAATAAACTTACGAGCAATTTTTCCCAAAGTGAATTTTTCTTTAACAAAATTAGAGAGAACGCCAAATGCAGACTTGTTAGAAACTACTTTTTGAGCTGTAAGTGCTTGCGCTTTCGCGTCAGAAGTTTCTAGAAAATCACTACTAACTATTGACATCTACAAACTCTAAACTTCGATATTCAACAGCAATGCCTACCTGATTATGAGTAACAAAAACTATATATGAATTGTTAGCGTCAAGCGCATAATCAAGATAAGAATTAGCAGCGAACTCAAGACTTACAAATTTAGCAGCAGACATCTTATATAAAGACAAATCAACAGATACAGCATTATTATAGATGTTTGACTGCTCTAAAAACTCTTGAGTTACATACTCTAGCCCATCGAGATAATATAGCACTCTGTATGAGCTGTGCGATAACAATATGATAACTTTTTGAATTTCGTATGCAGCATTATCAGATACGAACACATCGCCAACGCGATATTTGCTAAGAAACGTCATTTTAAGTCACTTTCAAAAACTAGAAAAGTATCAGCTAAAACATAGCTGACAGTGTAAGATCTAGGTCTTGCCGTTTTATTAGCGCCCATTTTTGATTTTTGTATCAAATTGTAAGCTTGCGCTACTTTTGTTTTTCGCACCGTAGGTAAGCGCGTCTTTTGCAGTTTAGTTTTATAATGCGTGGTTGAAATGAAAAACAGCTTAGAATTTTTTATTAAATCTTTTTTGCGTTTTGTGGCTTGGATCTTAGGCGGCGCGCAGGGCACGGCATGCGGCACGCGCAAAGCGCACGAACACTAGGATAGCACGGTGGCAAAAAGTCTAACGCCCCTTGTGGTTTATACGCTCGTCGTTACACAGTCGTTCATATACGCCACGCAGCCCTTGCAGCCGCTCTTGGCGCAGGAGTTTGGCGTTTCTATGGTGCACGCGTCGTATTTCACGGCGGTCGTGCTCTTTTGTATGGCGGTCGCGCCTATCATTTACGGCTACATTTTGGAGGGCACAAGCGCAAAAAAAATGCTCGCGGTCTCTTTGGCGGTGGTGTTTGTTACCAATATCGCGCTAGCCCTTAGCCAAGACGCGCACACGTTTTTGGCTCTGCGTTTGGTGCAGGGGCTTTGCGCGCCCGCTATTTTAACCGCCGCGATGAGTATCCTAGCAAGGAGTGAAAACCTCAAATTTAGTATGTCGCTTTACGTGGCGGGGACGGTTTTTGGCGGGCTTAGCGGCAGGATCTTTGGCGGGCTAATTGCCTCGGCATTTAGCTGGCGGCTGGTGTTTGTTTCTTTGGGTGTGGGCGCTTTGGTAGCGGCTCTTCTTGTGCTAAGGAGCTCCTTTGCCTACGAAGCAAAGCTTGCAAAAGGTAGCCTTGCCGATGTAGCCAAGATCCTAGCCACCAAAGATCTTCGCTGGATCTACGCGCTTATGTTTATTATGTTTTTCGTCTTTGCGGGCGTTTTGAATGTTTTGCCTTTTAGAATGAAAGAACTATTTGGCAACATCAGTGAGGCTAGAATAGGCGCGCTTTATATGGGCTTTGGATCTGGCATCGTCGTCTCGCTCCTTGCGCCAAAAATCGTGCGCCTTTTCAAAACAGAAGCAAACGCCATCTTAGCCGGCGGCGCGGTTTTCACGCTAGCCGTGGCGCTATTTTCTAGCAGCGATGAGCTCTTGCTTTTTGCGCTGATGTTCGTAGCTTGCGTGGGAATGTTCGCCGTGCATTCGATAGCTTCGGCGTTTGCCAACAGCGTCTATCGCGAGAAAAAGGCGCTTGCAAGCGGTATGTATCTTACGTTTTATTACATCGGCGGCACGCTTGGGTCGATTTTGCCTAGTTATTTTTACCAATTTTACGGCTGGGATCTGATGATTGCGGGCTTTGTCGCCGTCTTAGTGATCTTTTACAGCCTATTTTTCATCAAGGAACGGTATGCAAGAAAAGGCGTATAAATTGCTAGCGGCGCAAGAGGGCGTCTCAAACGCGCAGGCAAAAAAGCTCATCGATGACGGTTTGGTGTTTGCAAGCGGCAAAAAGCTTGCCATCGCGCGCGGTTTGGTGGATGCCAAGACGCTTTTTAAGATCCAAAGGCGTGAAGATCTTAGGTTGCTTTATGAGGACGCGGATCTACTCGCTGTGAATAAGCCCGCCGCTCTTGACTCCTGCGCGCTTGAGAAAAAATTTGGCGCGCGGCTCATTCATAGGCTTGACAAAACCACAAGCGGCGTCATTTTACTGGCAAAGTCGCCAGAATTTAGGGAGAAAGTGCTTGGCGAATTCAAAGCAGGCAGGGTTTATAAGGAATACCGCGCGATTGCTTGCGGGATTATTAGCGACGAGCAAACGATTGACGCGCCGATTTTCGTGCGTAAAGGTAGCCGCGCGATTGCTCGCATTGACGCCGTGCGCGGTCAGGCAGCGCTTAGCCACGTTACGCCGCTTGAGATCCGCGGCAAAAACACGCTTGTGAAGGTAGTGATAAAAACGGGTAGGACGCACCAGATCCGCGTGCATCTAGCTAGCATTTCGCACCCGATCTTAGGCGACGCGCTCTACGGCGGGCGCGATGAGCGGCGGATATTCTTGCATTCTAAAAAAATCGTGCTCTTTGGAAAAACCTACGAATGCGATGAGAATTTTTCGTAATTGTAGGAGCGGGGCGGTGGCTCTTGCCCTAAAGACACAAAATGCAAAGATCTAACGCGCTTTCAGAAACGCCATAAGTTTTTTAAGATCTAGGGGCTTTAAACCCCGAGCAAGACGTTTTCTTTATTGCTTGCAATAGCTGCGTAAAAAAGATCAAAAATGCACTGCGACATCTTGAATATTTTAAGGCTAGCTTTATCAGGTGGAATTATTTGTTTTGCTTATGCGCATAACAGGCTTGCCTTGTTTGAAGTAGCGAACACACACAGCACAGAATTATCAAAATTTTTAACAGAACAAGTCGCAAAGCCAAAGACGAACGCGTAAGGTGTAAGTTCTTTTGCTTATGATTATTTGCAGCAGCGCGCAAGATCTGTAGCTGCGGCATTTTTATGGCTCAAGCGCAGCACAAAAAGCTCACAGTATTAACTAGCGATTAACTCCTATTCGCCATAATTCTTTCACCCTAATTCAAACAACTCCTTTTTACTTGGGGAGCTCACGCTCCCTGAGTTTTTTTGATTTTATACTTCATCAAACTTAGTTAAATATATCTTATCTTGTGATTCGTGTTTGTTGTTAAATATTTTGTGATGCTATGTCTTGTTTTGTGTAATTATTCTTGACTGTTTTGTATTGATTTGGCTATGATTAATTACTTATCGATTTTATTGATTTATTATTTAATGCTTTTGTGGTTGGTTTAAACCTGCAAAATCGTGCTTGATGTTTCATTATGTTGCAATTTGTGCGGTGATTTTAAAGGTCTGTTGGCTTTAAATTTGGTTGCTGGGTGGGTGGGGTGTTCTACACAATAGCGGAGTGGGGGGGGAGTCTTTGCTTCCTACGTCGCGTTAAGTTATGCTAAGTTCGTCGTCGCGTGCTGTGCTTTGCCGCGTCAAATCGCGTCGCGCATACCGTGCACACCACGCAAGGCGATTTCTTATTATTCGCTGGCTAATAGACCAAAGCAATTTTGTAACGCTCGAAACGTGCTGCACAGTATTACACGCTGTGTGCGCGCGTCGCGTGCACCGCGCAACACCGCGCGCGCTAGCATACCCGAGCGATTTACTCGCCAGGGGTGTCTTGGTTTTCTATATCTGTGCCGTTTTCTTGCGCGGTTTCATCTTGAGCTTCGGCCTTAGGGCAGCTAGCAATTGCCACGACCTTATCGCTGCCAACATTGACGATAATCACGCCGCTTGTATTGCGCCCAGCTTTGCGAATGCTATCCATAGACGTTCTAATCATCTTGCCCGTTGAGGTTAGGCACATAAGATCTTTCTCTTCATTAGGTATAACAACACCGACAAGATCTCCCGTTTTTGCGGAGAGCTTCATTGCGATAACGCCTTTGCCCGCGCGGTTTTGCAGCCTGTATTCTTCAACTTCTGTGCGTTTGCCTATGCCCTTTTCGCCGACGGTTAGGATCTCCTCGCTTGGATCTGAAATCACTTCTGCGCCTACGACATAATCGCCTGCTAGCTTAAATTTAATCGCCGTTACGCCGCGTGTAATGCGCCCCATAATCCGCACGTCGCTAATTGGGAAGCGAATGCAAATGCCCTTTTTGGTAACGACGAAAAATTCTTTCTTGCTCTCATCGACGATCTTGACGGTTACTAGCTCGTCGTCATCGTCTAGGTTTATCGCGCGCACGCCAACAGAGCGCACGTTTGCGTATTCGCTAAGGTTTGTTTGCTTTATCATTCCGTTTTTCGTAAAAAATGCGAGCGACTTATTGCCGTCAAAATCAGAGGTTGGAATGATGGACTGGATCTTTTCATCAGGCTCAAGGCGCAATAAATTCACCACCGCCTTGCCCTTTGCCCCGCGCCCAGCTTCTGGGATCTTATAGACTTTCAGCCAGTGCAATTGCCCGCGGTTGGTTACAAACATCAAGGTATCGTGCGTATCGGCGATGAAAAAGCTTTCTATAAAGTCGTCGTCATAAACGGTAACGGCGGTCTTGCCCTTGCCGCCGCGATTTTGCTTTTCGTAGATCTTAAGCGGCACGCGCTTGATGTAGCCCCTGTGCGTGATGGTTACGACCATTGGCTCGTTTGGTATTAGATCTTCTATCTCGATGTCGTCGTAGTCGTCTTCTATTTGCGTTTTGCGCGGGCGCTTGTATTTGTCTTTTAGCTCTTTGAATTCTTTTTTGATCTCTTCGTTTAAAAGCTCGTCGGATTTTAGTATTGCGCTTAGGCGGTCGATGATTTCAAGCAGTTCTTTGTATTCGGCTTCTATTTTTTCGCGCTCTAGGCCCGTTAGGCGTTGCAAGCGCATTTCTAGGATTGCGCCCGCTTGCGCGTCGCTTAGGTTAAAGCTTGCCATTAGGGCGTCTTTTGCGGCGTTTGTGTCGCTGCTTGCCTTAATGAGCGCGATTATTTCGTCGATGTTATCCAGCGCGATTTTTAGCCCTTCTAAAATGTGTGCGCGTTTTCTTGCCTTTTCTAGCTCAAAAATCGTGCGGCGGATTACAACCGTTTTGCGGTGGTTTAGGAAAGTTACCAAGATCTCAGGCAAGGTCATAATTTTTGGCTCTTGATTAGAAATAGCCAAAAGAATAATGCCAAACGTCGTCTCCATCGCGGTTGATTTAAAAAGGTTGTTTAAGACAATCTCGCTCATCACGTCCTTTTTAAGCTCAATGACGATGCGCATTCCGTCGCGGTCGGATTCATCGCGCACTTCGCCTATGCCTTCTATTTGCTTATCGTGCACGAGTTCAGAAATAGAGACGATTAGCCGCGCTTTATTCACTTGATACGGCAGTTCATCGATGATAATTACTTCTTTTTTTGCGATTTGTTCTAGGTGCGTTTTGGCGCGGATCTTAATCTTGCCGCGCCCCGTTTGGTAGGCTTCTATGATCCCCTTTTTGCCAAAAATGATGCCGCCTGTTGGAAAATCAGGCGCTTGGATAAATTGCATTAGATCTTCATAAGACGCTGTAGGGTTATCCACCAAATAAATCGTGGCGTCAAGGACTTCGTTTAAGTTGTGCGGCGGAATGTTCGTTGCCATACCGACGGCTATTCCGCTTGAGCCATTGACTAAAAGGTTTGGAAACTTCGCGGGCAAAACCGCGGGCTCGTTCATAGAGGCGTCGTAATTTGGTATAAAATCGACCGTGTCTTTGTCAAGATCGCTTAAGAGTTCTGCTGAGATCTCGTGCAACCTAGCTTCTGTATAACGCATAGCCGCCGCGCTATCGCCGTCGATAGATCCAAAGTTACCCTGCCCATCGACAAGGCATTCTTGCATAGAAAAATCCTGCGCCATTCGCACAAGGGCGTCATAAACGGCGGTATCGCCGTGCGGGTGATACTTACCGATAACATCACCGACGATTCTTGCGGATTTTTTGTAAGGGCTTTTGTGAGAAAGGCTAAGCTCCTCCATCGCGTATAAAATGCGCCTATGCACGGGCTTTAAGCCATCGCGCACGTCAGGCAGAGCGCGCCCTACGATCACGCTCATAGAATAGTCTAGGTAGCTCGTTTTAAGTGTGTCTTCGATTTTTACGTTTAAGATGTCTTCGTCTTTTATATCCATAGAAAAGCCTTTAAAGCGCGGATTGTAGCCTAATATAAGTTAAAATGTTTTAAAGTAACGCATTAAACACAAGGAATGATTAATGAGTAAAAAACTCGAGGTGCAAGCCACGTCCAATCCGCCTAAAATTGCCGATTTGCTAGCAGGGGATCTTGCGGCGTTTAAGGGCGCGGGGGCGGGCGTGATAGCCAAAGAAGGCAGCGTTTTTGTCATCAGCAAAGAAAATTTACATTTAGGGCGGCTAGCGGAGATCTTTAAAAACTTTTCCCTAGATCTAGAAGAAGCGCACAGCTACACAGGCGGCGGGTTTTTTATTAAAGAATTTATTACAACAGACGCCGTGCCTAGCGAAAGACACGCGGATTTTACCGACGTTTTTGCCGCGATACTAAACGACGATTTCAACAACAACCTTTTAAATTCCCTATGTCTAAAAAGCGGGCTAAATAAAGAAAAGATCTACCTTCTAAACGCTATTTCGCAATACCTTTGGCAGTGCCTTGAGTTGCCAAAGCCCGATAGGATCTACCGCACATTTGCCAACCACCCAAAGACCACAAAGGCTTTGATGGAGTATTTTTACCTTAAATTCAGCAGCAAACCGCGCCTTGAAGTGTTAAAAGAAACGGAGAAAAACCTATTTGGAATGCTAAATAAGGTTGATGTGATAGAAGAAGACAAGATCTTACACCTAACAATGCTTGTGATGAAAGCCGCCTTGCGAACAAACTTCTTCAACAAAGGCAACGAAACGCTAGCGATAAAATTCGACGTAGATCTTTACGCCTCCTACCTAAACGGCGTGCAACCAAAATACGAGATATTCCTTTTCCACAAAGACTTTGTCGGCGTGCATATGAGAAAAACTAAGGTCAGCCGCGGCGGGCTTAGGTGGAGCGACCGCGGCAAAGATTACAGAAAAGAAGTAAAAGCCCTTATGCAAGCGCAAAGATCTAAAAACTCCGTCATCGTCCCAAGCGGCGCTAAGGGCGGGTTCTTCATCAAAGAGCCAGTGGATAACGACAAATTCGTGCGCGTGTATAAGCTCTACATCAACGCCTGCTTAGATCTAGTGGATAACTATAATGGCGACAAGCCCGTTCTAAGCAAAAACCCCGTTTATGACGACTTTGACCCGTATTTCGTCGTCGCGGCGGATAAGGGGACGTCCGCGATGAGCGACACCGCAAACGCCATAAGCAACAAGCGCGGTTTTTGGCTAGGAGACGCCTTTGCTAGCGGCGGATCTATCGGCTTTGACCACAAAAAAATGGGCGTAACGGCAAAGGGTGCGCTAACGGCTACAAACCGCTACTTCATCGAGCACGGCATTAACATTCAAAAAGACAGCATAAGCGTTGTAGGCATAGGATCTATGGCGGGCGACGTGTTTGGAAACGCGATGATTGCTAACAAAAATTTTGCGCTTGTCGCGGCGGTGAGCTCTAAGGAAATATTCGTAGATCCTACGCCGGATCTAGAAGCGTCCTTTAATGAGCGCGTGCGGCTTTTTAAGGGCGAATTGCGCTGGAAGGATTACAACCAAAAGCTTATCAGCAAAGGCGGTGGCGTGTTTTTGAAAAACCAAAAATCCATCAAGATCACCCCGCAAATGAAGCAGGTTTTTGAGATAGAAGAAGACGAGCTAAGCGGCTATGAGCTTGTTAAGAAGATCTTGACGTCAAAGGTGGATATGCTATTTAATGGCGGGGTGGGAACGTATGTGCGGGGCTCTGGCGAAGACGACAGTGTCATCGGCGATGAACCAAACGCCCCCGTGCGTATAAATGCCGACGAGCTTAGAGCTGCTTGCGTGAGCGAGGGCGGCAACTTAGGCTTAAGCCAAAAAGCGCGAATGGATTACGCAAAAATCGGCGGCTTTGTGAGCGCTGATAGCATTGACAACAGCGCGGGCGTCAATACGTCAGACTACGAAGTTAATATCAAAATAATCCTAGACGCGATGCTAAGATCTAAGGTCATCAGCGAAGCAAACCGCAAGAAGATCTTAGCGGGACTAACGGACAACGTAGAAACGCGCGTCGTGCGCAATACGTATTATCAGGGCTTGGCGCTTTCGCTTGACGCCATTCGCTCCAAAACGCGGCTTGAAAAATTTAAGCGCTGCATTGAAGTGCTAAAACACGAAGTAGATAGCTTTAAACCCTCTCAATACGCCATTCCAAAGCTATCAAACTTCTCCGTGGCGCTAGATAAAACGGGCACTATCATTCGCCCGATTTTAAGCGTGCTGCTCTCGTTTTCTAAGATCTTTTTAAAGCAGCTCTTGCTTAGCGACAGGGAGTTTTTCAAAGATCCGCTAGCACAGGACTTTTTGTTTGATTATTTTCCCGCCGATTTCAGCAAAAATTACAAAAATTTCATCGTCAAGCACCCGCTAAAAGACGAGATTATGGCAACAAAAATCGCCAATATGATTATAAACACGCTAGGCGTTACGTTTATTAGCGATTATGATACCATCGGCAAAAAGCGCTTTATGGCAAAAGTCAAGGCGTTTTTGATTGTGAATAAGATCACAAAGCTAACAGCGGTGCGCCAAGAGATCTGCCTAAGAGATCTAAGCGAAAAGGCGGCGGTGCAATACGACTATTTTTTCCAAATAGAAGACGCTTTCAACACGGCGTTTAACTTCGTAGATCCTAGCGTGGATTACCTAAGCAAGCCGTATGAAAAGAGCTTTGAAAAGCTCATCGACAAAGACTTTGCAAAGGTTTTTGCCCTTGCTAAGGTTGCGCCGCTTGCCATTGCGCTATCGCAAAAACTTTCGCAAGATTTCATCAAAACCGCCGCGGATCTCTTTGCCCTGCTAGAAAAGCTGGAAATTATGGATCTTTTTAGCATTGTGAATAAAATTATCAGCAAGAACGAGTGGGAGGAGAGTTTCCGCTACAAGCTAGAGCAAAAGCTAAGCAAAGCAGTCATTGAGCTGAATAAATTTTTGGTGAAAAAAGAGCTAGATCCGTCCAAGCCCGCAGGCGTGATGGAGCACCTAAACCGCAAAGAATTAAACGACTATATGGATAGTTTTCAAGCCGTGCGGTTATCTCAAGAAGTCAATTTAATCGGGCTTTTAACCGTAATTGATAAGCTAAACAAAGCCGTTAATGGAAAGAATTAATTGCAGAAAATGCAAGTTTTTTTACGTAACCTGGCAACCGGCAATGCCTTACGGTTGCAAGGCTTACGGCTTTAAATCAAGGCTTTTGCCGTCGCTTGCCGTGCGGCAAAATAGCGGCGCAAATTGCACCTTATTCCAAGTCAAGGATCTTTGATGACGCTCACGATAAACGGATCCGCGCGCACCTTTGGCGCGCCGCTTAGCCTAGCAGAAATTATGCGCGAGCTAGGCATAGAAGCAAAAGTGCAAGCTTGCGCGGTAAATATGCAAATTATCAAAAAAGATCTCTGGAGCAGCTTTTACCCCAAAAACGGCGATGTTTTAGAGCTTTTGAGCTTTGTCGGCGGTGGCTAGAGATCTGTCAAGCCAAACTCTCACCACGCCAAAGCTCACTCACGCGCAAGTAAGAACGTTACACACATTACGCAAAGTTTATCAGCACATCAACGCGCACGAGTTGCACACTTAAACCGCACACATTAAATCTCAGATCTTAGCCTTACGCCATAGTGGTAAAATTCACGCGCTTACTCCAATGCTAAGTCTAAACCAAACAAGATCCTACTCGCCAAAGCGCACAGCTTAACTAAGCAGCAAAAAATGCAAGATTCTAGCGCTGTGTTTTTAGTTTGCGTTGTATACCACGCAACATCAAGGGTAAAGCTCTACGTTGCAAGAGTTGATGCTTTAATTGTGCAAATAACCCACGCGCTCACGCAAAGATCAAGCTCACATACGTTAAAGATTTCGCTCTACCAAAGCACGCAAACACCCGCGCACAAGAGCACAAACCCAAAGCAAACACACTTATACTTACGGCTCGTAAGACGGGCATATGGTAAGCATATAAGCGTAAAGGCAAACACCCACGCACGTGGCACGCGCCCATATAATCGAACACACACAAAGATCGCACCCTACCCACCAAAGCACGCAAAACAACCACTTTGAGATCATATGATCTA
>CAUTXO010000050.1:0-11880 GCA_963542625.1 uncultured Helicobacteraceae bacterium | reverse complement strand
AAGCTTAAAAGATAGCGTCGGTAGTGACGCCTTGAACCCAGACGGGCTAATCGCACGCGCGCTAAGAGCCATAAAGGAGCGCTTCCCTGCGCTTTTTGTAATTACCGACCTTTGCTTTTGTGAATACACAGACCACGGGCATTGCGGGATCTTAGATGAAAACGGCTACGTTCATAACGACCTAACACTAGAAATTTCCGCTAAACAAGCCTTAATCCACGCCGCAAATGGGGCGGATATGATTGCGCCAAGCGGTATGATGGACGGCATAATCGCCGCACTAAGATCCGCGCTAGATGATGGCGGGCACGCAAATCTTCCCATAATGGCGTATTCGACGAAATTTGCAAGCGCGTATTACGGCCCCTTTAGAGATGCGGCGGATAGCGCACCTAGTTTTGGCGACAGAAAGAGCTACCAAATGGATCCGGCAAACCTAAACGAAGCAATCGCTGAAAGCCTAGAAGACGAGCTCCAAGGCGCGGATATTTTGATGGTAAAGCCCGCTCTTGCCTACCTTGACGTGGTGCACGCCCTGCGGCAAAAAACCCTGCTGCCTATTTGCGTTTATAATGTAAGCGGCGAGTATTCCTTGCTTAAACTTGCGCAAAAAAGCGGGATTGTGGATTATGAGCGGATCTTGATGGAGACAATGACGGGCTTTAAACGCGCGGGCGCGTCGCTAATAATCACCTACCACACAAAAGAAATCTGCAAGATCTTGGATAAAACGCGTAGCTAGCGTGGTGGCTAGCTAGCGCTTAGATCTAAGCCGGCGCTCAAGATCTTGGCGCTCTTAGATTTTGCTTGGATCTACGCAGGCTTAGATCTTGCATAGATCTTAGCTCAAGTTCTGGCTTAAGATCTTGGGCCGCCGCTTGGATCTTGCGGCGCTTTTAGATCTAGCGCGGATCTTAGAGCGGGCGCGCCGGCGCTTGGCTTAGATCTTGGGCGCCCCTAGATCCTGCACGCTTTGGTCTTGAATGCTAAAGTAAAAGATGTTGCAACCGTTTTCGTAAGTGTATTGCAGCTTGATGTCGTGGTTTTTTAGCGCCATATCGACGATATACAAGCCAAGCCCAAGCCCATCTTTGGAGTCTTTGGTAAAGGGCATTTTATAAAATGAAAGCGAGTTTTTCATTCTTTCCCCTTTAGAAACAAAGCGCAAATCTCCGCGCTGCTCCTCGATTTGCACGGTTTTATTGCTTGAATATTTAAAGGCGTTTTCTATTAGGTTTTTGAAAATTATCGTAAAAAGCTCGTAATCTACCTTGATGCTTGTGTTGATGTTCTTTGTTAGGATCGTGCCCGTTTCAAAGAGTAGGTCGCGCGCGCCGTCTATTAGATCCACAATTCTAAAGAGTTTGCAGTCTTTTTGCCTAGCTTCGGCTATCATCTTTTCAAGCGGCGCAAATTCTTTAATCAAGAGCTCAAGCCTTGTAAAAACGCGTTCTAGGCGCTCCTTATTTTCAGAATGCGGGAGCAGTTGCGTTGTGATCTTGCCCTTTGTGATTGGCGTTTTTAGCTCGTGCATAATGTTGCGGATAAAAAATTCGCGCGACATTTTTAGCTTTGTGAGCCGTTTTGCCGTTTCTGTGAAGCTCTTTGCCAGCGTTGAGATCTCATCGCTACCGCTTGTGTCTATGCTTTCAAGCGGTTTGCCACGCCCAAACATAATCACATTTTGCTCTAGTTTTCTTAGTGGCGTTAATTTTTCCAGCACGCCAACGTATGTGATGGTTATTGTGATAAAAGAAAGCATAAAGCCAACAAAAATCAGCGAGGATCTAACGGAATCTCTTTTGCGCGAGTCTTCAAAAAACACAATCCGGTAGTCGTCAATTTTTACCATTATGATTTTTTTATCATTTAGGCGGTAGAGCAAAAAGGAGTTTCTGTTTCTGGTGAAAAAGTCCGTCGGCGTTAGATCTTTAACTAAAAAACTAAGCTTGGTTGGGTCAAGCAGCTTGACGCTAAGATCCTTTAAATGCTCATCAAGAAACACCGTCGGCATTTGCCTTTCTATGAAATCGTTTGTTACCTTGACCGCCTTATCCAGCCGCTCGTATTCGCGTTGGATCTCGCTTTTACGCTCCACCACAAGCAGCACGGAGAAAAACCCCACAATGCTAACGAGCGCAAACAAAAAGAAAAACGTTAGAGAAAAAAATATGGATTTTTTAAACAAAACTTAGCCGTTAAATTTGTATCCAACGCCCCTGACGGCTTGGATATACTTTGGATTTTTCGTGTTTTCGCCAATTTTTGAGCGTATCCTAGAAACGATGACGTCTATGCTTTTTTCGCTACTTTCGTAATTTATGGCATCAACGCTGTTTATGATGTCCTCCCTTGAGACGACGAAGCCTTGTTTTTGTATGAAATAGCGCAAAATTCCGTATTCGGCGTTTGTGAGTTTTAGCGGTTTGCCTAGCAATTTTATCTCCATCGCGTTTTCATCAAGCGTGAAATCGGATTGCTTTTTTTGCACCTGGGGGCTTTTGGCGTCAAGATCTTTAGAGCTATTGTAGCGCCTCAAAACGGTATAGATCCTAGCCACCAATTCAAGCGGGTCGTAAGGCTTTGGCAGGTAGTCGTCCGCGCCCATTTTTAGCGTCGTTATTTTGTCGGAAATATCCGAGCGCGCAGATGAAATAATAAGCGGCAATTTGTAGTTTTTTGTGATTATGTCGCAAACTTCTATCCCGTCCATATCCGGCAAGGAAAGATCCAAAATGGCTATGTCAAACTTCTTAAATTCAAGCGCGGACAACCCCACATCTGGCGAGCTGTAATTGGTAACTTTGATGTCTTTTTTTGCAAGAAATTCGGTTAAGATCTCGGCTAGTTCGCCGTCGTCTTCTATCATAATTGCGTCTATCATCGGTGCCCTTTGTGATTTTTAAGTCTTATTTTATCACTTTGGGTTTATAATCCCGCACTTATTTTCAAATCTTAAGGATCCTTTATGAAACGAACTTATCAACCGTCAAGGAGAAAACGAGCAAACAAGCACGGTTTTAGGGCCAGAATGGCAACCAAAAGCGGGCGCGCGGTCATCAGACGCAGAAGAGCAAAGGGAAGAAAAAGATTATCCGCCTAACAACTCTTAAAAAATCTTCGGATTTTCAAAGGGTTTTTAAAAACGGCAAGTCTTTCTACACAAAGTTTTTTACCCTTGTTTATTTAAAGGAAACGGATTTTCGCGCGGGCTTCGTTGCTTCTAAAAAAATCGGCAATGCCGTTACGAGAAACAGGGCAAAAAGAAGGTTGCGCGGGCTTATGCGTTTGTATGATTTAAGCAGTGGTAGCTTTGTGATGATCGCTAAAAAAGACATAGATCTTGCCGGTTTTGCCAAGATCCGGAGAGATTTTGATTTTGTCTTAGCAAAAATTAGCACTCAAGGATAAAAATATTGGAAAATTTAGACGCCACAAAACGATTAATAATAGCCGTTGCTTTGATATTCGTGTTTTTTTTGTTTTACGATCACTTCTACTACTCAAAACTAAGGCAAGATCTAAACACTAGCGCTGGTGCAAACGCAAGCGCCACAATGCAAGCTAGCGCGCCAAATTTGGCTCCAAGCTCTACATCAACAAACTCAGCGCCAAACGCCACAGCAAACCAAGCGCCCGCGCAAAACCAAATGCAAGCAAGCTCTGGCGGCGCTTTTAAAGCTCCAGGCGCTGCGCTAAGCGCAAGCGGCGATGTTATTTTACGTGTATCTATAAAAGACGCAAACCTTAGCGTAGATAGTTTAGGGCGCATATCCGTTGCCAGCTACAACGAAAAGGGCAGAGAAAAGCCCGTTTCATTATTCGCGCAAACGCACACAAAGCCTTTAGAGTTGCGCTTTGCAAACGCCGAGCTTAACGAAGCAGCGTTTAAAACGCCCTATGTTTCAAGCACGGCTTATGCAGACGCTTCAAGCACCGCACAAAAGGTAATCCTAGAGCAAAGGCTAAAAGATCTTACCCTAACAAAGGAGCTGACGTTTTATCCAAACGGTAATTACACGCTTAGTGTGCGCGCGAGCAAGCCAGAAACGTTTTTTATTACGCCTGGGTTTAGACCAGATCTTGAAGTCGATGCGCTATCCGTGCACGGATCTTTGGTGCTTGAAAAAGACGAAACGATAGAAGTCATAGAAGACGGCGACGCAAAGGGCGATGAAGTTTTTACCGGCGCAAAAATGGTAAGCGCCTTTGATAGATACTACGCAACGCTTTTTTATGATTTTAACGCTTCGTTTGACGTCTATTATAATAAGGTAGCAGACGATAGCCCGCTTGCTTTTGTAAAAGCTAACGGCAGCCTTGCGCTAAACGGCTACATCGGTCCAAAAAACGTCGGGCTTTTAAAGTCAATTGATCCTAAGCTAATCCACGCCGTTGAATACGGGATCTTCACCTTTTTAGCCGCGCCGCTTTTTAAGTTTTTGGACTTCATAAACGCCTACGTTGGAAACTGGGGCTGGTCTATCATCGTGTTTATAATCATCGTAAAAATAATTTTGTATCCGCTTAGCTACAAGGGAATGGTCTCTATGGCAAAGCTCAAAGATCTTGCGCCAAAAATCAAAGAACTGCAAGCCAAATACAAAAACGAGCCGCAAAAAATGCAAATGCAGATGATGGATCTTTACAAAAAACACGGCGCAAACCCAATGGGCGGGTGCTTTCCGATACTAATCCAAATCCCGATATTTTTTGCAATTTACAGGGTTTTAGTAAATGCAATCGAGCTTCGCGGCTCGGAGTGGCTATACATAAACGATCTCTCAGCTATGGATCCTTACTTCATTTTGCCTATTTTGATGGGCGCGTCGATGTTTTTCCAGCAAAAGATCACGCCAACAAACTTCACAGATCCTATGCAAGAAAAAATAATGAAATATTTGCCCGTGATCTTTACGGTATTTTTCGTCACTTTCCCGGCGGGTTTGGTGCTTTATTGGTTTGCTAATAATATATTGTCTATAATTCAGCAGTATTTAGTAAATAAATCAATAGAAAAACACAAGGTTATAAAGAATGATTAACGTAGAGGCAAAAACTCTTGATGAAGCCTACTCAAAAGCGGCTGAGCTTTTAAATTGCTCCGTAACGCAGCTTGACACAAAAATCGTGCAGTATCCAAGCGGCGGGTTTTTGGGGCTTTTCAAAAAAAACGCCGTTATACAAGCGCAAGTAAAATCCAAAGATAAAAAGCCGGATAATGCAGCTGCCAAAGCCGACGCCAAAAAATCCGCGCCGCAGCCGGCAAAGCCCGCACAAAATGCTAGCCAAGCGCAAGGGCAGGGCATAGATATGGCAGCCATTTTGCCAGAGATTAAAAACGGAATTGAAACTGTGTTTTCCCACCTGTGCTTAGATCTAAGGCTTGTAAGCGTCAAGGCTTACGATGAAAAAACAATCGAAGTGATTTTTGACGGCAATGACGCGGCGCTAATGATAGGCAGGGACGGCTACCGCTACAAGGCGCTTTCTTACGTGCTTTTTAACTGGGTTAATCCAAAATACGGCGTGCTTTTGCGCTTGGAAGTCGCGCAATTTTTAAAAAATCAAGAAGAGATGATTAGAAACTACCTAGAGCAAATTAAAAAGATAGTAGAAAAAAACGGCAAGGCGCAGACGAAGATCTTAGACGGCGTCTTGGTGCAAATCGCGCTTAAGCAGCTAAGGCAGGAGTATCCAGACAAATACGTAGCCATCAAGCGCACCGCAAGGGGCGATAAATTTATAGCCGTTAATACATTCTCAAAACCGAATGAATGACGAAACAATAGCTTCAATAGCCACCGCAGGTGGATTTGGGGCTATTTCTATTATAAGGGTTTCTGGCGCAAATGCGCTAAAAATCGCCGAGCGCCTTACGAAAAAAACCAGCATAACCCCCCGTTACGCCAATCTTTTCAAACTCTACTCGCAAGAACATATCATCGATGAAGCCATTGTTATATATTTTAACGCGCCAAAGAGTTACACGGGGCAAGACGTTGTAGAGTTTCAAACGCACGGCGGCTTTAGCGTTGCTTCCATTGTGCTAGATGAAATTTTGCGTAGCCGTTTGGCGCGGCTTGCGCTACCTGGCGAGTTTAGCAAAATAGCGGTTTTAAACGGCAAGATGTCAATGGATAAGGCAGAAACGATTGCCGCGATGATTAGTTCAAAATCGCTTTCCTACACAAGGCTTTTGTCGCGCCACCTAAGCGGGGATCTTGAGCGCTTTTTGGCGCAAATTAGGAAGTCGCTTTTAGAAATGATAGCCCACAGCGAAGTTTGCATAGATTACGCCGACGAAGATCTGCCGCTAGATCTTGCAAGCGTAATGGCAAAAAAGCTCCAAGAAACGCAAGACGTTTTGCAAAAAACGCTAGAAAAAAGCAGCTTACTTAGCCCCTTGGCTGATGGCTTTAAAATTGCTATCGTCGGCAAGCCAAACGTCGGCAAAAGCTCCATTTTAAACGCCCTTTTAAGCCGCCCGCGCGCCATTGTTTCAGATAAAGAGGGCACAACGCGCGATACGATAGAAGCGCAAATGCAAATCGGCGAGCAGCTGGTAATCATCGCAGACACAGCGGGCATTCGCCAAACCGCAGAGCAAGTAGAAGCGCAGGGCATTAGCTACTCCAAAACGGCGATAAAAGAAGCAAATTTAGTCGTGGCTGTGTTTGACGCCTCCAAAGAATTCAGCGCGCAAGACGATGAGATCCTAGCCCTAACAAAGGACGCACAGACCGTGTTTGTGCTAAACAAAACCGATATTCCAAGCCGTTTTGAGCCGCCGCAGATCCTAAAGGGCGCGCTAAAAATCTCCGCCGCACAAAACAACATAAGCGCGCTCCTAGATGAAATCAAAGCGCGCCTAAACGCCATAGACACGCAAGAAGAAATTCTAGTTTCAAAACGCCAAATGGATCTCATTCAAGAAGCGGTGGAAAACCTAGCCGCAGCAAGGCTTACGTTAGATGACGGCGCGCTTGAGCTTTTTAGCCACCACCTAAACGCGGCGATAGAATTAATCGCCACCGTCACAAAGCCCTTTGAGCGCGATGAGATCTTAGACGAGATGTTTGGCACGTTTTGTCTTGGTAAGTAAGAAGTCAATATAATTACGCCGACAAAGGTTTTTTATGCAAGATCTTAAGCCCCTTTTGCAAGCGTATAAAATCTCGGGCGCTGAATACGAGCAGATAAAAAAAATCCTAAAAAAAGAGCCCACCGAGCTAGAGCTTGAGATCTTTAGCGCGCTTTGGAGCGAGCATTGCAGTTATAAATCCAGCAAAAAATACATAAGCACCTTTCCCACAAGCGGCGCGCAGGTTTTGCAAGGCGTTGGCGCAAACGCCGGAGCTATAGATCTAGGCGATGGATTGGCGGCTGTGTTTAAAATAGAAAGCCACAACCACCCGTCATTCATCGCGCCATTTGACGGCGCGGCAACGGGCGTTGGCGGGATCTTGCGCGATGTATTGGCGCTTGGCGCGCGCCCGGTTGCGCTAATGAATAGCATTAAATTTGGCGAGATTGAAGGGCAAAGTAAAACGCAAAAAGCCAACAGGCAGCTTTTGAAAGAAACGGCGCGCGGCATAGGCTTTTACGGCAATTGCGCGGGCGTAGCAACCATAAGCGGCAACACAGGCTTTGACCCTTGCTACGATAAAAACAACATCGTTAATGTTTTTGCGCTGGGGCTTGCGGACAAAAACAAACTTTACAAAGCCGCCTTTAGTGGCGACGGCAACGCGATAATTTACGCTGGCAATAAAACCGGGCGCGGCGGTTTGGGCGGTGCCGTGATGAGTAGCGCGGGTTTTACAGAAAACGCGCAAGAAAGCACACAAGAAAACGCAAAGCCCGCCGTGCCAAGTGGGGATCCATTCAAAGGAAAGCTTTTAATAGACGCTTGCACGGAGCTTTTTGCGCACGACTACCTAACCGGCATTACCGATATGGGCGCGGCGGGCCTTGCAGCAGCAGCTATTGAAATGGCAGCAAACGGGCCTTGCGGGGCGCGCTTAGATCTTGACGCAGTGCCTGTTAACGCTCCTAGTATGACGCCAGCTGAAATTATGCTTAGCGAAACTCAAGAGCGAATGCTCCTTTGCGCCAAAAGCGGGGCAGAAAGCGCGGTGCTTGAGATCTTTAGACGGCGCGGGCTAGAAGCTGAAGTGATAGGGCGCGTTGTGGCAAACTCTTTAGATCTTGAGCTTTATTTTAAGGGCGAAAGGCTTGCGCGCTTGCCGGCGCTAGAAATTAAAACCAAAACGCCAGAGCCAAAGACAGAGCTTAAAAAACCCGCGTATTTAGAAAAAATAGGCAAGGGCGGGGCGGGAGATTTTCAAAGTGTTTCGCCTAGCGATGCCTTTGTGCGGCTTATTTCTTGCGCTGAAGTTGCAGATAAAGACTGGATCTACTCGCAATTTGACAGCACCATAGGATCTTGCGCGCTTAGCAAGGCCGGGCAGGGCGCAGTGGGCCTTATGCGCTTAAAGCGCGGGGGCGCAAAAGTGCTAGCCATCAGCATTTCTGGCAACGCGCGTTACTCTTACGCTAACCCAAAGCAAGGCGCGCAAGCGGCGGTTTGCTCGGCCTGTGCTGGGCTTGTAGCAAGCGGAGCAAAACCGCTTGGCATAACGGATTGCTTGAATTTTGGTAGCCCAGAAGACGCGGAAGTTATGTGGCAATTCAAAGAAACTTGCGATGGCTTAAAAGAAGCTTGCGAAGTGTTAGGCCTACCTGTTGTAAGCGGAAACGTGAGTTTTTACAACCAAACAAACGGCGCAAACATCTACCCAACGCCCGTGATAGCCGCAGTTGGCGTGGTTGATGACGCAAAAAAAATCATCGCCGGGCATTTTATGGCAAACGGCAATGCGGTTTATTTTGCCGGCAACACATACGGCGATTTTGGCGGTTCGCTTTTTGCAAAGATCTTTGCGCGCGGCGTGGGAGCTAACGGTGGCGCGGGCGCTAGCACGGGCGCATTGCCTAGCTTAGATCTTACAGAAGAAAGGCGCTTGCAAGAATTCATAAAAACAGCAAATGATAAGGCAATTATTAGATCCGCGCGCGCCTTGGGGCTTGGCGGGCTGGCAATTACGCTGGCAAAAATGGCGGCGATTGCAAACTTGGGCTTTGAAGGTATGCTAACGCTTGGCGATGAAAATGAGCTTTTTAATGAGTCCTTTTCGCGCGCGGTTTTTGAAGTGGCGCCTGGCGATGAAGAGATCTTTGAAGGTTTGCTTGGCAAATCTGGGCTAAACTACCAAAAAATAGGCAAGGTTACAAATGAGGGCTTCGTGCTAAATAGCATAAGCGTTTCAAGCGCACAGCTGCAAGATCTGTATTTTGGATCTTTCAAAAAAATAATGGACGGGGAATGATGGACGAGCTCATAAGCGATATGTCAAAAGTCGCGCTTTCTATGTTTAGAAAGGATTTCTTTGGGATCTTTCACGGCTCAATATCGGCAAGGGTGGAGCTTAGCAAGTTTTTAATCAACAAAAAAGACGCTATTTTTGACAACATCAATCAAGACTCACTCATCTTGCTAAACCGCAACAAAGACTACCGCTGGAATGACGCAAGCATAGACGCCGATATTCACTCAGCGATCTACCAAGCCATTTCAGACGCCAAATTCATCGCCTACGCAATGCCGCCGTTTGTGATGTCTTATATGCTAGAGAGCGATTACATCGTGCCAAAGGATTATTTTGGCAACCTATACTTCAAAAACCTAAAAATTTACAGCCCGAAAAACTTTGACGACTGGTATGAGCGCGCCGCTGTGGAAATAAGCCGCTATTTTGAGACGACGCGAACGGAAGTAATGCCGATAAACGGCTACGGGATCTACGCCTACGCGCGTGAGCTACCTGACCTTGCAAAAAAAATCGCCATCATAGAAAACAGCTGCCGAATTTTAATCAGGAGCAAAAAATAGAATATTTTTCTTTGGCCGCCATCGGTTATTTGGCGGGGCTTATTGCTGGAATGTTTGGCGTTGGCGGGGGGACGGTGATTGTCCCTGCTATGCTGCTTTTTGGCATTCCGCTAAAAAACGCCATCGGGATCTCGGCTATGCAAATGAGCGTTTCTGCGATTTTTGGTAGTTTTTTTAACCAAAAGGCCTTTGGGCTAGATCTGTGGGCGCTTTGGCGCATTGCGCTAGCGGGCGTGCTAGGCGGGGCGCTTGGCGCAAAAATGCTCGATATTTTTAGCGAGACCCTTATTAGCTACATCTTTATTGCTTTTGTGTTCTTTGGGCTTGTTAAGATCTACCTAAAAAAAGAGCCGGGCGTGGGTGGATCTGGGGGCGGATCTAGCGCGGGATCTGAAAGCTTTGGTGGTGCGGGCGCTGGCGCTGGATCTAGCGGCGGGGGAGCGGATCTAGGCTCAAGATCTAGCATAAGATCTAACACAGGCGCAGATCTTAGCGGCAAGCGGGGCTTAATACTTTTTGCGCTGGTGTTTGTCATCGCCGCGGCTGGTAGCGTCATCGGCATTGGCGGGGGGATCTTAATCGTCCCCTTACTCTCTGCGTATTTTGGCTACAGCGTAAAAGAAGCAACCGTCGTTAGCTTATTTTTCATCGCTTTCACGGCAACGGCTTCTTTTCTCACACTCTCTTTTCTAGGCTACGTTTTTTTTGATTACGCCTTGCTCGTGGCGGCGTTTTCCATCGCGGGCGTGCGTGGGGGCGTCTTGCTTAAAAAGCGCCTAAGCCCCGCAGTGCATAGGCGGATCTTGCTAGGTTTTTACGCCGTGCTACTGGCAATTTTTATCTACAAAATGAGGACGAATGGATACCATTAAAATCTTTGGTGCAAAAGAAAACAACCTAAAAAACATCAATTTAGAGATACCAAAAAACAAGCTCGTTGTATTCACGGGGCTAAGCGGCAGCGGCAAATCCACGCTTGCCTTTGACACGCTCTACGCCGAGGGTCAGCGCCGCTACATAGAAAGCCTTTCTAGCTACGCGCGCCAGTTTTTAGACAAGGTCGGCAAGCCCGACGTGCAAAAAATAGAAGGCCTAATGCCAGCAATTGCCATCGACCAAAAGACCACGTCAAAAAACCCGCGCTCAACCGTCGGCACAATCACAGAGATCTACGACTACCTGCGCCTACTATTTGCGCGCGTTGGCAAGCAGTATTGCCACCAGTGCGGCAAGCCAATTTCATCAATGAGCGCAAGCGATATTATTGCTGAGATTAACGCTCTGCCGCAAAACGCCAAGCTTGTGATTATGGCGCCGATTGTCAAGGAAAAAAAGGGCACGTTTGCCGATACGATTGAAGCCCTGCGCGCTAAGGGTTTTGTGCGCGCGCAAATTGACGGCGTGATGACGCGCCTTGATGAGGACATAGATCTTGGCAAAAACAAAAAGCACACGATAAAAGTTGTCATCGATAGGCTCATCGTAAAAGACGAAAACAAGGAGCGCATTGCCGCAAGCACGGAAAAGGGGCTAAAAGAAGGCTTTGGGCAGGTGGAAGTAGAAATTACAAACGCCGCAGAACTAGGAGCGCCGCCGCATATTCACTACTCCGAGCACACGGCTTGCTTTGATTGCAAGATCTCCTTTGAAGAGCTAGAGCCCTTGGCGTTTTCTTTTAACTCGCCAAAGGGCGCGTGCAGCGCTTGCGATGGGCTTGGCATAAAATACGTCCTTGACTACAACAAGATCTTTGACAAAAGCCAAAGCCTAGCAAGCGGCGGGGTTAGGATCTTCATAAAAAACAGCTTTTATCATAAATTTTTGCTTGCCTTTTGCGAGGCGCGGGGCATAGATACGTCTAGATCTTTTGGTGAGCTTAGCGAGCAAGACCAAAACGCCATTTTGCACGGCTCAGCAGATCTTGT
>CAUTXO010000049.1:0-11927 GCA_963542625.1 uncultured Helicobacteraceae bacterium | reverse complement strand
TCTCTGCCGTATTTAGCATTTTGTTCCTTTTTTCCAAAGGGCTATCAAGCGATAACCCTTTGTGAATCTTATTTACTAATCCGCTTAAAGTCTTGCGCTAGTATCTTTGCCAAACAATAATAATTTCAACATAAAAACTAAGATCTTGCCGGAAACTAACAATTAAAGTTCTTTAGGTTTAGTTTTGGTAGCAATCAAACAAAGATGAGTGCAAACTTCGTGCGCTAAATCCATAGCAAATGCAAGCGCGGGGCGTGGTAAAGAGAATAAAAGCCCTTAGATCTTAAGCTTCACATTCACTGGGTGCATAACGACAAAGCCGTTTTCTTCTGTGATGTAAAACTCGCCGGGCGTTTGATTTTGCAAGGTTTTGTAGGCGATTTTGGTGTTTTTGAAGTAGTCAAAAAAATAAATCGTATTCACGCCGCTTGGCTTGGATCCTATGCTGATTTTTGCCGCGTATGGGCTAAAAAGGCTCGACTTTAGCTCTTCTTGCTTTTTTCTAATCACAGCGGCAATCGCTAGCGCCTTGTCTTTGTATTTTTCAAACTTTTTCAGGCGGTTATAGCGGTCTTTAAACTCTTGAATTTCTTCTTTGTAGAAGTGGATCTTTTTCTTTAGCGTCTCGATTTTTGTTACGTCTATGCCGATTGTGTTGTCTTCGCCCTCTAGCCGCTCTATGGTAATGCGCTCGGCGCCGTAAATCTTGGCGTGATTTTTTAGCAAGCCAATCTCCACCGTCTCCGCGCAAATTACGCCGGAGACCACATTGCGCACCTTAGCCGTCGTCGCATAAACGACCCCGCCTTCTAAACTTTCTATCTCAACGCTGCTTGCTCTAACAACGCCCAAATGCCTGTTAATGCGCGCTTGCTTGGCAAAAATGCTAGCCTTTGAGTGCGTCATACCCTCTATGCAAACTTCCTTTGCCTTTAGCACAGCGTTTGTGCCAACAGCGCCGGTAATTTTCACGCGCTCGGATATGAGCTCTACGCCGTCGCCGACGCCGTCTTTGGTTAGATCCGCTTCATTTACGATGACTTCTATATTGTTTATCTCGTCTCTTGTTACGTTGTTGTTCGTCGTTTTTTTCACTTCGGACACCACGTAACGCTTTTCAATGCTTAAGATCTTGCCGCTTAGCTTGACGTAGCCCTTGACCTTAGCGTAAAAGCGCACAAAATCGCTTTCTTCTACGGTAGAAATCGTTTGCCCGTCAGCTCTAAAGGCTAGGCCTTCTTGCGGCGCGCTAAGCTCAAAGTGCAAGATCTCCCCGCGCGCGCTAAAGCCATTTTTGCCAAAAATCGGCTTTTTGTATTCTAAGATGAGCTCGTCTTTTTCAACGATGATTAGGCAATCGTCCTTTTGCCCGTCTTCTTGCGCTGGCTCCTTTTGCTTGTAAAATTCAAGCAAGTAAGCTTCTCTGGATTCCTTTGGCTCTAGCCCGGTAAAAAGGTTTATGCGCCACTCGCGCGCTAAGCCGCCCGCTTTGAAAAGGTTGATAACAAATGGCTTAAGATCCGCAACGGTTTTGTCTGAAAACATATCAATAAGAATGCCGTTTAGGGCTTTTATTTTCAAGATCTCCTTGTATAAAATCCTGTAAAATTCTGTTTTGTTTGCGTCTAGGTTAAAAGCGGACGCTGGGAGCACCACAAGATCCGCGCAAGATCCGTGCCGGCTATAATCAATGCGATACTCAAGGCTAAAAAACGGATTTTCTTTTGCGCTTAAGATCTCGATGAAATAGCGCTGGAAAAACTCCATACTCTCGCCCAAAATCAGCTCGGGGCGGTTTTCATAAAACGCCAGCTTTTCTTTAGCCACTTCTTTTGCGCTTTCCTTGCCCGCGGGCGTTTTTAGAAGCGTTTTGTAGCTTATTAGATTAAAATCTAGTAGCCCTGCTTCTATGGAATTTGCTTTTGCAAACAGCGCAAGCTCGCGCTTTATGTCGTCGGTTTCTATTAAAGTATTATCGCTCACGGCCTTATTATATCCAATTTGATATACTCTAAGCCTATGAAACAACTAGCAATCATAGGGCAAACGGCTAGCGGCAAGACAGATCTTGCAAACAAGCTAGCTAGTGAGCTTGGCGCGGTGATTTTATCTTTAGACTCCCTTTGCGTTTATAAAGAAATAGACATAGCTTCGGCAAAACCGGGGCGAGATGATCTAGCGCGCATAAAATACTTTGGCATTGATGAGATCTTTATTAATGAAGACTTTAGCGTTATGCAGTTTTTTGATATTTACCGCCGGGCGCTAAAAGCCGCGCAAGAGAGCGCTAGCGCCTTAATAATCACCGGCGGCACGAGCTTTTACCTAAAAATGCTGCTTGATGGCATATCCAAAATGCCCGAGCCTAAAAATCAAGACAAGCTAGAAGCCCTAATGCAAGATCTAAGCCGGGCGTATGAATTTTTGGAGCGCACCGACCCCGCCTTTGCAAAAAAAATCAACCGCAATGATACGTATAGAATTCAAAAAGCCCTTTACATTATATTAAGCGCTGGAGTGACGCCGACGCTTTGGTTTGAGCGCAACCCAACTCAAAAAATCATTGGCGATGTCGATCTTTTCTGCATTGAAATTTCAAAAGATGAGCTGGCAAAAAACATCGACGCAAGAACAGAGCAAATGTTTGCTAGCGGGCTAATTAATGAAGCTTGTTTTTTGGAGCGCAAATACGGTATGAGCACGCGGCCGCTTAGATCCATAGGGCTAAAGGAATGCTATGAGTATTTAAATGCTAAAATTTCACTTGAGGGGTGCAAGAGCTTAATCAAAACGCACACCTTGCAACTTGCCAAAAGACAAGACACCTTCAACAAGGCGCAATTTAAAAACGTAAAAAGATTACCGAAAGAAAAAATTTTAAAGGAATTGCTATGCAGGCACTAGATCTTAATCAAAGCAAGAAAAACTTCAGTTTCCAAACAAGCTCTGGCGATAAAATCAACATTAATTTATATAAGGCGAAAAAGCGCGAGCTAAAAACATCGGACGACGGCAAGGCGTTTAGTTATAGCTTTGCAAGCCTTGAGCGCTTTCAATTTAAAATCGAGCACAACGGGCTAAGCGAGCAAGACAAGAAAGAAATTAACGATATGATGAAACTAATCCGCCCGATGATTGAAGAGTTTTACAAAGAAGAAGCGAGCAAAACGCAAGAAGATACGACGAATTTCATCGCGGATAAGCTAAAACAAAACGACGAAAACAAGCAAAATTACGCTAAAAAACTGCTTGTGGATACCTTTGACGACGTGATGAAAAACAATAAACGGCTGCTAAATCCTAAAAAACAAAACAGCTTTATGGAATTTTTAGAGGACATTCTTTACAAAATGGATATGAAAGACGCCAAGATCTATGGATAAAACCGCCGCCTTAAATGAGCTTGGCGCCATAAAAGCCGAGTTTGCCAAGCAAGAAAAAGCCCTGCTTGATATGGAAAGCCTAGAAAAAAGCGCCGAGAAAGTCATTGACGGGGATCTTAGGGCCATCATAGACGCTAGCGTTTTAAATCAAGATCTAAAAGATCTTAGCAAGACGATACAAGGCCTGCTAAACGTATGAAAAACGAGAAAAGAACAATTTTTACCGCCGTTTTAATCCTAGCGGCGATTATTTTGCTCTTTAGCCTATCGCCAAGCCTAGAGCAAAGGACGCAAGAAGCAAAAATGGAAAAAATGCTGCAAGACGAGCAAAACGCGCAAATGGCTAAGATCCACGCCGTGTTTTTGTCTTGGAAGCAAAAAGAAAACACGCTTTTGACGGACTTTGTCATCTCCAATAACGGCGCAAAAAGCATAAACGCCATTAAGGTCGTTTGCATAGGCAAGGACGAGAACAAAAAAGACGAGATCTTAGAGCAAACATTCGCGACGAAGATCTCCACGCTTACGTCAAAAATGCTTGAAGATATGAAAATCGGCAAGGCAAAACTAAAATTACAGGCTGTGGCTTGCTACATAAAAGAATACAAATAGCGATGAAAGCCTAATCGATGTATTACTACAAAAGAACGATTAAAAAAAACCGCTTTTTGCAATACGCCGCGGGTGTGTTTATAGTTTTTGCGGTTATTTTTGTGTATAAATCGCCCTTTTTTGAGCGGCAAGCGCCCAAGATCTCTGTGGATAAAAAGCTCTACTGGAACCTAAAAGATCCAATCAAAATACGGCTGCAAGATGATTCTGGCATAAAATCATACTCCGTAAATCTCATCAAAGAAGACGGGCAAATCAAGCTGCTTGAAAAAAACGCAAACGGCGAAAAACTGCTTGACATCAACGTTTATTTCCCCGCGCGCACATTTTTTCCAAAGGGCAAAACAAAGCTATCAATAGAAGTTAGCGATGAAAGCTTTTGGAATTTTGGCACTGGCAACAAGAGCAAGATCTTAACGGATATTGTCCTAGACAGGCAAAAGCCAAACATCGACATCATCGCAAAATCCTACGCAATCAGCCTAGGCGGCGCAGCGGTGGTAATCTACAAAGCCTACGATGAAAACTTGCAATCAACAAAAATCGTTACAAACTTTGGCGATGAATTCAAGCCCGTGCGCTTTTACAAAAAGGACTATTACATCGCGCTAATTGCCAGAGATCTTAGGACGCGCGGCTTCAAAGCCTACATTCACGCGGTGGATAAAGCAAACAACGTGGCGCAAAAGCAAATAGGCTTTTTAAATAAAAACGTCAAGTATCAAACCTCCAAAATCAAGCTCTCAAATGGCTTTTTAAACGGCAAGATAGTCGAGCTTTACGCGGAGAATTTCAAAGGTGCCGAGCAAGGCGCGCTTGAGAGATTTATAAAAATTAACGAAGATCTGCGCAAAAAAGCCGAGAACACAATCGTTAAAAACACAAGATCCGTGCTTGAAGCAAAGCTAACAAACCTAAGCCTTGAGCGCTTTGAGCCGCTTAAGCACTACCTAAAAGTTGGCTCATTTGGCGACCACCGCTACTTTTACTTTGACAATAAGCCAATCAGTGAGTCCTACCATTTGGGTATAGATATTGCTAACAATCAAAACGGAAGCGTCTTTGCAAGCAACCCGGCAAAGGTTGTCTATGCTGACTACAACGGCGTTTATGGCAAGATGATAGCCCTGTATCACGGGCTTGGTCTATACACCATCTACGGGCATTGCGATGAAATAAACGTAAAACCCGGCAGCGTGGTAAAAAAAGACCAAATCATCGCAACGACGGGCAAAACAGGCCTAGCGCTTGGCGACCACTTGCATTTTGAGTTGCGCGTGCAGGGCGTGCCGGTTAGGCCGATTGAATGGCTTGACGATAATTGGATAAAATTCAACATCGAACGGCCAATAAAAAAAGCCATAGAAATAATAGACGGGGAATGATGTGAGAAAATTCATCTTGTGTTTGCCGCTTGTTTTGCTGCCTGCGTCCTTTGGCGGCGAGCTTTATTATTATTCATTTGGCAAAAAAATCACATTGCAAGCGAAAGAAGATTTTGGCTTAAGATCCGCCGCTAGCGCCGCCGGGCAAAGCGCGCAAGGGCAAAGCGCCACCAGCCAAGCCGCCAAGGGCCAAGCCACCGAGCAAGACGCAAAGATTACCTATTATAAAGACGCAAGCGGCAAAAGCTTGGGCGTAGATAACAAGATCTTAGTCAAACTACACGCCGGATCCGACGTGAGCGCAATACAAGAAAGATTTGGCGTGAAATTTGCCGAGCGCCTTACGCAAGATCTTGTCATTTTCAAAGCCGCGTCCGCGCAAGAAGCCATACGCATAAGCGCGGAGCTTGTGGAGCAGGGGCTTTGCCGTTTCGCGCAGCCAAACACCTACACGGAAGTAAATTCGCGGTGAAGAATATCATTTTTCTAGCTTTGGCGCTTGTGTTTTTGGGGTGTAAAAGCAGCAAGGAAAAAGACGGAATTGTTTTTGAAGCCGATTTTAGGACGACCTTTGACTACTTCGCCGTGAGAGAAAACCCGCTTTTTGATAGATCTTGGCACATCAACAGCGCAAACGATATTAACGTCAAAAGAGCGTGGCAACAAGGCTACACCGGCAAGGGCATAAAAATCGCCATCATAGACAAGGGCTTTGAGATTTACCACGAAGATCTAAGGCACGCCGTCATTTACGCGATTGACACCACTACCGGTAGATTGCCGCGAGCGCAAGAGCACGGGACGATGTGCGCCGGGCTTGCTGGGGCTAGATCTAATAACGTCGGCAGCTTGGGCGTTGCGCCAGCGTCAGGGCTCATACTCATTGCCTCTTCGCTTAGCAGCGATGCTGAGCGGATAAAAGCCTTTCTAAAAGCGCAAGAGCTAGGCGCGGACGTGATTAGTTGCAGCTGGGGGACATACCACGCAAGCCAAGCAGTCACAGACGCCATAACAGACATAGCGCGCAATTCAAGGGGCGGCAGGGGCGCCGTATTTATTTTTGCAAGCGGGAATGACGGCAAAGATCTAGACGCAAGCGGCATAGACGATGAATCCGAGATTGAAGACGTGCTAGGCGTGGGCTTTGTAAAAAGAAACGGGGAAATTGACGGCAGGTCAAACTACGGATCCAATGTAGATCTTGTAGCCCCCGGCGCGGATATACTCTCCACTAGCTATCATTTTGGCTACGGCACGAGCGACGGCTCATCATTTGCCGCCCCACAAGTTGCCGGCGCGGCGGCTATCATCTTAGAAAAAAAGCCGTATTTAACGTCAAAAGAAGTGCGAGCTCTCCTAACCAAACACGCCAAAAAGCACGGCGGGGGCTTTAGCGCAAAATACGGGCACGGCAGGCTAGACGTCCATCGCGCGCTAAACGCAGAATGAAAAAGCTTATTTTATCTTTGGCGCTTTTGCAGGCTTGCTTTGGCAAGTGGGTGATGCTCCAAAGCGCGGGCAACACGTTTATGTATAACGACGAAACGGGCGAGCTTTACAGGCATTATCAGGTCATAAATAAAAACGGCTACATAAAAGAAGAAGGTATGGTGCGCGTGAAATTCACAAGCTACGCCAAGTATCCAGTCGGCGCAAATATGGTCTCGCCAACGGGCGACACGCCGGAAAAAATGAAGCTAATGGAAGAAAAAATCATCAATAAACTAGCGAAGTAACCGTTCGTGAATTGCTCGCGCGCTTGCGGATTGCTTGCACGCTTGCTTGCGGGCTAGCTTGCACTAAGATCCGTGCGAGCTACCCGCTCGCTATGATCTGTAAGCCTTGCACCAAGATCCGCACGGGCTAGCTCGCGCTAGTGGTAGTTTATCTGCGCCACAATTTATTTCTAATTCTATACAATACCAAACCCCAAACAAAAGGAAAGCTTTGAAAGCTCGAAACCGAGAGAGAGAGTAATCCGCGCCGCTTAAAGGCCGCAAACTCAAGCCTGTTTAGCGCAACTAAAAATCCTACATTTTACTTTCATCATATACCGCTTTTAAAATGCGGCTAACCTTTAACCTACTTCCAACTACCAAACAAAACAAATCTAATAAAGGAAAAAAATGGCATACAAATATGACGTAGGGTTAGAGTTTTTAAGGCAAATGAGCAACGAAGATCTAAACGATTTAGTCGAAGTCCTAAAAGGCAAAGATGGCGATGAGAGAATTGGCGAAGAGTTATCGCATAACAAAACGTTCATCAAGTATTACCCCGATCACTCGCAATACATAGAGCTTATCTTAGAAGAAATCCAAAGATACGGCGGCAATACTTTTGTAAATATTGCTAGAGGTGGTGGCGTTCAATACACTGAAATTTTAGAAGATGTTTGCAAAAAGATGAAAGTTAGCTATTCATCTCACTATCCCGTTGAAGATATTGAGTCGCGCTACTGTTTAAGATCGTAAGAGATGCGCTTGAAAAGATGAGAGATGGCGAGCTTAGGGATTTTTTAAAAGATATTGATGTAAAAACAGATAGCTATGCGCCGCAAGCTGTTGTAGTGGTATTGCAAACGGCGATAAAACTTGGCAAATTTAAGTCGTATCAGCTTGCGGTAATCATAGTAAATGCTGTCTGGAAAGCGGTTTTTGGTAGGGGGCTAACGTTGGTTGCAAACAGCACCCTGACAAAATGGATGTCTGTTTTTGCGGGCCCCGTCGGCTGGACGATTTCTGGAATTTGGACGGCTGTGGATATGGCAGGCCCGGCATACAGAGTTACGATACCTGCCGTGGTGCAAATAGCCTACCTAAGGCAAAAATATATGGATAAATAATTTGCTCTTGGCGCAACACTTCTTGTATCTAAGATCTGGAGCCTTGCGCCTAGAATTCTGGCGCTTTTGCGTGAATACAGCTTGAGCGATTTACGATGCCTTAAGGCTTTATACTCGCGTGGGGTTTTTGTTTGTTTTGGACTTGTAGGTTAGATCTAGCTCAAAAGTAATGGCAAATCCAAACCGCAAAGCTTCGCGCACGTAACGTAAAAACGCCTAAGATCTAAGCTTGCGCTTGTTTTAAGAGCCACTACACAAGTCCTAGGGCTTTGCGGGTGCGTAAGACCAAGCGCTAGTCTAAGCATTAGTGCGGATCTAACATAAGGGCAAAATAGCTACTAAAAATCTTGAAGTTTAAGCGCCTGTTGCTTGCAAGCGGACAAGATCTAAGCGCACTTGAGTGCCCGCATAAGATCTGGAGTAGATCTTGATCCGTTGGAAAACAAAGCTAAGTCAAGATCTATGGCAAAGCAAAAGAAATCCAAACCGCAAAGTTTCGCGCACGTAACGTAAAAACGCCTAAGATCCACGCGCGCAAGTGGTGGATCTTGCAGCTTGCGTTAGATCTAGGTGCATTTAGGAACGGCTTGCTGCCAAAGATCTAGCGCAAGATCTAAGCGTAGCTTGGATCTTGGGTGCGCCAAAGATCTTGACGCACGCAAGGTTTAAGATCCAACGCCTTGCAAAGCAAGCGCGCACCAAAGATCTAAGGCTTAAGACCTAAACCGCGCTTAGATCTAAGTGCCCTAAGATCTTGAGCGCGCCACAGATCCAACATATCCTAGCCAGACGCAAAGCAAACACACGCCAAAGATCTACACTCAAGATCTAGCTTAGAGATCCGTCATATCCTAGCTAACTAGCGCCTAGCGTGTGCTAGCACGCTAAAAAAGCAAAAAGCGTAACGGTGCAAATCGCGCAAAGCCCGCAAACTCTAACGCCCGCAAATCACGCCTTTGCCGGTTTTGCCTTTAGATCTTCTTTGTGCTTGCACGACAAACATTCAAGCGTGGTCTTGGTTTTTAGCTCTTTTAGCGCCATCGCGTAGCCGCAAAGCGGGCAGGGCTTTTGCGCTAGCGGGTATTTGCTTAAAAAATCGCAAGCTGGGTAGCCCGTGCAACCGTAGAATTTCCCGCGCTTGCTGCTACGTTCAACGAGCGTTTTCCCGCATTTGGGGCAGGGCGTTTCTATGGTTTTTGGCGGCGTGAGAGACTTTGTGTTTTTGCAAGCTGGGTAGCCACTGCAAGCGTAAAACTTCCCGCGTTTGCCGTTTTTTATCACCATCGGTTTGCCGCATCTTTCGCACGTAAGATCCGCCAGAAGGTCCTCGTTTTCTTGCGCGATGTTTTTCGTGTATTTGCACTTTGGGTAGCTCGAGCAGCTGATGAACTCGCCAAAGCGCCCGTTCCTAATCACAAGCGGCGCGCCGCAAAGCGGGCAAAGCTCATCGGTTTGCTTCACGGTTTTTTGGCTGGCAACATTTACCTTTGCGTCCTTAATTTTTGCTAAAAACGGGTCGTAAAAATCCTTTAAAATCGCCTGCCAGTCTTTCTTTTCATCTTCTATTTTGTCAAGATCTTCTTCAAGTTTTGCCGTAAAGGAGCTATCCACAATCTCGCAAAAGTGGCGCTCAAGCATATCCGTCACGCTAAAGGCGATTTTTTGCGGCGTGATTTGCTTTTTGGCAATTTCTATATACCCGCGCGCTTGGAGCGTTGAAATCGTCGGCGCGTAGGTCGATGGCCGCCCAATGCCTAAGCTCTCAAGCGTTTTAATTAACCCAGCTTCAGAGTAGCGCGCCGGTGGCTCGGTAAAACTTTGCTTTTTTTCTAGCTTTGTTAGCTTTGCGCTCGCGCCCTTTTTAAGATCTGGCAGCAATTTATCCTTGCCATCATCGCCTGTGAGCTTATAAAACCCGGCAAATTCAAGCTTCCTACCGCTTGCCTTAAACGTCCCGCTAGGACTTACAAAAAAGATGTTTTGCGTTTGAAACACGGCGTCGCTCATTTGTGAGGCTAAAAAGCGGTTGTAAATTAGCGTGTAGAGCTTTTTTTGCTCGGCGCTTAGATAGCCACCAAGCACGTCAGGGGCAAGATCCGTATCGGTTGGGCGGATAGCCTCGTGCGCTTCTTGCGCACCTTTTGATTTGCTTTTGTAAATGCGCGTTGTTTTGTTTAAAAATTCCGCCCCAAAGCGCGCCTTGATTTGCTCGCGCGCCTTTTTATTAGCGGCGGCGTTGATGTTTAGGCTATCCGTTCTCATATACGTAATAAGCCCCATCTCGCCCTTTGGCGTTTTCACGCCCTCGTAAAGCTCCTGCGCGATTTGCATCGTGCGCTTTGGCGAAAACCCAAGCACGCTAGAAGCCGCCTGCTGAAGGCTTGACGTCATAAACGGCGGCTGCGGCGAGACCTTTCTTGTTTTTGTTTCAATCTCGCCCACGCTAAAGCTCTCTTTTTTCAAGATCTTGTAGATTTCATCGGCGCGCTCGCCCGAATTAATGCTTAGTTTTTCAAGCGCCTTGCCATTAAAGCTCTCAAGCACGGCTTCCACAGATCCATTAAAAACCGCGCTAATCGTCCAAAACTCCTGCGGCTTAAAGGCTTGGATCTCGCGCTCCCTATCCACGATGATTTTTAGGCTAGATGATTGCACGCGCCCAGCACTAAGCCCCTTTTGGATCTTGCTCCCAAGTAGCGGCGAAAGATTGTAGCCCACAAGCCTATCAAGTAGCCGGCGCGCTTGTTGTGCGTTGACTTTGTCAAGATCTATGGTGCGTGGGTTTTTTAGCGATGCCGTTATTGCTTCTTTTGTTACTTCGTGAAAAACAATGCGCGGGTAGGAGCTAAGATCCTTGCCTAAGATCTGCGCTATATGGTAGCCAATTGCCTCGCCCTCGCGGTCTTCATCGGTTGCGATTAGCACGCTTTCAGCGCTAGCGGCTTTAGCCTTTAGCTCATCAACCGTTTGGCGTTTTGACTTGTCGATTTCATATTTTGGCGTGAATTGCTCGCCGTCGTATTTAATACCCATTGCGTGCTGCGGCAGATCCCTAATATGCCCCTTGCTTGCGATAACTTCGTATGTTTTTCCTAAAAAATTTTTGATTGTTTTGGCTTTTGACGGAGACTCTACAATTATAAGTTTCTTCAATTCTTAGCCCCTTGAAAATGTTTGGCGAAGTTTAACAAAAATTTTTTGAGCCACCCCCGCGCACCTTGATAGATTTGCTAAAATACGCGCTTTTTAAGGTAGCCAAATGGAGAAAATTCACTACGCCGGTTTTTGGGTTAGGTTTATTGCGATAATTTTAGATACTTTTTTGATCCTAACGCCCATAACGCTTTTGCTGGGGCTAATCTTTGGCTTTGACGCCCTGCGTGAGCCAAACCCACAAGTTGGGATCTTGCAAGTTGTTTTTTATGGGACAATCATTTGCTACTACTGGGTTAGCATAGGGCAAACGCCCGGGCAAAAGGCGTTTCATATAATACTCGTAAATTCCACAACGCAAAAAACAATCGGCTACACACAGGCGTTTTGGCGTTTTGCGATGTATTTTGTTTCTATCGCAAGCGTTGTTGGGATCTTGCTGCCGCTTTTTAGAAAAGACAAAAAGTGCCTTCATGACCTTCTTGCAAACACAACCGTCCGCTACGTCGTTTAAGCTTTCCGCCTTTTACTTTTTCTACTTTGGCGCGG
>CAUTXO010000048.1:0-12273 GCA_963542625.1 uncultured Helicobacteraceae bacterium | reverse complement strand
AAACAGCAAAATTGTCTCTTGCAAACGAAGCATATTAATTGCCATTTTACCCCGCACATAAGCGGGGTATTTACCACTAACCAATACGGTTAGTGTATTGCAAGAATAGCTTATATAACCCACTCAGTCAGCGCAAAATAGAAGCACTGGCGGATACACACCAAAGCTTGACAGCCAAGTATATAGCCGCAAGCAAGGGGGGCAAGATCTTAGAACTTGCTTCACGTTTGCCTAGCCTTGCGCCAAGCAAGTAAGGACTGCCAAGAGATCTGGAGCTTAGATCTTACTCCCCCCCGTTTTTTAACCGCTAGTTTTTAGAATTTACGTGCTCGCGCGGCTTTTTGTAATACGCCAGTAAGGCGATGGCAGCAACGACAAACAGGCTAAAAAGCGCGTAAATGCCGACTTTATTTGGCTCGCCTTGCGCATATGAATGAAGCCCGGTTAGGTAAAAATTCACGCCAAAGTAGGTCATTAAAATGGAGTAAAACCCGAGCACGCTCATCAGCGAAAAGACAAAAACGCTGTTTAGTTTTGGAATGAAGCGCAGGTGCAAGATGATGACATACACGACGATAGAAACCATCGACCACGTTTCTTTAGGATCCCAGCCCCAGTAGCGCCCCCAGCTTTCATTTGCCCACACGCCGCCTAAAAAATTACCGACTGTTAGCATTGCAAGCCCGATGATTAAAGACATTTCATTAATGCTAGCAAGCCCCGCGGTGCTTTGGCGCAGGTGCGCGCGGGCGCTCAAAGGGAGCAAAACAAGCGTTATGAAGCCAAGCAGCGCGCCGATTGCCAAAAAGGCGTAACTTGCCGTGATGACGGAGACGTGAATGGTGAGCCAGAAAGATTTTAAGACGGGGACTAGGTTTGTAATCTGCGGATCTAGCCAGCTTAGGTGCGCCACAAACATCACGATTGCGGCTAGAAAAACACTCGCGCCAAAAACGAGCATATACCGCCTAAATAGCGCAATGCCCGCAATCACGGACGCCCACGCGATGTAAATTAAGGATTCATAGGAGTCGCTCCAAGGCGCGTGATCGCTGATATACCACCTAAGCAAGAGCCCCGCTGTGTGAAAAACCGCCGCCACAAAAACGCCAAGCGTAAGAATGGCACTAAGCGCGTGGCTTTCCTTGCCCCTGAAAACATTTGCAAGCCCGTAAAAAAGCATAAAGATCCCCAGCAAAAGGTAAGCGGGCGTGAGTTTTTCAAAGATGCTTATCCTATTAGATAAGATCTCAGCGCTAATTTTTGAAGCTCTCGGCACGATTTGCGGCGTGTGTTTTTTTTGATACGCTTTCATTTCATCAAGGGCAAGATCCGCCGCGCGGTAGTCATTTGCACCGATGGCGTTAAAGTAATTTTCTATCGTTTTTTTAATGCCGTCCGTGTCATTTTGCGCCCAATCTGCCGACATCACTTCTTGAACGCTATACCATTTGTCATCGCCGCTTGAGGGCTTTGGAAAGATCTTGATAAGCGAGTTAGCGTAGATCATAAAGGCGATGTTTAGCCGCTCGTCAAGCTTGATAATTTCTTTGTCAAACACGCTGCGTTTTGCTGGCGGCGTGCGGTGCGCGGTTTGCAAATAGGGCGCTAAAACGTAGCCGCGCTCTGTCAAAACGTCTTTAAAAGCTATGTATTTGTCGTCTTTTTCAAGCCCTAAGATCTTGCGAATGGCTGGGTCGGACACGCGTATCATACGGTTTTTCTTCCACTCTAGCGGGTTTGTCATCATCGCCAGGAGTATTTGCGTGTGCGTTAGCCCAAAAATCGAGCTTTTTTTGATGAGCTTGTTGGCAACTTCTAGCGCGACGCTATCAAGGGGCTTTATCCGCCCGCTTGGATCTTGCACGGGCAAGGCGGCGATTTTTTTAGAATGCTCCCAAGATCTTAGCTTGTAGGCTTCGATGTTGTCGCTCGCAAAATTGTCGCTCGCAAGGGCTGCGGCGCTTGGGTAAAACATCGCCGCGGCTAGCACCAGCGCGCCAAGCCGCCCCGCAAGGCTAGATCTAAGCTGCATAAAACGGCTTTGCTTGCTAAAGATCCCAAGCAAAAAGCCAAGCGCCAAAAGCACGTAGCCAATGTATGTAGGGATCTTGCCCGGATCTTTATTCACCGTCAAAAACGTCCCTTGCTCGTTCATATCGTAAGAAGTTTGGAAAAGCTTGTAGCCCTTGTGCGTTAGGGTGTGATTCATATAAATATCGTAGTCGAACTTGCCGCGCTCGTCGCTAATTTCTACTTCGCTTTTGTAAGACGACGCCATTTGCGAGCCCGGGTATCTATCCAAAACAAAGCGCTTTAGCCCCACCTTAAACGGCAGCGCGACCCTTTCTTGCCCCCAAGACACAAGAAATGGCACGCCGTCAAAGCTTATCTCCTTGCTTTGCGCGGGGGCTTTGTTGTTGCCGTCGATTGCTAGGATCTGCGTCTTGCCCGCGTAAGAGAGCTCAAATTGCAAGGTGAAATACCTATAACCCTTTGCCGCCTTTTGCCTGATGGATACAAGCTTTGCGCCAAAATCCTTGCCACCTATTTTGAAGGTTTCGTTAAAGTAGTTAAATTTTATCGGCAAGATCTCAAGGCGCGCCTTGCCTTCAAAATTCCCGCTTTGCACGGTGAAATATGGAAACTCTGAGTAGTAATAATCCTTTGTTTCGCCCTGCGCTAGGTGCAAGATCCCCTCTTGCCCAAAATACCGCGTAAGCCCAGCGCCTATTAAGATCACGACGAATCCAAAGTGCAAAAAAAACATTCCGGGTTTGCGCCAAAGCCTAAAGCGACAGATAACGCCGATGATGGAGACGGCAAGCAAGATCATCACGGCTTCATACCAATGCGCGTTATAGACAAAATATTTTGCAACGTCGCTTGTGTAGTATTTTTCTATAAAAGTTGCCACGCCAGCGCCAAGCGCTAGAACAAAAAGCATTGCGAGTATGAACGCGAATGATAAAAAACCATTAAAAAGCGGGGCTAGTAGGGGGAATTTTTGTTTCAAAAACGAGCCTTTTCGTGCGGATTTGGCGTTCATTTTATCAGAATTTGCGTAAAATATTTTCAAAAATCAAGGTTGGCTTTATGGAAATCACGGACGAATTGTTACAGCGGCTAGAAAAGCTTGCTTACCTTCACATATCAGATGACAAAAAAGAAGGCGTCAAGAAAAGTTTAGGCGATATTTTGGACTTTGCCCAGAGTATTAACGATCTTGACACAAGCGGCGCGGCGGATAGGTTTTCTATAGATGGTCGCCCCGCGCGGCTAAGGGAAGATCTGCCCGCCAAAAGCAACGTTTTTGAAGATCTTAGCAAGGGCGCGCCCGATATGGACGGCGATTTTTTCAAAGTGCCAAAGATTATTGAGTAAACCAAAAAAAGGAAATAAATGGAAATTACACTAGAGCAATTGCTAAAAACCGTTGTGGCAAACAATGCGTCAGACTTGCACTTAATCGTCGGCACCGAGCCGCAGATCAGAATTAACGGCGTTTTAAAGCCGCTTGATATGGCAAAACTTTCATCGCAAGAAGTGCAAAGCTTTTGCTACTCCATTATGACGGAGCTGCAAAAAAAGGAGCTAGAAGAAAACAAGGAGCTTGACTTTGCCATTAACGTAAAGGGCGTTGGGCGCTTTCGCGGTAACGTGTATTTTGAGCGCTCCAATCTCTCAGCGGCGTTTCGCGTGATCCCTACCAAAGTGCCGACGCTAGATGAGCTAAACCAACCGCTTGTTATCAAAGAGCTTGCCGACCTTGAAAAGGGGCTAATTCTAGTTACAGGTCCAACGGGCAGCGGTAAATCTACCACGATGGCGTCGTTTATTAATGAGATTAACGAGCACCAAAGCAAGCACATTTTAACGATAGAAGATCCAGTAGAATTCGTGCACGAGCATAAAAAATCGATTGTCTCACAGCGCACGGTAGGATCTGATACCTTTAGCTTTAACAAGGCGCTCAAATACGCTTTGCGCCAAGATCCAGACATCATATACATAGGCGAAATGCGCGACGTGGAGACGATAAGATCCGCCATCACCGCCGCAGAAACTGGCCACTTGGTGCTTGGGACGCTCCACACAAACTCCGCGCCGCAGACTATCAACCGTATCGTCAATGTTTTCCCATCTGATGAGCAAGCGCTAATCCGCACGCAACTTTCGCTAACTCTCAAGGCGGTAATTTCGCAATTTCTCGTCCCTCTTATTGCTGGCGGACGTCAATGCGTGCAGGAGATCCTTATCAACACGCCCGCGATTGCCAATCTAATCCGCGATGACAAGATTCACCAGATCTACGGCCAAATGCAGCTAAACCAAGGGCATACAAAAATGCAAACGCAAACGCAAGAGCTTGTGCGCTGCGTTAGAGAGCAAAAAATGTCGCAAGAAGTTGCCGTGAAGTTTGCTTCTAACAGGGACGAACTAAAAAAAGCGCTAGGGCTTATTTAACCGCCCCGCGTTTGGATTAGGGTTTTAAGGAGACCGGTTGCTAGGAAAAATTTTTAGGTTATTGGCGCAAATTTACGTCACGTTTTTTGCTTTGATACCAACGGAAATAGGCGTGCGGCTGCGGTATTTAGCTTACAAGCCGCTTTTTAAAAAGACAAACGGATTTTTTAGAATAGATAGCGGCGTTACGATCGTTGGCTTTAAATATATCAGTCTAGGCGCAAACGTAACTTTCAAGAAAAATTCCTACATTTATGCCCATAGGGGGGGGGAATTGCTCTAGGCAACAACTTTGGCATAAATACCAACTCGCAGCTTGGAGCCTTTGAGGGCAAGATTACCATTGGTGATAATTGCTCCATTGGCCCCAATTGCGTTTTGATGGCGGTTAATCACAATTACAAAAATCCGGATGTGCCGTTTATGTTGCAGGGCGATACCTGTGGAGAAATTATCCTAGAAGATGATATTTGGATAGCGTCAAATTGCGTGATTACAACAAATACAAAAATCGGCAGAAGCTCCGTCATTGCCGCCGGTAGCGTTGTAACCAAAGATGTTGAACCCTTTAGCCTTGTTGGCGGCGTCCCGGCAAAGCTAATTAGGAAAAAGGTAAGTTCAAAGCGCAATGTGTAAAATCGTTGCTGTGTGGGCTGATTAATTTAGCCTAGCCAATGCTGTCGCATTGTGTGCAAAAAATAACGCTATCTTGAGTTATGTTTGCGGCGTTTTACGCGGTTTTTGATGCTCTATAAGTAATTCAGCCAAGCATAGGTTTTGCGTTTTATTGCTTACTTGAGTGGTCTATTGCAAATATGCACCAATAGATAAACACTTGTGAGCACTGACTGCTGCAAATTGGTGGCCAGGATATGCCTAGCGTGTTTGCAATTGCCTAGGTCCAGGCGTAATCAATCAAACTTAAAAGGTAATTTTGTATTACGCGCAGAGGTTAGAAGGTAGGCGCAAATAAAGCCGAGTGTGGCGCCAGCGATGGTTGCGCTGATTGTGTGCATATCCAAAAAAACGCGTGCGGTCATCGTCAAAAGCGTTACAAGCACAACGAAAAACGCCATAAATTTTTTTGCCTTTGTGTCTGTGCCGTATCGCCTGATTAGGAAAGTCGCGGCGCAAGAGACCATCGACGAGTGCCCCGATGGCATATTGCAGCAGCTTGTAGTGGATTTTGGGCGCTGGCCTAGCCGCATTTTGCCGTATGGGTCGAGGTCGTTTAGCGCGAATTTTAGCGTGTGCGTGGAAAGGGTCGTCGCCAAAGAAAGATTGACCGACTGCATAAAACCGACGGCATCTTTTGTGATAACGGGCAGGACAATTTGCAGCGCCGTGTTGCTAAAACGCAAGTAATTCTCAACAAAATGCACGAATTCGCCGCTTGTTTGGCGCCGCTGGATCTTGTAAAAGTCTGGATCCGACGGGAAAAACGCGGCGGACACAAACACCAAAAAGGCGGCTATCAAAACGCTTTTTTTGTAGCTTAGATCTTGCGTGCTTGCCCTGAATAATTCTTTGAATTTTTTCACACGGCAAGCCTTGGCGCTTTTGCGCGCTGTGTTTTAAGCGGCGCGGTGGCGCAAATGCCCGCGCATAAATTCAGGCGGTAAGCTAGCTTTAGTTGCCACGCGCTAGTGTTTTGTGCGCGCTGGGCGCGGCGTGAGATCTTGCGCGGGGTTTGGCTTTGGATCTTGCCTAAAATCTGACACAGGATCTGAAGCGAGATCTGGCGCTGGCTTGAGATCTGATTTTGGGTTTGTTTTAAGATCTTGCCTAAGATCTGACCCAAGATCCGGCGCAAAAAGTGCAACCATATAAATAGCACACGCAAAAACCGGCGCGGATCAAAACGCAAAGGCGTGCGGCTCATTCGCAAGATCTGAGCTTGGATTAGGCTTGAGATCTTGTGCTGGATCTTGCTTTGGATCTGGTGCGAGATCTGAGCTTGGGTTGGGCGCAAGATCTGACGCGGGGTTTGGATTAAGATCCAACCCAAGATCTTGCCTAAGATCTGGCGTAATGTCTGGCGCAAAAAGCGCGCAACGGGTGCGAATCTTTGGGATCTTAAGTGGCTTGCGATGTGCGCGGGGCTTTTTGCGTGGCTATCAGCAAAACGCACAAAGCAACTCACGACGCACGCAAAGCCTTTCGCGGAGTGCGGGATATCCACAGATCTATCAGCGTGGCTTTTAGCAGCGCCACTCACAACGCACGCACAGCCATTGGCAGCGCCACTCGCAAAACTATCCGCAAAAATCACAAAATTTCTCAATGGAAAATATCCAATGCGGCGTCATAAATTGCGCTCGTGGCGTCAAAAGATCCAAGCACGCTGTGAAAGATGTAGTCTTGCGAATACGCTTCACGCTTGATTATAGAAGCGTTTGTTAGCCCGTGCTCGCGCTTAAAATCATCGCTCATCCACACAAGAAACGGGATCTGCGTTTGAAACGCCGGCGCAATCGCCTTTGGCGCGCCGTGCAGGTAGAAGCCGTCTTCACCTAAACTCTCGCCGTGGTCGGAAGCGTAGAGCATAACGGCGGAAGTGTTTAGATCCTTTAGTGTAGAAATTAGCTCCGCTAGGAGATAATCCGTGTAAAGAATCGTGTTGTCATAAGCATTCACAAGGCTTTCACGCGCGCATTTTGCAAGATCAACTGTCTTACAAACGGGCGTAAAGCGCTCAAACGCGGGCGGATATTTTTTGTAATACGTGGGCCCGTGGCTGCCGGATTGGTGCAGCACCACAAATATCTTATTCTCCTTGCGCGCTAGGATCTCTTCTTTTAATTTATAAAGCAAGATGTTGTCGTAATCTAGCTCGGCGCAGTTTTTATCGCAAAGCTTTAAGATCTCGCCACCGCCTTTATAAGAGCTTGTTTTAATCTCGGGCTCGCCCCAGTTTTGCGTGCGCCAAAGCACGGCAACGCCAAATCGCTTTAGGTAGCTAGGCAGCGGCTCGTTATTCTCAAAAACCCCTTCGCGGCTACCTTTAAAAGAGAGCATACAGGCTATGCTTTTTGTCGTGTATGTCCCGCAGGAAGTGGCGTTTGGCATAACGGCAACACCCGCGCGCGCTAGGAGCGGGTTCGTGTTTTTGGCGTAGCCGTAGAGACTAAAATTTGCCCGTCTGGCCGCCTCGCCAATCACAAGGATGCTAACTTGCTTTTTATCCGGCGCGCCAATTCTAAGCGGCGGCAAAAGCTTTTGCGGCGTGCGCGGCATTGTTTCTATTTTATACGCGGCGGCGTTGATGATGTAAGACCAAGGAAGCGAGAGCCCGCCTATGTTTTTTGCGTTTTTATCTATCCAAAGCCACGTAGCAGAATTTGCAAGCCCCCAAGCGGCGATTACGGCAAAGGTGCCAAGCAAGAGCCACACGCGCCTAAGATAGGGCGTTTTTTTGATGCGGATTTTAAAAAGCACAAGCGCGGGCAAGACGCCAAAGACGGCAATATAGGCTAGGATCTTAAGGCTTAAAAGCTCGCCGGCTTCTGAGCTGTTTGTGTTAAAAACATTGCCCATCATTGCCTTTGTGAGTATCACGCCGTAGGTATCCATAAAATAAAGCGCGACGGCGTTGCCAAGCAGCATTACGTAGGCAAAGATCCTAACAAAACCGCTCCACAAAAGCCCAAACAGGCTTAGGATAAGCACGCTAGCGCCAAATTGCGCCACGATGACCGTTAGGAGCGTTAGCACACCAGACGCGCTAGAAATCTCCACGTTTGCAAGGGTGTATTTTATTAATGGTTTGTGATACAGCACAAGGTTTGCAAGGCTAAGAGCGGCGATGAAGCTAGCCAGCCCAAGCTCGTATTTTGTAGCAAAAAACTTTCTCATAGCTTCTCCAAGCGGGCAATTATACTCTATGCTTATGATCGTTTTTATATAATTCGCACGTTTTAAAGGAAAAAATATGAAAAAAATCATCACCGTTTTAGCGCTAGCCGTTCTTGGCTTTGCCGCAGATCCAAAGACCGTTAGCGTAACCGGCAGCGCAAGCGTAAGCATTGTGCCAGACACCGTGAGCTTTAGCCTAGCCGCTAGCAACCTGGCCCCAAACTTAAACGACGCCGTTTCTAAAACAAAAGAAACGCTAAAAGGCGTTACAATCGCGTGCAAAAAGCACGGCGTAAGCGCGCAAGATCTTCAAACCGGCTACATAAATATTCAAAAAGAGTATTCCTACGCCACCGCCGCGCGCAAATTTTTAGGCTACAGAGCCAGTCAGGATCTAAAAATAACATACAGAGATCTTGATAAATTCGAGAGTTTTTCAAAGGATCTTTTGGCTTTTAACGTAAGCGTGGTAAGCGGTTTTGAGTTTTCAAGCACCAAGCTAAAAGAATATCAAGACGAAGCAAGCCTTATGGCGCTTGAAGACGCGCAGCAAAAAGCGCAAAAAATGGCGCAAAAGCTTGGCGTAAAACTTACGGGCGTTTTGCACGTTAGGCAAAATGGCGATGATGAAGCAAGCGCGGGGGTGTTATACGCCGCGCAAAAAAGAAGCGATTACGCACAGGAGAGCTCCTTGCAACTAAACTTAGGCAAATTGACTATCACAAAAAGCGTTTATGTAATTTTTGAGATTCAATGAAGCCCACCACCGCCACGACCATCGAGTTTGAGCTAAGCGAGAGCTATTACAACAGCTTTTACGACGACTTTTCGCGCTTTGTTTCGCGCTACAAAAAAGTTCAGATCCCATTTGTTTGGGCGGCGGCAGTTTTATCTTTGGCGCTCTTTGCCTTTACAGATCTTGCTTGCGTTGCCACGATGCTAGCAATTCTTGCGGTGTCTATTGCGTTTGATTATTATCTAGCAAGGAAAAAATGGCTTTCCAAGCGGCGCGCAAATCACGGGCAAAGGGTCAAGATCTTGCTTGATGAAAGCGCTCTAGAGATAGACAAGCGGCGGATTTCTTACCAAGATCTTAGCCTTGTAAAAGCCACGCACGGCATTTTTTTACGCACGAAAGACAAGATGGCGATTTACATCTTGCACGAAAACCTACAAGATCTTGACCTACCAGCACTTGAAGATCTGACGCAAAAGCCCTAACGCGCGGGGCGCTTAAGATCTAGCGCTAAACTTGCAAGAAAAAATCGGCAATTTTGCTGACCTTGCCTTTTAAATATAGGCTGCCGCCGTCAAGTGAGAGCTCAAGCGTTTCGCCCGATTTTGGAATGACGTTTGCCGCGCCTTCTTGCATATTGAAGCAATCAAGAAAGCAAGCTGCCATACCCGTTCCGCACGCAAGCGTTTCATCTTCTACGCCGCGCTCGTAAGTTCTAAGCCGTATCGCGCTGCCGTCAAAGGTGTAAAAATTCACGTTGGCGTCGTATTTTTGCCGTAACTCGCGTGCGGCGCTAGTGCTAAAAGCGCTTAGATCTTGCACGCGGCGCACAATGTGCGGGACGCCCGTATCGTAAATTTTAAAATCCGGCGTGGTTTTAAGAAGCTCAAAAGGCGTTAATTTGCTCTTTACAACATCGCCGTTTGTTTGCACTGTGATGAGCCCCGCAAGGGTTTCAAAGCTCATATTTTGCGGCGCTAGGGCGTTTTCTACCGCGTAATAAGCCGCCGCGCGCGAGCCGTTGCCGCACATAGACGCCGTGCTGCCGTCGCTATTGTAAAAATCCCATTTAAAATCCGCCGTGTTTGATGGCAAAAGCACGATTAAGCCATCCGCGCCAATGCCGTTTTGGCGGTGGCAAACCCTTTTGGCAAGCTCTGAAAAATTGCGTTTTATAAATGTATGAAAGAGCAAAAAGTCGTTCCCGCTGGCAGAAATTTTTGTAAATCTCATAAAAAACCTTTGTGCGGCGAATTTTAGCCCAGATCCACTTACGGTAAAGATCCGGCGCTTGTTAAAGATCGTAGATTAATAATTATGGCTTATTTATAAAATACTGTTGCGTTTTATTTTAAGGTTTTACATAATACAATTCCCGCTCAATTTTTAGGAGGGATAATGAAAAAAACGGCGTTAATCCTACTCTGCAACTGTATTCTCTTTGCAAATTTAACGGATCTTGACCTGCAAACGGCGATAAATTTGGCAAAGCAAAATAACTTCAACGTAAAAATTGCCGACTACGAAAAGCAAATCAAACAAGAAGGCAAAGACAAAGCGCGCGCGTATCACTTTGGTAGCTTGGATCTAAGCGTCAATGCCCTAAGATCTAACCACCCTGGAAACGTTTTTGGCTTTAAGCTAGAAGCTGGCGAAGCAACTTTTAATGACTTTGGCTTTGGCGAATTCATAGACAATATGAACGGCTTGATGGCGCCTGGCTCAATGGTGGCGACAAAGAAAAAACTCCTTGAAACAAAACCGCAAAACCTTAATAAGCCAAAGGCGCGGACGCATTTTCAAACCAAGCTCAACTACACCTTGCCGATTTTTGTGGGCGGTAAGATCTGGCGCTACAACCAAATTGCCGCCGGGCTTGTTGAAATGGCGCAGCTTGACAAACAGCACGCGATTAATGAAGCCGTGTATCAAACGAAAAAAACCTTTTATGATCTGTCTTTAATGGAGAGCTACATCACGCATCTTGACGTCATCAACGCAAACATCGCAAAGCTTGAAAATATGGTAAAAAATATGATTGCGGAAGGTTACGCTAAAAAAACGGATCTGCTAGAAGTCCAAGCCAAGCGCGCAAACGTTTTAAGAATGCTAAATACTAGCAAATCGTATAAGGATCTAACTCTTGAGTATTTGTCATTTTTAATTAACGAACGGGTGAGCTCGATTGATTACAAGCACCTTGCGGATCCGACGAACAAAATAACAAAAGAAGAAGCGCTAAGCAACAACTTAGATCTTAAAAAAGCTAGGCTCGGCGTGGAGATTACAAACGCAGCCATCGGTGTGCAAACGGCGGATTTTTTGCCGCAAATTGGCGCCTTTGCAGAAACTGGGACGTATAATGAAACTTTTCTAAAAGACGCAAAAGATAAAAATTATTACACCGTAGGCGTTGGGCTTAAGTGGAATTTGTTTAACGGCGCGGGCACGTATAGCGCAAGGGAAGAAGCAAGGCTTGCGTATCTCCAAACGCAAGAGAAAGAACAAATGGCGCAAAAGGGCAAGCAGCTTGAGATCTCACAGGTTTTGACGCAGATTGAAGCCCTAAGTTTTGAAGAGCGGCATTTGAAAAAGGAGCTTGAACTTTCGCAAGAAGTTTATAAAAGCTATCAGGAGCGCTACAAGGAAAACCTTGTTTCAATCAACGATGTGCTGATAAAAAACGCTTCAGAGCTTCAAAAGCTTTTGGAGCTCAAAAAAGTGCAAAATGAAAAATATGAAAAGATCTTTTTACTGGAAAAATTAGCGAATAAGGAACAAGAATGAAAAAATTATTACTTTTTGCGGCTTTTTTTGCCGCCGTTTTTGCGGCTGAGCTTAGGCTAAGCGGGACGGTTGTGTCTGAAAATCAAAAGATGATAACAAGCCGTTATATGGGCTACGTAAAAGAAGTTAAAGTTAGCGAGGGCGACATCGTCAAACGCGATCAGATCTTGTATGAAATAGACTCCATAGAAATAGACAAAAAAAAACAGAAGGCAAACCTTTCTTTGCAAATGTATGAAAACCAATACCAGCTCGTGCAAACAAACCTTGCGCGCCACAAACGCTTGCTGCAAAAGGATATGGTCTCTAAATACGAAGTGGAAAATCTTGAGCTCTCCGCTAAAAACCTAAGCGCGATTATAAACATTGCAAATGCGCAACTGCGGGAAGTGCAAAATCAATACAAATACCTTAAGGTGCGCGCTACG
>CAUTXO010000047.1:0-12472 GCA_963542625.1 uncultured Helicobacteraceae bacterium | reverse complement strand
CAAAAAAAAAAAAAACAAAAAAAAACCAATGCGGCCTACCCATTTGTCTGGATCTAAGTGGCTAAGGCTCCAAATTAGCATAATGCCAAAAAGCCCAAAAAACAGCTCGCGCACGAAGAAGTGGTAGTGCGAAATGCCTTTGGAATACACAAAATAAGCGGGTAGGGAGTAAGAGGCGATGATCCCGATTAGTATCAAGATGCTGACAAAAAAAAACAAAACCTTATCCGCCATCGCCGCCCCCCAGTGCTTAGATCTTTAGCTTGTAGATCTTAACTAGATTGTTTTTAGACACGGGCTCGAAGTATCTAGGGTCGTAATTTTCAAAGATAAAAAGCTGCACAAAAAGGCTTGAAAACATACGCTCATCAAGCACGAGCACGGCGTTTAGATCCCTTAGCGCAATAACGTTCATTTGCCCTTGCGGGTTGCTATAATGCAAGATCTTTTCAACTCCCGCGTTGCCCCTGTCTTGCGTTGTGATTGTTCTTTTTATTGCAAATGTGCGCCCGCCGATTTCTACCGTGCCGTTTTGTAAGTTTATACGGGTTGCGTCGTTTAGCAAGATAATGCCGTTATTTTGCGCCACCGGCGCGGCGTATGAGATGTAATTTGGCGGGTATTTTTCGCCCGTTTCTACGTCTAGGTTGCTAAAAAATCGCAAGGTGAAAAAGACGTGGAACATACGCTCGGGCAAAAACAAATAAATATCGCGCGTTTTTGGCACGCGGCTTATATCTAGACTAGCTAGCGCGCTCAAAAACTCGTTTGGCTTCATAGCAAAGTCCTTGCTTGCAAGCTCCAAAGTTTCATCCGTGATGTTTTGCTCGACCTTTTTTTGCGTGTATTCAACCTCTAGGCGCGCAAGTTTTGCCGCCGCGGCTTGATTTGCGGCAGAGATGATAAAACTAGGCGCAAAATTCACATTCCCACTGTGCTTGGCGCCGTCAACTAAAGTGTTTAGATCACTAAAATACCTAAGCGGAAAGCCGTAATCCCACCAAGAGATCACGTAATCTTTAGGCTGTGCGCGGTGCTTTAGGTGCTCGCAGATCTGAACTTCTTGCGTGCTAAAAACCGTTGGGACAAGGTATTTTTTGATGTGATAGGCATTTGGCACAAGGGCTAAAATAACACCGGCTGCAATCACGCCAGCCCTTAGTTTGCCAGCCATTAGGTTCGTTGCGCTAAAAAGGAAAAACGCAAAGCCAAACGCCATCGCCGGCACAGCATAGACGCTAAACCTAAGCCCACTACTAAAGGACAAAAACCCAAGCCCCACCATAGCCAGCCAAACAATCAAAACCGGGTAGCGCCAAAGCATCAAGCCAAGCCCAGCAAGCGAGACAAAAAACGTAACAATATGCCCGCTGATCCTATTAACAAAGGTATCAAAAGGGATTTTGCCCGCTTCCATAACCGTTTGCACCACGCTGTAAAACTTCAGCCCGCCATCTTTGCCGGTAATTTCTGACTTAAAAACGTAGTTTTTTAGTTGCAGCAGGATTGGATCTAGCACGTTAGACGCAATCATACCCACGCCAAGCGCCACAAAAAGCGGTATGACGACCTTCTTAGATCTAGCCCCATTTACAAAGCCAAAAAGCCCAAAAAGCGCTAGGCAAAAGACGATTTGATACTCCGTGCGCGGCAAAAACGCGGCGCCTAAGATAAAGAGCAGGGCTATGAAGCTGTTTGTGTCGCGCTTAAAAACGGCTATGTAAAAAAGCGTGGCAAGCGCCGTGCCTATCATCAGCGAGTAGCTCCCGGCGTAAAACCAACGGTAAAAGATGATTGTAAAGGCGGTGGCAAGCAGGTAAAGCAGGTATTTTTTAGAGTTTTTATCCGCGCATTCAAGGCTTGAAACGATGAAAAACACAACGAAAGTTGGCAGCACCACGACGAGCATATCGGTATCGTAATAGCCAGTCATCGTGCGGTTATAGTAGCTAAGCGCAATCACGGCAAGCAGCGCGGCGGCAAAGCCAAGGCTTGTTTGGCGCAGCTTATGCCCTATGAGTATGATAGGCACGACAAGTAGCGAGCCCACAAAGCTACTAAGCCAAAGGATTATGTTCTCAAAGCTAAGCGGCAAGATCCTAGCCAAAAACGCGGTTATCATAGAAATCGGCGCGGTGGTGGCTGAGGTGCTGTGCGTGTTGTTCGTCCCGCGCAAAATATCGCGCGCGCCTTCTGCCCAGTAGTAGCCGTCGTTTGTGTTAATCATCAAATGCCCGCCATAAACAGAGCCCGGATCTTGGCCTAACGCCCACGCCCAATACACCCTAGCGCCCACGCCGAACACATACGCTGCCAATATGTAAAAAATGAGTATTTTAATAGACGCCCTGCCGTCTTGCAATTGCAGAAATTTATTCAAGATCTTCCTATTTTTGAAAATGAAAGCCTTATTATATCTTTTGAATGTAAAACTCCCGGCGCCACTTGGTATTTGAGCGCGCACTGAATGCTGCTTACGTTTGAATGCGCCGGTTTGCACTAAGCTTGAAACCGTGCGCAAATGTAGGTTGGTAATGGCGGTGTTGTTTTACGTGAGCTTGTTAATGCACGCTAAGCGTTGGAAGCCACGCAACAAGTGCTCCTGCTAGCCTACGATGAGTGATTGCGATTTGAATGCGCCCCCCGTATTAAACTTATCATCAAAGGGATCTTTGGCAAACATCGGCTCAAGTGATTGCGATTTGAATGCGCCCCCCGTATTAAACCCCCAGCGCCCAAGCACGCTGACATAGATCTATCTTTATAGACCCAAACAAAACCCCCTGCCTTGCTTTTTGTTTTGCCGCTATGGATCTGCGGGTATAGATCTAGCCAAAAAACACAAGCAAACTCCACCACGCCACTATTTGCGTTTGCGTATTTGCACTTGCAAATCACGCCCGGTTTGTCCACGCGCGCAATAGAGCTGATGATTTTTTAACTTTTGCGACAAACCAGCGTTAGCGCAATTATCCCACCCACCCGAGATTAAGCACGCACTGAATACCAGTTAGCTTGCGCTTTGAATGCACGGGCTTGCGCTAAGCTTGAAACCACGCGTAAAATGAAGCCTGCCTTTGAATGCACGCCGGTTTTAATACGACCTACACACGATTTAAATGTGTTTATCTCTGTAATGAAGTGAACCGATGGGTATTTGCTATGAATGCTAACTCTTGTATTTTGTGTAAAATGCCGCATTAACAAACGCAACTCTCACGCCATTCGTTAGGTATCACGCATTAAACAAATAACTCCTATTTGAAATCCTATGTGCCACTCCAGAATCCAAGCTAACCCACAAACACCCAAGATCTTAGCTTTTGTTTTGCTGCAATGCACTACTTATGGTATTGAGATCTTGTATTTATGCAAATATTCCAACACACATCTCACTGCACGGTTTATTTGTAAAATAAATCTATCTTAAGCTTTTGCTTGCTTGAGTAGTGGTTTTACCTACCAAAGTAATCACACAATAAAAAGGACGCAAAACAAACGAAGGTCAAAAACAATTCAAATGCCACCTGATACAACAAACCCACCAAAAAAGTGCTTGCTACATTTTAAATCAAATGTTTAGAGAGCAAAATCTGTAAAACACACGGGGGCAAGAGTGCCCCATTAATAGCGCAAAAAGCAAACAAGTGCTGCCTAAAAAACATAAAAAACAGGCGTTACGATTGGATACTTCTTAAACTTTTTAAGAACATATTTTTTGACGATTTGCCTTAGGTTATTTTCAAGCAGCTTTGGGTTTGAAAGCTCGTTTGGCTTGATATTTTCAACGAATTTGTCAATCATAGCTTTAAGATCTTCAACAAATTCCGTGTCCTTTTTTTGGCTCACCAAGCCGTAATTCATAATGCTAGGCGCAAATCTTAGCTTGCCCGTTTCTTTGTCAAGCTGCAAAATCAGTAGCACGACGCCGTCGCTAGCTAGGATCTGACGGTCATAAACAACGCTATTTTCTATCTCTTTGTTGATTTGGCTATTCACAAAAACCTTGCCGCTTTTTACCTTTTTAAGGCGTTTGTAGCCCCTTTGGCTAAGCTCGACAGCATCGCCGTCGTCTAGCAAAATGATATTCCGCTCATTAACGCCGACGTCCATAGCCGTCCTTGAGTGCTTCAAGATGTGCTGATACTCGCCGTGCGCTGGGATAAAAAACTTCGGTTTAACAAGCCTAATCATCAGCTTTTGCTCTTCAATGGAGGCGTGTCCGGACACGTGAATTTCGCTAAATTCTTGATACGCCACGCTAGCGCCGGTCTTTAAGATCTGGTTAATAATGGTAGAAACGGAGTTTTCATTGCCTGGAATTGCCTTAGCGGAGATAATCACGGTATCTGTGGGCTTTAGCTTGATGTGCCTGTGCTCATTAACAGACATTCTAAAAAGCGCCGACTGCGGCTCGCCCTGACTGCCCGTAGTGATGATAAGCATTTGAGAATCTGGCAACTTCTCGTTTGCTTCCACGATGTCTTTTTTGTCGATTTTAATATACTCAAGATCCATAGCAAAATTCAGGTTTTTTTCCATAGATCTGCCTATGATCGCAACCTTTCTGCCGTATTTTTTCGCCGATACAATCGCTTGATAAACCCTGTGAATATTCGACGAAAACGTAGACATTATAACCCGCCCCTTTGTGTTGGCAAAAAGGTTATCAAAGGTTTTGCCGACGACTGATTCAGACTTCGTCATTTCTTCTTTAAAGGAATTGGTGCTGTCGCTAAAAAGCGCCAAAACGCCGCGCTCGCCGTAAAAAGCCAAGCGGTGGAAGTCAACTGGATACTCATCTATCGGCGTGTTGTCGATTTTAAAATCGCCCGTATGAATGATTGTGCCCGCGTCGGTGGTTATCGCCAAAGACGAAGCGTCTATAACAGAGTGCGTAATGTGGATCCACTCGACTTCAAAATCGTCGATTTTAATCGGCCGCCGCTTCTCAACGTATCTGAAAAAACTCTTATCCTTAGAGAGCTGGTGCTCGTCAAACTTTGAGCCGACCATAGCCAAAGCAAGCGGGCTGCCGTATATCGGCGCCTTGATCTTCTTAAAAAGATAGGCAACCGCGCCTATGTGATCCTCGTGCGCGTGCGTTATCAAAATCCCCTTGATCTTTTGCCGAATGCTCGCTAGATACGTAAAATCCGGGATCAAAATATCAACACCGTGCATTTCACTAGACGGAAAGCTAAGCCCCACATCAACAATAACCGCGCTTCTGTCCGTCTCAAAAACGGTCATATTCCCGCCGATTTGATCCAAGCCCCCAAGCGGAACGACCTTGATCTTCTTGCTAGGATCTCCAAAGCGCGAATGCGTGCTTAAGCGCTCTTGATGAACTCTTTTGTTGGCTAGAATAGCGTCCTTTGCCTTTAGATACCAGCCGGGTGATTTTTGCTTTTGCTTTTTGAAATTGCCGTGATTTTTATGCTCGCCGTTGCTTTGCTCAGATCCGCCGTGCGCCTGCGCCTTTTCCGCGCTCTCCCCTGATTGCTCTTTTTCGTATTCTTTGTTTTCTTCCATTTATATACCTTTATTTATAGCGGCAAAGAGCGATTGAAATTGACTAAGGCTTAATTGGTGCGCCCGCACTAAAGGATCCAAACCCGTTTTATCAAACATTTTTCTCGCCGCGTCCTTGCCAAGATCTAAGCCAATGGCCTTTATCAATGGCTTGCGCGGGGCGGAAAAACACATTTTAACAAACCGAGCAAAAGATCCGTCAATGCTCGGAGCGGTCTTTTTGATACTAATCACGACAGACCACACCTTAGGCGGCGGCTCAAAAGCACTCGGCGCGACGTCTAAGATCTTGACGCACACAGCCGCAGATTGCATAAGCACACTCAAAGACGAATAGCCCGGATCCCCAAGCTTTGCGTAAAACTTCTCGCCCACTTCTTGCTGAAGCATAACAAGCATTGCTTCGCAATTTTTGTCCTTTAAGCCCCTTAGTATTATCTCCGTCCCTATGTTATAAGGCAAATTCGCAACTATTTTGTAGCGTTTGTCTAAAAGTTCCGCGTGAAACGCGCTTAAAATGTCCGCGTTATGCAAAACAAGCCTGCCTGTTGAGAGCTCGTTTTTAAACTTTTCTTTCAAAACATCTACGGCAAATTTGTCTATTTCATAGGCATAAACCGAATTTTTTTTCAAAAGCTCTTTTGTTAAATCGCCCAATCCAGCACCGATTTCTACGATCTGTAGATCGTCATCGGCGATCGATTGGATTATTTTTTCTACTACGAATTTGTCTTTTAAAAAATGCTGCCCAAACCTTTTTTTAGCCTTGAAAGCGTTTTGCATTCGCGATGTTAGCCAAAATATTTTAAAAATGAGCTTAGCTAAGCTTGGATAAAATCACAAAAATTTTACTAGGCCGCGAATGCTTGCAAAAAGAATAATCCCCTGCCTTGACATTAAAAACGGTAGGGTTGTAAAGGGCGTTAATTTTACAAATCTTATCGACGCCGGAGATCCCGTTCAAATAGCAAAATTTTACAACGACGAAGGCGCCGATGAAATTACGTTTTTAGACATCACGGCAAGCCTAGAGCAAAGATCCGTCACGCTAAAAGTCCTAGAACAAACGGCAAAAGAAGTATTCATACCGCTTACCGTTGGCGGTGGCGTCAAGGATCTTGACGATATTTACAAGATCTTAAGCACTGGCTGCGATAAGGTCAGCATTAATTCAGCGGCGGTTAGGGATCCAGGCTTAATAGACCAAGCGGCAAAAAGATTTGGGACATCTACCATCGTTGCCGCCGTTGATGTGAAAAAGAGTTCGAGCGGCGATTACGAAGTTTTTATAAACGGCGGGCGGATAAACACCGCAAAAAACGCCTGCGCGTGGCTAAAAGAGCTAGAAGCCAGGGGTGCTGGGGAGATACTTTTGACTTCAATGGATACCGACGGCACAAAAAACGGCTTTGACACCGAGATAATTTCAAAGGCTTGTGCTGCCGTAAATATTCCAATAATTGCAAGCGGCGGCGCTGGAAAAATGGAGCATTTTACCAAAGCCTTTGGCGCTGGGGCGGACGCTTGCTTGGCTGCGTCGGTGTTTCATTTTAGAGAAATCGAGATCCAAGCGCTCAAGCAAAACCTTAAAAAAGACGGCGTGGAAGTGAGAATATGATACTTTGCGCGGGGAAAATGGAGAGCTTTGACTTTGCAAAAAGTATCGGCGTGGGGCTGATTGACGCTGCCATAAACACAACGAGACTTGCAATGCTAAATAAGCCAAAAAGTCTGCTTTTTGTGGGCACTTGCGGGAGTTACGGGCAGCATAAAATAGGCGAGGTCATCAAGACATCGAGCGCGGCAAACGTTGAAAATTCCTTTTTTGCTAGCGGATCTTACACGCCGATTGACAGCGTCATTTCACAAGAAACCGGTGAAAATTCAACGATTGTAAATTCATCAAACTTCATCACCACCGACGAAGATCTTTGGCAAAGTTACAACCAGCACAAAATAACGGCTGAAAATATGGAGTTTTTTTCCGTTATGAAAGTGGCGCAAAGTTTTTTGATACCGGCGGCGGGTATATTTTACGTTTCTAACTACTGCAACAAAGACGCGCACAAAGATTTTGTGGCAAATTTGCCAAAAGCCTTGCAAACCTTGCGAGAGATCGTAAAAGAAAATGCTTAATTTTCTAAGCCTTTTGCCCGAAGATCTAAGCCAAAAGATCCAGCCCGCTTACAGGGTGGAGCAAATCAGGAACTGGATCTACAACAAATATGTGTTTGATTTTGAGCTGATGGCGAACCTACCGCAGGCGCTAAGAAATGAGCTAAATGGCAATTTTGCTGTTTTAGAAGAGAAAATCGTCAGGAAAGAAACCAGCAGCGACGGTAGCATAAAATATTTATTTTTGCTAAAAGACGGCAAAACAGTAGAAGCCGTGCTACTTAGAATGAGCAACGAACAGCGCGAAAATGGCAATGTAACTAAGCAAGCAAAATACACGATTTGCGTTTCATCACAGGTCGGTTGCAGAATTGGCTGCTCGTTTTGTCTCACGGGAAAGGGCGGTTTTGAAAGAAATTTAGAAGTGAATGAAATCGTTTCGCAAGTGCTTTTGATAAAAAAAGATAATAATTTTCCCGAAGAAAAGAGCTTAAATCTTGTTTTTATGGGTATGGGCGAGCCGCTGGATAATTTTAATAACCTTATAAAAGCCATCAAGATCTTTTCACAAATGATGAATATTAGCCCGAAAAGACAGACAATTTCTACAAGCGGGATAAGCTCTAAGATCTATAAGCTGGGCGAATTAAAACTTGGCGTGCAACTGGCAATTTCATTGCACGCGGTGGATAACAAAACAAGGGACGAATTAATCCCGTTAAACAAATCATTCCCGATAGAAACAATAATAAAAGCTGTAAAAAACTTTCCAATTGACGCAAGAAAACGCCTGATGTTTGAATACATAATGATTAAAAACGTTAATGACAAAATAGATGACGCAAAAAAATTGCATAAATTATTAAGCGGGATAAACGCCAAAGTAAATCTCATTTATTTTAATCCGTTTGAAGGTAGCAATTACGAGCGGCCGTCAAAAGAAAGTATGGAAAAATTCAAAGCCTTTTTGAATTCAAAAAAAATCACCTGCACGATTAGAGAATCCAAAGGTTTGGATATTTCTGCCGCTTGCGGTCAATTAAGGGAAAGGTCCAAAGTTTCACGCGAAACTTAACAGATTTTTTACCTTAAACAGTAAAATATTAAAATACATTCAATATTATTCAAGGGAATTAAATGAGTAAAAAAGTTCTTGTGGTTGATGATTCTATCGTCGTGCGAAATCACTTGGCGCGAATTATCAGTGAAGCGGGGCACATTGTTGAAACGGCAAAAAATGGTATAGAAGCTTGCGATAAGGCCATTGCGAATAAATACGACGCGATAACAATGGACGTTAATATGCCGATGATGGACGGGCTCGCGGCTGTAAAAAAGATTATGCAAAATAATCCAACGCCAATAATTATGCTAAGCGCACTCACAAAAGAAGACGCCGACATAACCTTTGACGCCCTAGATCTTGGCGCCGTTGCGGCAATAGAAAAAACAAACACAATGCACGTGGGCGGGGCGGAAAAACAGCACAGTATTTTAAAAACCTTAGAAGAAGCCTTTAGCGTTTCTATGCATAGCTTGAAACTTGGGACGGTAAAAAGAGGGCATTCAGTTCAAGAAACAACACAAATAAATTCCACAGATCTTGCCGACTCCATAGTGCTGATAGGATCTTCAACTGGAGGGCCAAGACTAATAGAAGAAATTTGCTACGCCCTGCCAAAGGATTATCCGCACGCCGTATGCGTCGCGCAGCATATGCCAACGAGCTTTATAGAACGCTTCGCGCAAAGGTTGAATGAAAATTCAAAAATTCAGGTCGTCCTAAGCCAAGAAAATATGGAAGTGAAAAAATCGACCGTGTATATCGCAAAAGGCGGAACGCATTTGAAGTTTGCAAGAAGCGGCGGCAAAGTTGTGCTAAGGCACGGCGATTCTAGGCGAAAGTGCTTTTTTGTCCCTAGCGTTGATGAAATGTATTTTAGCGCGGCAGAAGCCTTTAACCCGACTAAGATCTTTGCCGTGCAACTGACGGGAATTGGCGATGACGGTGCTGATGGAATGGTGCTTTTGAAACAAAAGGGCGCATACACCATAGCGGAATCTCAAGAAACAGCGACGGTTTTTGGAATGCCAAAAGAAGCTGCGGCGCGCGGGGGCACGAAAGAAGTGCTGCCTTTTCCTAAGATCGTCCAACGCATTATCAGCCACGGATAAACGGAGCGAAAAATGGGTTTAATTAATTCAAAAAAAGAATACGACATAGAGTTTAAAGATCTGAAAACCCCTATGGAGTGCTTGGAGTATTTTAACAACGAAGAAGACACGGAAAAAAAGCACTACGCGCTGGATAGTTTGAAAAATTTTCCCGGCGGCGAGCTTGTGCTTTTGTCGATTTTAATTGATGGTGAGATAGATCCTAGACACACAAATTACGTAGCCAGCATTTTAGGCAAGGCAAAGCTTAGCGAGCGGTTGGTCGATGGGCTTTTTTCCCTATTGGAAGTGGAAAACGCGCACCTTAGAAATATAGCCGTTGAGATCTTGCAAGAGCAGGGCGAAAATTTAGATCCGTTCTTTGAAAAATACCTAGATACGAAGCTAAGAGACACTAAGATCTTAATCGCCAACATCTTAGGCAACACAAAGCTAAAAAAATCTAGGGAGTATTTGATTAAGCTAATTCAAAAAGAAGACGACATAAATATTGTAATGACCTGCGTTGAATACTTAGGGGAGATCGGCAAAAAAGAAGATATTGCGTTATTAGAAGCTCTGATGAATAAATTCAAAGATAGCAGTTTTGCAAAATTTGCCATCGAGAAATCAATCAAAGAAATTAGGGATTATGATGAATGAAATATCTTGGGAAAATTTTGAAAAATTAAGCGAATTTATTTACAAAAAAACGGGGATCTATCTCTCTAAAGAAAAGCATTTTAATAAAATAGAAAGCCTTTTTGATAGGCTAAAAAGTAGCGGAAAGGTAACGAATTTTAAAGATTATTTCACCGCCTTGCGTTTTGAAGACAGTAACGGCGTGCTTTTTGAGGAGCTAATTAACAGCATTACCGTAAATGAAACCTATTTTTTCAGAGAAAAACATCAGTTTGAAATACTTGTAAATAATGTATTGCGGGAGATGATAAACAACGGAAGATCTTCCATAAGAATTCTTAGCGCGCCTTGTTCGAGTGGCGAAGAGCCGTATAGTATTGCGATTTATTTACTCGAAGAAGGTAGAATGATACGAACTCACGATTTTGAGATAGTAGGCATAGATATTGACTCAAATTGTATTCAAAAGGCAAGAAACGGCGTGTATAGAAAGGCGTCGCTTAGAGTTTTGCCAGAGACAATGGAAAAGAAATATTTCACAAAACAAGAAGAATTATACGAGCTAAAAGCGGAAATAAGAGACGCGATTGACTTTCAAAGGATTAATATTTTTGATAAATCTCAGGTAAGAAAACTGGGAAAGTTCGACGTGATTTTTTCGCGAAATATGCTAATATATTTTGACGACGCAAGTCAAAAGGAAGTTGTTACCACCTTTTACGATATGTTAAATTACGGTAGTTATTTATTTTTAGGGCACGCGGAATATATGAGCCGGATCGCGCCGATTTTCAAGCCCGTCCGTGTTAATAATGTGCTCGTTTATAAGAAGGAATAATATGAAAATACTAATTGTAGATGATTCAAAAACAGCTAGAGGATATTATAAAATCATTTTAAAAGCCCTAAACGCAAATTTTATAGAAGCAGAAAACGGTATGGAAGCTTTGGAAAAAATTGCCGACCACACTGACATAGATCTGTTCTTGGTTGATATAAATATGCCGATTATGGACGGCTACACCTTTGTGAAAAAGGCGCGCGATGATTTTAATTACACCAAAGTTCCAATCATCGTGATTAGCACAGAAGCGGATCAAGGCGATAAAGACAAGGCGTTTTTAGCCGGTGCAAACGAGTATTTTATTAAGCCGATAGACCCTGATATGATTTTAAATAGGATTAAAGAGCTGGTAAAACAATAGTCACACAAATTGCCTTTGAGTGTGAAAAGCTTGCAGTAGTTTGCGTGTGACGCGTTTAAATTGCAGCTTTTAGCAGTAAATTAAGAGCTGAATTAGGGCTAATTTTGTTAAAAATCAGAGCCAGTGGTGTTTAAAAACCTTACCGGCTTACAGTGTAAGTAAGAATTTCGGGCTAATAAACACCAAAGCGGTAGGCTTATCAAAAATTGAGATTTAAGCAGCACAGTTTTTCAATAGCATAGAAAAAATATAGGCGTGTATTTCTAAAAATTCAGCGGCTTATGGTTTAAGATCCTTAGATCTTTTAGCGTAGCGCCGGCAACTGATATTTAAATCTTAATTGATTTTAATCTCGCGGACAACCTAGTAAGATCTAAGAGCCTACAAATTCACAAGATCTTATCTCACAAAGTGGTGCGCGTAAGTTTTTTTTGAAATTTAAATTAAATCTAACAGGCTACAAAACTAAGAAGATCTATTTATCAAAGAGTGTGCAAAGTTTTTTCTAAGACTAAAATCAGGATCTAACGCCACAGGTTAAAAAACACAATACATCACAAGAACTTCTGTATTATACACAGCATAAAACAGTATAAGTTTTTCCAAGATCCGGTGGCTTTAAGTTCGTGTGCTAGTCAAAAAACAATGCCGTTTTATGAAAAAACAGCAAACACACAATAAAAAGAAGCTTATAAACAAGAGTTTTTAATGTCGCACAAAATACATTATTATTAATTGCAAACACTACACAAAAAAGATCTATCAATGCACTATAGCATTGACATTTCGAAACCTAAACTAGGCGTAATAAGCTATGAGAC
>CAUTXO010000046.1:0-12539 GCA_963542625.1 uncultured Helicobacteraceae bacterium | reverse complement strand
AATGAAAGACAAAATGCCATCTGGTATGATGAAGTAGCGTTGCCCCAAGATCTTGGGGCTTGACGTAATAGCCCTAAGATCTTGCCTTGCACTCGGGTGCTAAGCGCTTAGATCCTTGCTTTGAATTCGTCGTAGCCAAAGGTTTTTAGTATTTCTACCTTGCCGCTTCGTCTTTTAATCGCAATGCTTGGCAAATTTATGCCGTTAAAGGTCGTTGTTTTTACCATCGTGTAGTGGATCATATCAAGAAATGTCACGCGGTCGCCTATGGAAAGCTCTTTAGCAAATGAGTATTCGCCTATGATGTCGCCAGCTAGCTTGCCACGCTCTTTTTGCCCGATAGCTTTCCGGTTCTTTTAGTGCGCTATCAAAATGGCGCGATTGCATACCTAACCCGTGAGCACGATCTAGCCGCAACACTACTACAAAGCATTCCCCAAACCACACACAAGATCTAGAAATTCCAAACATAGCAACAACCACAATACAAGTATCTAAAACTAAATCCTAGAGCTAGTAACCCGAGATCTCACAAAATTTAACACAAGATCCAAGCTCGCTCCACAGTAGTCATTTTATATATTTTGTATGTTTATATTTAACTTATTGAGTGCTAGGCTCCAGTAGATCTTTGGCGTGTTTCAATAAATGGATCTTTTATGTTATGTGCTCTCAATTTTTAATCTTTTTAAAATACTTTTACTGCAACTTCTAAACAGCAAAACATAGCACGCATTAATTTCGCTAGTGATGATTTACCCAGCAGCAAAAACGGCAACAACAAAAAATCAAAGAAAAACACAAAGTGCAGCTAAAAAACGGAACAAAGGTTGCTTAATATTGGTGTTAGCTTATGCTAATTCCAACATTTTGCAAGCACCCCGAAAAGGGGTGCTTAGTCTGGATCTCCTAATAAAGCACCAAATAAACAGCTTGCGGGCCGTGAACGCCCATAACGACTTGCAGTTCGATGTCTGCCGTGCGCGATGGACCAGCGATGAAAAGTATGTTTGAGGGCAAAACTTCGCCCGCTGATCCTATGGCGTCAAAAACTTCTTTCATATTCGGCTTAACGTTTTCTTTTTTCAGCAGCACAATGGAGTTTTTAGGCGTTAAAGATAGCAAACGCGGCTGCTCGGGGCTTGAAAGCACGCAAAAAACGCCCATATTCGCCACGCCAAAGCTCGCGTGGATAATGGACGTGTCGTAGTCAAAAAGCCCTTCGCCAAGATCATTCGCGGTTTTTTCATACAGCAAAGCTTCCACGCTGCTGCCAAGATCTAAGCTCTTTACTTCCCCTTGCGCGGATCTTCCATACACAAGCTTGCGCGCGCCGATGTCGGCTAAGATATTCTTAAGTGTCGCCACGATTTGCGCCTTTTGCACTTCAAACAAAACAGTCTTGTTCGCAACGAGTTTTGTTTTGAATTGCTCTAGCTCATCGCCACCCGTGCCTTTTACGTGCTCGTAAGCCTTGCCGATGTCTTGTTTTGTGTAAGATCTGGTGTTTAGCGCGCCGCTTATTTTGCTTAAAATGCTTTCTTTACTCATAGATCACGCCTTCTATATTCTTGATTTTTTTGTGCAACTCGCCCTTAATTTCAGGCAGCGCCCTGTGTTTTGTCCATTTGCTCACAATCGGCAAAAAGCTAGCAAACGGCTTGATTAAAAACGAAAACTTTTGCATTAAAAAAACGGCAAAGTAAAAAAACTTGGAGTTCGTCGCGCCAAATTGAAAGCCCCTAAAAATCAGCTTTTCTGCAAGGCTTTTATCCAGCCTATCCGCGCCAAGTGGGGCATTTGCGCCCTCGCCGATTTTATCGCGCCTTAGTTTTCTAATGAGCTCGGCTAGCGGGATCTTAACCGGACAGACTTCCGAGCAACGGTTGCAAAGCGAGCAAAAAGAAAGTATGTCGCCAAACTTATCCATTCCAAAAAGCTGCGGCGAGATAACTTCGCCGATAGGCCCTGGATACACGGCAACATACGCGTGCCCGCCGATTTTTTCATAAACTGGACAGTAATTCATACAAGCCCCACAGCGAATGCACCGAAGCGCTTCGTTGTATTCTTCGTGCTTTAGAATGTTTGTGCGGTTGTGATTTAAAAGCACGATATGCACTTCTTTAGGCCCGTCTAGCTCGCCTTCTTTTCGCGGCGACGTGATGATGTTATTGTAGGTGGTTATTAGCTGCCCTGTGCCCGATGGCGCAAGCAGCATATCAAGCGTCATAGCGTCTTCAAAGGTTTCAACGATTTTTTCTACCCCGCAAATTGCCACGTGGATATCGGGGTAAGTGGTGCACATTCTGCCGTTGCCTTCGTTTTCAATGAGCCAAATTGCGCCGGCTTTGGAGATCCCAAAATTCACGCCCGATAGCCCCATTTTGAGCTTTTTAAACTCGCCGCGCAGATAATTGCGCGCGATGGCGTTTAGCTTTTCTATCTCGTGCTCTTTTGGCGCGCCTAAATGCTCATTAAAGATCTCGCCCACTTCGTAGCGGTTTTTGTGAATAGCAGGCACGACGATATGCACGGGCGGCTCTTCTATTAGCTGGATAATGAGCTCGCCAAGATCCGTCTCAATTGCCTTAACCCCGCGCGCTTTTAGGTAGGCGTTTAGATGAATTTCTTCTGACGCCATCGACTTTCCCTTAAGGATAGTCCCGACGTTATTTTTTGCCGCTATTTGGTAGATTATTTCACTTGCTTCTTCGGCGCTATCCGCCCAATGCACCTTGATGCCGTTTTTGGTGCAGTTTGCTTCAAATTCTTTCAAGCGCTCATCTAGCGAATTAATGGCGTTTTCTTTAACCGCCTTGCCCTTAGCTCGCAAACCCTCCCAGTCGTCATACATATTCGCGATGAGATTGCCGCGGTTTGTTTGCAGCGTATGCATTGCGCTGTATAGGTTTTTTTGTAACTGCTCGTCCCTAACCTTTTGCTCTACTAGCTCTTTAAATTTTGCGCTACTCATAGGCTCTCTCCTTGCAAGCGTTTGTAAAGGAAGTCGTATAAATGCACCACTTTCACTTTCTTACCAAGCTTTTTCATCGTCCCGCCGATGTTTAAAATACAGCCGCCGTCGCCTGAAATTACGTATTTAACACCCGTGTGCTCGATGTCCTCTATTTTTTTATTCACCATCGCGTTTGAAATTTCGGCTTCTTTTACGCTAAACGTTCCGCCAAAGCCGCAACACTCTTGCTCGCGCTCTAGATCTACAAGCTCCACGTTTTTAAATTGCCTGATGAGATTTTTAGAGGCCTTAATGCTCTTTTTAATTCGTAAGGCGTGACAGTTAGAATGCCAGGTAACTTGCAGCTTTTCGCCCTTGTCTTCGTATTGCACGTGCAAGCGCTCATCTAGAAACTGGCTAAGCTCAAAGATCCGCGCGCCAAACTCCCGCGCGCGCTCCTCGTGCGGCGTGCCCTTAAAAAGCTCGATGTAATCGTGCGACATCATACCCGAGCAAGATCCGCTTGGAATAACAATCGGATAGTCCTTATCGAACAGATCCATATTGTATAGGGCGACTTTTTTTGTCTCCTCAAAGTAGCCTGTGTTGTAGCTTGGTTGGCCGCAGCAAGTTTGCTGCGACTTAAACACCACTTCAACGCCCTCGCGTTGCAAAAGCTTTACGGCATTAACGCTTGTATCCGTAAAGACAGATCCGCCAAGGCAAGTGGCAAAAAAATAAACCTTCATAAGCTCTCCTATAATTGAAGCAAGACGCTACCGATGATAACCGTCAGTGCCGCGTAAATAATGGCTGGGACGGTGTTATAGGTTAAGAGTTTGTGCTCGCCCTTACCTAAAAGCCCGACGGTTGCGGCAACGGCAACGATGTTATTTACGCAAACCATATTTCCTATCGCACCGCCAACGTTTTGCAAGGCGATTATAACAGCTTGTTTTAAACCTACCAAGCTAGCCGCTTCAAATTGCAAGCCCGCAAAAAGAATGTTAGAAACGGTGTTAGATCCAGAGAAAAACGCGCCTAAGATCCCAATCGCTGGCGCAACAACAATGTAAGCAGATCCTGAAATATCGGCAAAGAATTTTGCCATTAGGCTTAGCATTGTTGCTAGGCCGTGCGGGTTGTTGTTGGTATTTAGCATAAGTTGCACCATTGCCACGCCCGCCGCTAGCGGAATAACCGCCTTAGAAACTTGAGAAAACGTAATGCTCCAGCCTTGAGCGACTTCTTTTTTAGACATCTTATGCAAGAAAATCGTTAGCACCGCCACCAAAATAAAAGGAATAATGCCCGGCAAATAACCAAACGCAAAGCTATAAGCGGTTTTTTCTACGCCAAAAATAGCGGGGAAAGAGATGGTCCAAGATCTTAGAATATCTTTTAGCCCAATTGCCGGAATGCGCGTTAACACAAGGATCAAAGAGATTATCACATAAGGCAGCCACGCCATAAAAAGGCTCATATTTCTTGATGGCTCGGCGTTTGCTTCTTTATTTACCGTGCTATTCCAGCTTTCAGGCCAGCTAGATCTTGGCGCAAAATCCCAGGATGCCTTTGGCGTTAAGATCTTATGCCTTGCGGCAAAAACTAAAATTCCAAGCGCCACGATGCCACCTAAAAGCGATGGCAGCTCAAAGCCCGCAAAAACCGCCGCTAGCATATAAGGAATAATAAACGCGATAGATCCTAGCAAGGCAAAGGGGATTATCGGCAAGGCTTCTTTAAAGCTCTTGTTTTGCCCAAAGATCTTTACCATCAGCGCGACGACAAAAAGCGGCACGAGCAGCCCGACGCTTGAGTGGATTATCGCCGTATTTACGCTGACTGAATGCATAAAGGCGTCAAGATCATAGCCACCATTGCTAATTTGCGTCCCGATGGAGCTTTGAATGCCAAAGGTCGGCGTCCCAACCGCGCCGTAAGAAACGGGCGATGAATTCATAATGAGCGTTGTCATTGCAGCGCCTAGGGCTGGAAAGCCAAGCCCCACAAGCAGTGGTGCGGCAAGTGCAGCTGGTGTGCCAAACCCCGCCGCGCCTTCTATGAACGCGCCAAAAGCCCAACCGATGATGATAACTTGCACGCGCCTATCGGTTGAAATGTTGTTAAAGCCTTTGCTAATCACGCTCATTGCGCCAGAGGCTTTCATCGTGTTTAGGATAAGAATAGCGCCAAAAATTATGACTAAAATATCAAACGCCTTTAAAAAGCCATAAAGCACGTAAGCGCTGATTGCCACAGGGCTCATATCCCAGATGAAAAACGTCGTTAAGACCGTTAGCAGCAAAGCTAGAGACAGGGAAACCTTAGACGAAACCTTAAAGCCCATCATTAGCACAAGAATGAGAACAACGGGCAGGAAAGACAGCGAAGTGTATAACATACCAAGACCTTTTGTAAAATTTTGGCAAGTGTATATAAAAACTCTTAAAACAAGGCTAAAATTTAAAAAATATTTTTAAAGTTTTCTTAATCTTTGGTTAAAATACGAAAAATCAAAAACCTAGAGAGACAATGGATAAAACACAAGAATTGCAAGATTTTTTGCGTTATTTTAATGCCGCCCGCGCGCAGCTTGGGCTTAAGTATAGCGTCCAGCGCGAGTGGATTATTAGCGTGCTTTTTACCAGCGAAAAGCACCTTAGCGTGCGAGATATCGTTAGCCTTTTGCGCGAGCAGCGCGGCGCAAGGGTGAGCGAAGCGACGGTATATAGAAACCTAAAAAGCCTTTTAGATCTGGGGCTAGTGCAAGTGGTGCAAGACGCGCAAGAAAAACGCTACGAAATTAAGCCAGAAAAGCACCACGACCACCTAATTTGCACGCAATGCGGCGAGATCTTTGAGTTTTTTAACGCCGACATCGAGCACATTCAAGAAAGCCTTGCGCGCGATATAGGTTTTGTCGTTACTGATCACGTAATGACGCTATACGGCGTGTGCTCCAAATGCCAAAAAAAGGGGTAATTTTAAAGCCCCTAGCAATGGCGGCGGGCTTGCTTAAATAATAGTCAGTCGCACTTAACTTTGTAAAAAAAATTTTTTTCTTGTGCGACGCGCTTTTTGCTGTTAGGATTTCATCCCAAGAAAGGCACACAATGATACAAGCAAGCGACGTTATTAGATTGTCAAGGTTTTTTAGCCCCATTTCACACACAAAGGGCAGGCTAAGAATGAAGGTAAGCCTTGCGATACTATCAGAAGCAAACGCTTTTAGTATGCGCGATATTGAAACGCTATCCGAGCGCTTCAATGGCGTAGAAAACATCAAGATTAACCCGCTTTTTCAGACGGTTACAATTAATTATAACCACGAGCTTATTCCTTTTGATCTGTGGGAAGATCTGCTACACCAAAACAACCTAGAAAGCGTGGAGACTAGGCTTAAAAACCTAGAAAGGAGCGCGCAATGAATTACGACCAAAACATTTTAGACGCCAAAGCCGTCGCCCAGAATGCGGATACGCCGCCGCTAGCTCAAGCCTTGCGGATTGCGCTTTATGACGAATACAAGGCATATGAAATGTATAGAGCCATAATCGCGCGATTTGGTAACCAAAGACCATTTAGCAATATAATCCAAGCCGAAGCCGCGCACATAGAAAGCATTTCTTACCTTTGCGCCAAATACGGCGTGCCCTTGCCAGAAAATGACGCGGCGGCAAAAATCGCCCTGCCATCTAGCTTGCAAGAGTGCTGCCAAATGGGCGTGATAGCCGAGATTGACAACATAAATATGTATAACAATCTGCTGCCCTACGCTTCTGGCGACGTGCTAGACGTGTTTTACCGCGTGCAAGCAGCAAGCGCAAATAATCATCTCCCAGCCCTAAGCGCTTGCCTTGGTGCAGATCTTGGCAGAGATCTTGGCGGGGATCTTAGCGGTGGCGGCGGCGGCTTTGCGCCAACGTATCAAGATCTCTACACCTTTGCAAAAAACAACTTAGGCGTAGATCTAGACGCCATAATCCCGCAGAGCCTAAGATCTTTGCTGCCAAACCTTAGCGGATCTCTTGCCATTGGCGCAATCATCGGCGCGGCGGCGGTATTTTTACTAAACAAAACCAACGAGAAAGGACAATAAAATGGCATTACCAGTTCAATTTTTAGTAGGCATTGCCTTAGGTGCGACGGGCGTCGTTTATTATCAGAAAAACAAAAAGCTTCAAGCGGCGGCAAAAAGGGGCGTTAAGTTTGTAAAAGCAAGCCTTGAAGATGGCAAAAACGCTGTTTTAAACGCGGCGGCGGCTTTTAAAAATGGCGATGAAACACAGGCGTCGCAAGCACAAACGCAAGAAGTGCAAACGCAAGAAACACAGGAGCAAAAATGAACGGATACCTTATAAACACAGGCGTGCCGCGCCACGTTGGTGGGCATATGGTAAGCTCAGGGCTTGCCCTGGCGCTAAGCGCGGGCGTAGTCCAGTATTCAAAAAACCAAGACGCCAAAGCGGCGCTAAAAAGCGGCATTAAAAAGGGCTTGCAAGGCGCGATAGCCGCAGGCGTGGCAATCGACGTGGCAAACAGGCTTGGCAACCCTTACAGATCTAAGCTAGGAATTTTAGGCGCGTTAGGGCTTGGGGCTTTAGGCATTTACGCAATCGAAAGGGGAATAAAAGATGAAAAATAACAACAATAACTTTGCAAACAATCCATACATTAACGGCGGTTTTGGCGGTGGCTTTAACGGCGGATCTAACTGGGCTGGCAACGGCTTTGGTGCTGGCCTTAACGGTGGCGGCAACCCTTACGCGGGCTTTGGATCTAGCGCGAATTACAGCGCGGGCTTCAATGGCTTTGGCGGCGGTTTTGGCGCAGGGCTAGGCGCAGGATCTAGCTTTAGCGGCGGATCTAACGCTGGATCTAACGCAAACTTCGCGGGGCTAAACACGGGCGATTTGCTAAAAGGCGCGCTCCTTGGCGCGGCGGCGGCTTATATTTTAAGCAACGAAGATCTACAAAAAAAGATATTTAAAACCCTAGCGTCTCTTAGCGAGATAGTCGGCTCTACCATTGAAGAAATGAAGGAGCGCTACGAAGATATGAAAGCCGAAGTTCAGGTGCAGCGCCAGTGAAACTTCTGCACCAAACGCCAACGAGAATGCGCTTTAGATCTAGGCAGATTACGTCTTGCTTTGACCGCGCGCTCTTTGTGGCAAAGCTAAAAACCATTGGCGACGTGGAAGACGCTAGCGTCAATCTTGCCGCCAAATCTTTCACCGTGCATTTTGCCGCGGGGAGCGCCGAAGCCATAAAGCAAGAGATCCTAGCGCTAGATCTAGCTAGATACGTCTCGTGCTCAAAGCTTTTTAATTACAAAGAAAACGTCAGCAGCAGCGGGATTACTAAAGCCGCGCTTGGGTTTTTGGCAAGTTACGCAGCAAGCGGCGCGGCGGGCAAAAAGTGGATCACGCTTGCGGCAATTAGCCCGCTTTTGTTTCGTGGGCTAAAGGAGCTCTACACTAGCGGCATAAACTCCACAAGCCTTGAAGCGCTGGCTGTTGGAATGAGCGCATACACGGGCGATTACACAGCCGCAAACAGCACGAATTTATTGCTAGAAATCGGCGAATATATGGAAGAGCTCACAGTGCAAAGATCTGACGCCCTTTTGCAAGAGCTCGCAAAGCCTGTGATGGATAACGTTTGGGTCTTGCGCGATGGACTTGAGAGAGAGATCTTGTATAAAGATCTAAAAGTGGGCGACGTCGTCATCGTCAATGCGGGCGATACCGTGGCAATTGACGGCCACATAACCGCAGGAGAGGGCTTGCTAAACCAAGCGTCAATGACGGGCGAGAGCCTTGCGGTGCGAAAACAGCGCGGCGATAGGGTTCTATCTGGGACGGTGCTAGAAGAAGGCAGGCTTTACGTCTGGGCGGAGAGCGTGGGCGCAGAGACGGTAACCGCGCGCATTGGCGAATACATACGCGCCTCGCTCAAAGAAAATTCAGCCACGGGGCAAAGGGCAAACCGCCTTGCTGATAAACTCGTGCCGCTGACGCTTGGGCTAGCGGGGCTAACCTACGCCCTTACGCGAGATCTAAACCGTGCGAGCTCCGTTTTGCAAGCCGATTATTCGTGCGCGCTAAAGCTATCCACGCCCGTGGCCTTTAGATCTAGCATTAGCAAGCTTGGCAAGGCGGGCATTATGGTAAAAGGCGCGGCGGTGCTTGAAAAATTGCGCGACGTGGATACCTTTGTTTTTGATAAAACCGGCACGCTCACAACGGGCAACCTAGAAGTAGAAAGCGTGTTTTCGTTTAAAGATGGCTGGACGAATGAAAAGATCTTAAACCTTGCCGCCTCAGCCGAAGAGCACTACTTCCACCCCGTCGCGCAGGCGGTGGTAGAAGCGGCAAAGCGCGGGGGCTTCGTGCATATACATCACGATGAGGCTACGTTCATTGTGGCGCACGGTGTGGTAACGGAGAGCTACGGCAAGCGTGTGGTAATCGGCAGCCGCCACTTTTTGCAAGACGATGAAAAAATCGACCTTTCAAAGCACCTAGATCTCATCGCGCAAAAAGAGCAAGAAGGCAAAATGCTTTTATACATCGGCTTTGACGGCGAGCTTTTGGGTGTGATTACGCTAAATGATACAATCCGCCATAACGCAAAAGCCACCATAGCAGCGCTAAGGCAAGCGGGCGCAAAAAGCATTGTTATGCTAACGGGCGATGTTGCTGCTAAAGCGCAAGAAATTGCCGCCGGGCTTGGCATTGACGATGTGCGCGCAGGGCTTGAACCAACGCAAAAGGCGGATATTGTAAAGGATCTTGTGGCAAGCGGGCGCAAGGTGGCGTTTGTGGGCGATGGCATAAACGACGCGCCGGCGCTAGTGAGCGCAAGCGTTGGCATTAGTATGGCGCGCGGGGCGGACATAGCCAAAGCAAGCGCGGACATTTCGCTTTTAATTGACGACATCAACGCCGTTTATGAAGCAAAGCTTGCCGCAAACAAGACGATGGTTCTAATCAACAAAAACTTCAAGCTTGCCCTTGCCGCAAACAGCGCCATTTTAGGCGCTGCAGCCTTTGGTGGCTTGACGCCCGTTTTGTCTTCTGTTTTGCATAACGGCACGACGGTTGGCTTGCTGCTTAATTCCATTCGGGGTATAAGTTTTAGCAGCTCGCGCTAGCGGGGCGCACAAGCCCCTGCCCTACCCCGCGCAAGATCTAGACAAGATCTTGCGCCCTAAGATCTTGCGCCAAGATCCAAGCAAATCCGCGCTTAAGATTTTGCGCTAAGATCTGGCAGATCCGCGCCCTAAGATCTAGCCGCGCGCGGAGCTTGATCTTTTAGGTTTTTGGAGTATCATACCGCCTAAAAAAAGAGATACGAATGCAAAAACCGACCAGCTCGCAAAACGAAATAATAGAAATGTTTAACAAGATCTCAAGCCGTTACGATCTCCTAAACCGCTTGCTTTCACTCGGCATTGATAAGCGTTGGCGCAAAATCGCCTGCGCGGACGCACTTTCTTACCTAAGCGGCGGGGAGCTTGCGATCTGCGATGTTGCGTGTGGCACGGGCGATATGCTGCTTTTTTGGCAAAAAGCGGCGCAAAAAGCGGGCGTCAAGGTCAGCCGTTTTGTGGGCGTGGATCCAGCCATTGCTATGCTAAAAATCGCGCAAACAAAACTCGACTTTGCGGATTTTATAGAAGGTAGCGCCACAGACATTCCGCTAGAAAGCGCCACGCAAGACATCGTCAGCATTAGCTACGGCATTAGAAACGTCATTCATATAGACAGCGCCTTGCAAGAGTTTTACCGCATTCTAAAGCCAGGCGGGCTCTTAACCATTCTTGAATTTACAAGGCCGCAAAAAAACAGCCTGCTGCAAAAAGCGGCGCGCTTTTACGTCAAAAAAGCCATTCCGCTAATTGGCAAGCTCATTTCAAACGACAAAGAAGCCTACACTTATTTGCCGTCTTCTATTGAATTTTTTCTCACCAAAGACGAGCTAGCCGCCAAGCTTGAAAGCACAGGCTTTACCGTGCAACAGATAAAAAGCCATAATTTTGAAATTTCAACAACGTTCATCGCCAAAAAAGAAAAGCCGTGATAAAGGACAATTCTTCTTTTATAGAAAGGCTTTTAAGCAAGCAAAGCCCGCCTAATGGCGTCAAAAAAGAAGAATTTGCGTCAAAAACGCTTTCTTTTATGTATATGGCGTGGGATTTGTTCGCGCAAATTAAGCCGCACCTTATCAAAGCGGCGCGCGCAAGTGGGGAAGAAGGCTTGCTAATAGAAGAGTGCTTTAACGTTTCAACGCACGCTAGCACGATGTATTTTAGGCTGCTCCAAGAAGGCGTGGCGCCTGATGAAATAGACGATTTCACAAACTCCGTCATCGCCGAGTGGATAGAAAGCTAGCATTAATTTTAAAGGATCTTATATGAGTTTGCCGGACGTATCGCTAAAAATCAAGCTTCTGTCTTTCCCGCTTATGACGATGCTAATTTTTGCCGTGCTAATTACTAGCCACCTTTTTAGCACAAGGAATTTGCAAACAAGCATTGACACGATGACTACGTCTTTTAAGCTAAAATCGGAATTTTTAGAGCTACGGATCTGGGTGTATAAACGGCTTGGCACGCCGACCCAGCGCGCGCAATACATCGCAAAAGTCGTCGATAAAATGAAGCCGCACACGCAAGAGCTTATGCGCCACTCCACTAGCCAAGACGTCAGAAACACAGCCGCCGCCCTGCTTGAAATTTACCCAAAATACACCGAAGGCATTGCTATCATTATGGCGATGATAGAAAAAGATCCAAAGTCCATCGATACCGACCCAGCCGTCGGCGCGCAACGCAAGGCAAACGCAAAAATGGCGGTGGATATTCAAGACGCGCTCAATAAAATCACGGATCTTGAAGTAAAAAACGGCAGCAAGCAAACGGCAAAGCTTAACAAAATGCTGTTTTTTGTAACCATTACGTCGCTTGTTGTCATTTTGATAATGTCCTTGCTGCTGATGAGAAATATTTTGTCGCGCCTGAAAAAAATGCAAAAGGGCTTGAACGATTTTTTTGGTTTCGTCAAAGATCCAAGCCGAGAAACGCACACAATCAAAGTTAGCGGCCAAGATGAAATCGCGCAGATGTCCGAAGCAATCGACGAAAACATTAGAAAAATTAGAGAAGATCTTAGCCTTGACGCTAAAATGCTCCACCAAACCGACGAAATCATCGAGCGCTTTAAAAACGGCCATATGTCGAACAACCAAATCACGATAGAGCCGCACAATAAGAACCTGCAGAATTTGCGCACCTTGCTAAATAACCTGCTGGACTACTTCGGGCGCGTCATCAGGCGCGTTACGGGCATTTTGAACGAATACGCGCGCAACGATTTCACGCCGCGAATTACGGGCGTTGTTATTCAAAGCGACGGCAAGGCGCTTGTTGATGGCGTCAATAGTATGGGCGACGAAATTACCGCAATGCTGCAAAATTCGCTGCAAAGTAGCACTGCGCTTGAAGGCAAGTCCGCTAAGCTAAACGAGCTGGTTACGAGCCTTAACAAATCCTCCACCGAGCAAGCCGCAAGCC
>CAUTXO010000045.1:0-12960 GCA_963542625.1 uncultured Helicobacteraceae bacterium | reverse complement strand
CAAAATAAACGCCAAGCGTTGCGGCAAGAGACACAAGCGCGCCGCGCCTGTTTAGCGGATCTTTGTAGGTGAGAAAGGCCAAAAACAGCACGCTAAAAATCACAAAATCCGTTCGCACAAGCACCAGAATGGGCATTAAAATGAGTAATGGCTTGCCCCCCCCCGCAGCAATAAATACGCAAAAAGCATAAAAAACGCAAAGCCAAGGCTATCTGGCGTAGGCATTCTAGCCACGTAAAGCCCGTCAGAGAACATAAACACAAAAGGCAAAAGAAACATCAGCCGATCATCAAGGCGGTTTAGCCCCGCAAAAAACAAAGCAATAAGCCCAAGCCCCGCCGCCATTACAGACACAACAAACGGCGCTAGCATAATATTCGCGCCCATTTTGTAGAACAAATATATAAGCCCGTTGTGAATAAGCCTAATTTCATAGTATGGCAGCTGCTGCGCAAACCAATCCGCGCGGGCGAACATATTTGCCACATAGGGGCTCCCTTGCGTTAAGCTGGCGTAATCCTTCGGATCTGCCGCGCTTTTTAAAGCTTCATAAACCGTTTTGTGAATTGCCGCCGTGTCTGAATTTTCAAAATGCAGCGCGCTTGCTGTGTAACCCAGCATATCCCAATCAAACTGTTTATTAACCCAAGACGCAACTAAAACCGTCGCCACAAAAACCACGTAATAAACAACCAAGATCCGCCGTAAATTCCACTTACCCTGTTTTAGCATTTAAAACCTTTCACACCGCGCGGATCTGCTCGCTCATCACGCGGAGTTTTTTTGCGTTTTTGATTTTCGCGTCGTCTTTAAAAAGCGCCCGCACCTTATCCATCCCCACGTAAAAATCGCGCATTAGCACAAGGCTTAGGTAGCGCCCAAAAAACGTCGGCTTAATAAGCACGCCATCTTTGCGGATAGCCCCCGCCGCGCGCAAAAGGGCGAGTTCTGGGAGCAAATCCCTATAAATACTAGCCCCGTGCGCCGCGCGCCACTTCAGGGTATCCACCGCGCCGTCGAAAAGCTCGGTCAAAAAGATGTATTTTAGCCGCTCGCGCCGCGTAAAGCCCGCTCGCGCAATAACGGGGCTTTTGCCCGCCGCAATAAGCGCTGAGTAATCCAGCAAATTAAAGGCGTTAATCAAAAGCTCGCCGCCTAGAAAGCTAAACGCCCCACTCCCCACGCCCAAATACTCGTGATGGCTGCCAACGTATTCATCGGGCAAATTGTCCGCGCTACGCCCAAAAGCCCAAGCGTTTGTTTGGTGGTAATCCTTAAAACTCTCGCAAATGAGCGTGTAAAACTCGTATTCGCGGTCGGTGTCTGAGACGCCTAGCGCCTTTGCAATCGCCTCGCGCGTTAGCTGCGACTTCATCAGCGGGTAAAAATTGATTTGGTCGGGGTTAATGGATTTTGCAACGCTAATATCGCGCAAAAGCCCCTCGCGCGTTTGGTTTGGCATATTAAAAATTAGGTCAATGCTAACCGTGGGCAAAACGCCTAGCGCCTTTTTTAGCTTTTCTTGCAAGACCGCGCCAGATCCAAAGCGCTCATAGCGCGCAACCTTTTTTAGAACGTCATCATCAAAGCTTTGCACGCCGATACTAAGGCGGTCAATAAGCCCTGAAAAACGCTTTAGGCTAGCGGGATCTATATGGTTTGGGTCGCTCTCGCAAGAAACGCTTTTAATACTGAAAAGATCCTTAGCCAAAATGAGCGTTTTTTCTAGCTCTTCTTCGTTAATGAGCGTCGTGCCGCCGCCTACGTAAAGCTCGCTAAAATCAAAGCCCGCCGCCTTGACAAGGCGCATTTCTTGCCGCAAATCGGCAAAGTAGCGCTTGGCGAGATCCGCGTCGTAATAGTATTTGTGGAAGGAGCAATACGGGCAAAACGTGTGGCAAAAAGGCACGTGCGCGTAAAGCATATACTGCACCCCCGCGCGCGGCGTTTTGGCTAGCGGCGCGTCTAGGACGCTGATGTTTAAATTCTCATAAAGAGAGCGCTGCATAGCGTTATGTGCGAAATGCACGGCGGCTTTTTCGATGAGACTTTTGATAATAAACTCCTAAAATTTTCGTGAAAATTTAGCGTAAAAAGGTTTAATCGCGCGCGGTGGCTAGCCTTGGCGGCGGGCTAGGATCTAGGATCTTTGGCGAGCTTGGCGCGGCGTGCAAGATCTAGGAGCAGTGGCAGCGCTAGGATCTTTGGCGGACACAAGATCCGTCAAGATCTAGCGTTAAGATCTTTGGCGGACGCTCAAGATCTAGGACGTGGGGAGCGTGAAAGATCTTTTGCGTGTGGATCTTTGAGATGGCTCCCGCGCAAGTTCTTTAAAGTGTGGCGAGGCTTTAGATCTTGGCAAGCTTGGCGCGGCGTGCAAGATCTTTGGCAGGCGCAAGATCCGTTCAAGATCTAGCGCTAAGATCTGCGCCAAAGATCTACACTCAAGACCAATTCCAAAGACAAGCCAAGCCCCCTATTTACCAGAAAGCCTTTCCTTTACTTGCGTTGTGGAAATATCGGGCGTTCTTGGCAAATAAACCACCTGACAATACTCGCGCAAAAAATCAAACTTGCCGCGCCAATCATCGCCCATAACGAAAACGTCTATCTTGTTTTCAATCACATCTTTTACCTTTTGGTCCCACGAGCTCTCGCAAATAACGGCATCAACGTAACGCACAGCTTGCAAAATCCGCGCGCGCTCGGCATAGCCATACACGCACGACTTGCCTTTTTGTCGGTTAAAATCGTCTGATGAAACGGCGACGGTCAAATGCTCGCCAAGGGCTTTTGCCCGCTCAAGCAAGCGTATATGGCCGTAATGGAGCAAATCAAAAGTGCCGTATGTGATGACCCTTTTCAAAGCGCGCTCCCGTTTTGATGAGCTTTGAAGCTATTGGCGCAAAGGGCACGGGGCTGGTTTTTGGTGGCGCTAGGGCAAAGAAAGATCCAGCGCGCAAAATTTGTGCGGCGGTTTTTGGCTAGGAGTTTATAAAGACCAGTTAATGCCCCCCCCCCCGCGGGAGCTAAACAAAGGACGTAACGCAGTAAAATTCATAAAATTTTCCTTAAGATAGGCAAAAATTGTAAGGAAACTAAACTTAAAATCCATCAAAATAGCTCGGGCAGGGGCTAAAAGCACGATATAACGCGCAGTGCTTTTAGGGCGCAAGCACTAAGCTAGGCATAATCTACAATCAAATAAAATTGCGCCCTTATTGGAGAAAAAATGGATTTTTTAACGAATTTAAGCGAGGGCGTGCAGTTTGCCATTCAGCTTTTGGTGGTTTTGGTTAGCCTTTTTTACGGCGCCAGAAAGGGCGGAATTGCGCTTGGAATGCTAGGCGGCGTGGGGCTTATCATCTTGGTTTTTGGCTTTAATATTCAGCCAGGCAAGCCAGCAATAGACGTTATGCTAACAATCCTAGCCGTCGTGGTGGCTTCTGCCACGCTGCAAGCAAGCGGTGGGCTTGATGTGATGCTGCAAATTGCCGAGCGCGTTTTGCGTAAAAACCCTAAATATGTAAGCATTCTAGCGCCTTTTGTAACGTCGTCGCTTACCATTTTGTGCGGGACGGGGCACGTGGTTTATACGATTTTGCCGATTGTTTATGACATCGCTATCAAAAACAGCATTCGCCCCGAGCGCCCGATGGCGGCAAGCTCCGTTGCGTCTCAGCTTGGAATTATCGCAAGCCCTGTGAGCGTGGCGGTGGTAACGCTAACGGCGTTTTTGATAAACGCGCAAAACCCAATTGCGGGCTTTGACGGCTACGTGGATCTGCTAAAAATCACCATTCCATCAACGCTCCTTGGCGTGCTTGCCATCGGGATCTTTAGCTGGTTTAGGGGCAAAGATCTAGACAAAGACGCGGATTTTCAAAGCAAAATCAAAGATCCAGAGTTCAAAAAATACGTTTATGGAGACGCCACCACGCTGCTTGGCAAAAAGCTGCCCGCTTCTGCTTGGGCGGCGATGTGGATTTTCATCGGCGCAATTTTAGTCGTGGCGGTGCTTGGCTACTTCAAAGATCTGCGCCCTGCGTGGGGAAAAAGCTACGCCGCTTACAGCGTGGAGATAGTTTCAGGCGAAAAAACGCTAAAACATTTTGACGTTAAAGAGGGCAAGATCCTAGCCTTTGCGGGCGATGAACCTATTGCCATAAACGTTAGCGGCGGCAAGGCTAGCCGTGGCGCAAGCTATGAGAGCGTGGAAATTTACGATACAAAAGGCGTGATTAACCTAAAGGCAAAAGACGGCGACGTTCTCCTTACGCAAGCGGCGACGGGCGCTGGCGTGGCAAACGCGGCGGTGCAAACCCTGCCGCAAGCAAAGATTGTGATAAAAGACACGGCGGTTAAACCCTCTAGCCTCAGTATGGTTAATGTTATTCAGATCTTTATGCTGCTAGCGGGCGCGCTCATTATCATTTTTACAAAACCCGACGCCTCAAAAATCGGCAAAAATGAGATTTTCCGCTCGGGTATGATTGCGCTTGTGGCGGTGTTTGGGATCTCTTGGATGGCGGAGACGATGTTTGGCGTGCATACACCGATGATGAAAACCGTGCTTGGCGACATCGTGCGCGAGCACCCTTGGACTTACGCTGTAATGCTGCTGCTTGTTTCAAAGTTTGTTAATTCGCAAGCCGCGGCGCTGACGGCTTTTGTGCCGCTGGCGCTTAGCATAGGCGTAAGCCCCGCCATCATTCTAGCCTTTGCGGCGGCGTGCTATGGATACTACATTTTGCCAACCTACCCAAGCGACCTTGCCGCCATTCAGTTTGACCGCTCGGGCACGACGCACATCGGCAAGTTCGTTATTAATCACAGCTTTATAATCCCGGGGCTCATCGGCGTTTTTACTTCTTGCGTGGCGGGATACGGCTTTACGCATTTGGCGGGCTACCTATAATAAAAGCGCGAGCGGGTGTGGTGCTGGCGGGTGCTCGGGCGGTGGTGGCGTGGGTGCTGCACTCGTGTGGTGCTGGCGCGCGCTAAGATCTAAGGCTTTAAGATCTACAAGATCCTACCGCCACGCGGGGTGCAAGATCTTAGGCTCTGCGCGTCCTAAGATCTTAAAAGTCTAGCGCCCTGCCCTACACTGGCATTTAAGATCTTGCAAAGATCTTGACGCCACAAGATCCTAAGCCGTGAGTGCGCGCAAGATCGCCGCGCTAAACCTTCCAGATCTCAAGTGCTGCGCGGGCTCCAAGATCTACCGCGCCAAAGATCTCTCAAGCTCCTAAGATCCACCACCCGCCGTGTTATTTCCTTGCTTCCTTAGAGATCCAGGCGTAACGCCAAAGATCTTCTTAAACGCCACGCTTAGCCCGTGCGGCTGCTTATAACCAAGGCGGGCGGCAATTTCGCATACGCTTAAATCCGTGCTAGTTAGCAAGCGCCTTGCCTCGTTCATCTTTGCCCGAAGGTGCAAGCCATAAACGCTCGTGCCATAAAGCGCCCTAATGCCCTGCTTTAGCTTAAACTCGTTCGTGTGTAGGCGGCGGGCTAGGATCTTAATAGAAGGCGCGGGCTCGCTCGTGTTTTCTAGGATCTCCCTTGCCTTTTGCAAGGTTTGCAAATCACTCATCGCAAAACCGCTTGGGCGCAGGAGCTCTTGCTTGCTAAAAAGCTCGTAAGAAATAATCTCTAAGATCTTCGCCCAAACTAGAAGGTAATTCACCCTAGCCTCCTGCAAACACGCGTAAATTTCGCGCGCGCACAAAACCGTCTTTGCGCCTGATGGCTTGCTTGCTAGCATTTGCGACCGCGCGGCGTCTTTGATTAGATCCTGCACGCCAAGCCACGAATTTTCCTTCAAAAAGCGCTGGCTAATGGAGATAAAAAGGCTTTTGACGTGCGCGTTTTGCCTGTAATGCACGCGGCCTTCTTCGTTGTTTATATAGTTTATAAGCGTGTTGCCGCAAAGGGGCTCGATTTTAAAGCCCGTTTTGCCGACGTAAAAATGCCCCGCGCCAAAAACGATGTTTATCGTAACGCCTTGAAAATCGAATTTATACTGCGCGCTCGTGTCTTGGTAGATCTCGAAATCGTTAAAATAAACCTTGATCCCGTCTTGAAATTCCATCACGCTGCTTTGGATCTTGCCGCTATTTTTAGCAATGGCAATGCGGCTTTCATTCCGCCTTAGAGCGCCCATTTTAACTTGTACCAAAGATCCTCCTTAGTGTAAAAAATACTACTTTTAGTGTATTGATACTAATTAGCAAAGATTGATATTATATACGCATTTTCTTTATGGAGCATTCGATGAAAAAACCTTTAATAGTCTTGTTTGCCTTTTGCTTTGGTCTTGCAAGCGCGCAAGAAGCCTCCGTGCAAAAAGCCTCCGCACAAAAAGCGCGCGGCGAGAGCGCAAAACTTCAAAAAATAGAAGTTAGCACAGCAAGAATAGAAAGCGCGGGTAGCCCAAGATCTGTGTCTATCGTTACGCAAGAAGATCTAGGCGCAAGAAACGCGCAAAACCTAGTGGCGCTACTTAGTGAAGAAGCGGGCGTTTCCTTTGCTCCCGATGGTGCAAACAGCGGCCAGCTCGTGCTTCGCGGCTTTAGCACGCAAAATTTTCGCGCGCCGCTTTTTATAAACGGCGACCGTTTCCGCGGCAGAAACACGATTGAATATATGCTTTTTGACGCAGACGCCATAGAAAGAGTGGAGATTATAAAAGGCGCGGCGTCCTCGCTTTATGGCACGGACTCCTTTGGTGGCATTGTCAATATCATCACCAAGCAAGCCGCTGGAGACGCGAGCGCGGCTAGCTTTAAACCAAGCGGGCTTTATAAGATCCAATACCAAAGCTCGGGCAATGGCTTTGGCAACCGCTTAGAGCTAGGCGGCGCGGGGGCGGGCGTGGATCTGCTGCTTGGGCTCTCACACAAGCGCGCGGGCAATTACACATCCGCTAGCGGAGAAATTCCAAACTCAAACTACACGCACAAGGGGCTAGATCTTAACTTTGGTGTAAGGGCGCTTGGTGGGAGAATTGGCGTGCTTGCTAAGCATACAGAAGTGAATAGAGGGCGCGCGGGCGGGCAATTTGGCGCGCCGGGAGCGGGCGATGAGCGCGCGGGTGCGCTGCGGCGTGTGATGAAGGAAATGCCTATGCAAGAGAAATACGTCAATTTAAATTACAAGGGCAAGCCGCTTGGCGGGGCGCTTTTGGATCTCTCCGTTTATCGCCGCGAGCTCTCAACGCACATTAAGGTCATACCAAACCTAAACAATCCAAGCGTTTTTGTGGATAATTACGTCGAAGGGCCAATTGTGTGGGGCGGGCACGCCATCAGCGCGCAAGATCTTAGCGCGGCTAGCCGCCTAGAGCTGGGGCTTGATTGGTATAACGAAAGGCGCGAAGGCTCAAAATTAAGCAAAAAAGGCGGCGCAAAAGTGCAGCAAAACCCGCTGACAAAGCAATTTAACATCGGCGTTTTTGCCCTAGCTAGCGGCGAGCCCATAGACCCGCTAAAGCTGCTTGGATCTTTGCGCTATGACTACTTCAAAACAAGCCTTGACGCGGATTTTATCCAAGACGCACAAATGCGCGCGCTGTTTAAATCAAACGAAAGCCTTGTGAATAAACAGCTCACAGGTGGCTTTGGCGCTAGCTTTAGGGCGGCGGAGTTTTTAGAAATAGTGCAAAATACAAACACCTCTTTTAGAGCGCCATCGACGACGGAACTTGCGGCGGTGGGAATTGGCGTTAGCACGGATTTTACCCTGCCTGCAAAAGATCTAAAGCCAGAAAGCGGCATAACGCACGAGTTGGGCTTGCGCCTTAGTTTTGGCGGGCTTAGATCTGAGCTAACGGGCTTTATTAGCCACTACAAAGATCTCATCATCACGAAAAAAACCAAGCACGAAGGACACGACGCCAAAGTGCTAACAAACGCGCAAAAGGCGAGCGTGCGTGGGCTTGAATACGAGCTAAGGGCGGATTTTAGCAATGCCTTTTTGCTGCGCGCGAATTTGGCGTATATCGAAGGCAAGAACGAAAGCACAGGCAAAACCCTGCCGCAAATTATGCCGCTAAATGGTTTTGTTAGCCTAAAATACCTGCCTAGCGACGCGGCGTTTTTGGAGCTTACTAGCTCATTTTGGGCGGATAAAACGCGCTTTGATGAGAGCCTAGAGAGACGCCAAAGTGGCGCGGCACTTTTTAATTTTTACGGCGGTTTTAAGTTTGCAAGGGCGGGGCTAAACGTTACAGCAGGACTTGAAAACATCCTAAACAAAGCCGCTAGCTCGCCTGTTACGCCCCAAAGTATCAAGCACGCAGTGAATAAAACAAACCCGCTTTTGCTACCTGGTAGAAATTTTAAAATCGCCCTTACGAAGGAGTTTTAAGTGGGAGCGGTGGTGGCAAGCGCGGGCGCGGCGGCAAAAACGGGCGCAAACACCGAAGCTAAGATCTTATTCGCCCTAGCAGACGCGGCGCAAGCAGATCTTTGGCGTAATGACGAACCCCTGCGCGCTAAGATCTGCGCGCTTAGCCAATACGAGCTGCCCGCGCAAGATCTAGGGCGCTTTAGCGGGCTAATTCTCACACTTTATAGCGACCAATACTTGCTAGAGAGCCTTTCTGAGCGCTTTGAGAGCTTTTTACGGCAAGGCGGGCGCATATTTTTTAGCGGGCATATTTTTAGAAAATTCCTGCCCGCCCTTAGGATCTACGAGCCGCTAGCAAATATAAAGCTGCCCGATTTTCGCCCTAGCCTATTAGAAAATCACGCAATTTATAGCGGGCTGGATATGCAAACGTATTACAAACGCCGCGGCGTGGCGGGGTTTTTTGCGCGTGGGGCAAACCCTATGCCACGCGCCGCGCGCGCGGTGGCGGCAATTAAAAACGCCGAGCTTGTAACCGACTGGGAGCTTGAAATTGGCGCGGGGCGGATCTTCGTGCATTCGGGCAACGAGCCCTACACCTGCGCTTCTAGCCCGCGCAATAATTTGCAAGCCCTAAGAAACATCACAAATTGGTTGGCGGGCAATGAATAAGCTAGCCGTGCTAGATAGCGGCACGGGCTATCACATCGTCTCTTTACACGGCGTTTTCGCCCCGTATTTTCACCGCGTTATTTACCTGCCGCGCCTAAGCGCGCAAGATCTTGAAGGTGTGCGCGTGCTAATTATCCCCTGCGCTAGCTCGCTAGAGCAATTGATGGCAAAAAAAGAAATTTTTACGCAATTCCTAGCGCGGGGCGGCGTGCTTTTTGTGGGCGGTAGAAATGCCCCTGAGCGCTGGCTTGATGGCATAAAGGCGGTTAAATTGCCCTTTAATTACTGGTGGTGGCTGGATGAGCGCGCGCGCATAGATCTTAAATGCCACGCGCCAGATTACGGGCTTTTTAAATACGAGCGCTTTGAAAACTGCCTTTGGCATTATCACGGCGGCTATGAGCTCCCACGCGGGGCGCAAAATATCATCGCGCACGAAGGCACGGGAGAAAGCGTGTTCTTTGACTGTAATGGCTTTGGCGGCGGGCGGCTTATACTAACGAGCTTAGATCCCTTCTACCATCACGGGAGTTTTTTTATGCCAAACGCCACGAAACTTTTGCGCGCCCTGCTTGAATTTTTAACAAAGGACATCGAATGAAGCACGTATTAATACTACTTTTGGCGCTTAGGCTTAGCATAGCGCTCCAGATCCAAGACGAAGCAAACCGCAGCGTAGAGCTTGCCCACCCCGCGCAAAGGGTCGTTGCCATACCAATCCCACTAGCTAGCTTATCCATCGCCATAGACAAAAACACAAGCCGCCTAGTAGCCATTCATCCAAGCGCCAAAAAGGCGATGACGGGCAAGGTTTTAGAGCAGATCTTCCCTAGCGTGCGGGATCTAAGCACAAAGGCAATCGGCAACGATTTTTTTCCAAACGTAGAGGAGATCTTAAAGCTAGGCGCGGATCTGACTATCCAGTGGGGGCATTTGGGCGAGAAGTTTGTAAAGCCGCTAGAAGCCGCGCGCATAAAAACACTGCTAATTAAATACGGCGATGAGAAAAACGTGCTAAATTGGCTAAGAATTATCGGCAAAGCCTATGGTAAGGAGCGGCGCACGGCGGAGTTTGTGGCGTGGCGGGAGCGCGTGAAAGCGCAGCTAGCAAAGGCAAGGGGAGAGTTTAAAAAGCCCCCGCGCGTTTTGTATTTTCTGCGCTATAGAAGCCTAACGGCAGCGGGAGAAGGCACGTTTAATCAGTATTCAATCGCCCTAGCAGGCGGCAAAAACATAAGCGGCTTTAGCGGTTTTAAGCAGCTAAGCGCGGAGGAAATCTTGCTTTTTGACCCTGAAATTATTTTGCTAAATAACTTTGAAGAAGATCTTACCCCGCAAGAAGTGTATAAGGCGCGCGCGTTTGCTGGTGTGGCGGCTGTGAAAACCCGAGCGGTGTATAAAATGCCGCTGGGCGCGGTTAGGTGGGATCCGCCATCGCAAGAAGCGCCGCTTGCGTGGCTTTGGCTTTTTGAGAAATTCAGCGGGCGTGGTGGGCCTTTGCAAGCAAAGCCTTTGCGCGAGCAACTAAAAACCGCCTATGAGTTTTTATACGGCTACACGCTAAGCCCCGCACAAATAGATGGGATCTTAGGGCGTGAGTAAGCGAGTGTGGATCTGGGCGCTTGGCGCTTTGGCATTGGCGCTAAGCGTGCTGGCTAGTTTAAAAATCGGGCGTTTTGACGTGAGCTTTGCGGATATTTTTGCCGCTAGTTTTGGGCAAGATTTGCCCCCTGCGGCGCGCACGGTTATTTTTGACCTGCGCTTGCCTAGGATAATCGCCGCGTTTTTGGTAGGCGCGGCACTTGGTGTAAGCGGAGCGGCGCTGCAGAATATGTTTGCAAACCCGCTTGTTAGCCCCAACGTGCTAGGCGTGGCGGGGGCTAGCGGCTTTGGCGCGGCGCTTGGCATTTTGCTCTTTGGATCTAGCGCACTAACGCAGGCGAGCGCCTTTGGCTTTGGGCTCTTAGCCGCGGCGCTTTCTTGGGCCCTAGGAAGCGTGGCGAATAAAAGATCTAACCTAATGATGGTGCTCTCAGGGCTCATCGTGGGCGCTAGTTTTAGCGCGGCGCTAGCGGGGCTTAAATACCTAGCCGACCCAATGGATAAGCTCCCCGCGATTGTTTATTGGCTGATGGGAAGCCTAGCGCTTATAAAGTGGGAAGATCTTGCGCCGCTTGCCGCGCTTAGTGGCTTTGGAATGCTAGGGCTTTTGGCAATTAGGTGGAAAATAAACATTCTAGCGCTTGGCAGGCAGGGCTTTTATCTGGGCGAGCGCGTGCGACTTCTAGGCGCCTTGGTGATTGTGCTAAGCACGCTTGCGACAAGCTCGGCGGTGGCGTTTTGCGGGATCATCGGCTGGGTGGGGCTACTTGTGCCGCACATTGCGCGAATGCTTTTTGGCGCGAACACAAAGGGGCTCATCCCCGCGTCTATTTTCATCGGCGGGATCTATATGATCTGGGTGGATACCCTAGCTAGAAGCCTTTCAAGCGTAGAAATTCCGCTTAGCATTCTAACAAGCCTAATAGGCGCGCCGCTCGTTGGCATTTTGATACTAAAAAAGGGCAAAGAATGGTCTTAGAGGCGAAGGATCTTAGCTTTTCTTACGGCAAAAGGGCGGTTTTTAGCGGGCTGGATTTTTCGCTTGCGGCGGGGATGACGCTTGGGATCTTAGGCGTAAATGGCGCGGGCAAAAGCACTTGCTTAGAGCTAATTTGTGGGGCAAAAAAGCCAAAAAGCGGGCGCGTTTTGCTTTGTGGCAAGGATCTAAGCGCAATGACGCCGCGCGAGCGTGGGCGCACCCTAGCCTACGTGCCGCAAAGCGAGCATTACCCATTTGACCTAGCCGTAACGGACTTTGTGCTGATGGGCCGCACCGCGCACGTGGGGCTTTTTGGCGCGCCATCAAGGCAAGACGAGGCGCTGGCGCTAGCAGCACTAGAAGCGGTGGGCGCGGGAGCGCTTGCAAGGCGGCGCATAAAGGAGCTAAGCGGCGGGCAAATGCAGCTAGTAAGAATTGCGCGCGGGGTGGTAGCGGGGGCTAAGATCTTAGTGCTAGACGAGCCTAGCGCGCATTTGGATTTGCACTACCAAGACAAGATCTTTAGGGCAATAAAGGCTATAAACAAAAAGCAAACGGCGGTGATTTTAAGCTCTCACGACCCTGATAGCCTGTTAGGACTTGCGGATAGCGTGTTAATTTTAGGCGTCGCGCAGGGCGGACAAGACGGGCAAGATGAGCGGTGCAGGCAAGGCGGGCAAGGCGGGCAAGATGAGCGCACGCAAAACACGCACGCTCAAGACCCAAGCGCCCCAAACACAAGTGGCTATTTATTCGGCACGGCAGAACAAATGCTTAGCCCTAGCGTGCTAAAAACGAGCCTACAAACAGACTTCTTGCAAGTTTCTTGCAACGCCAAAGCGCGCCTGCTTGTCAAACGCTAGCAAATCCAAAAACTTACGGCAAATCAAGCACCCGCGCGCGGGGTTTTAGATCTTACGCCCCAAAGTTTGCACCAGCGCTCAAAACGGCAAAGATCTAAGATCCAAACTCAAACCGCCATTGTGGGTAGATCTTGTGTTTAGATCTTGCGCTTGTGTTTTGAATTTTGCCACGCGCCTTTACTTTTGCTGTGGTTTTGTCCTAGCGCTTCTGTATGTTTTTGCTGTGTGCTTGGATCTTGGTATTGACCTGCGCTTGTGCTTGCCGTGTTTTTACTCTGCGCTCGCGTTTTTAGCGTCAGCGTTACACGCGCGGGGTTTTAGATCTTACGCCCCAAAGTTTGCACCAGCGCTCAAAACGGCAAAGATCTAAGATCCAAACCGCTTACATCGCCGCAAAACGTAGTGGATCTGGCGCTAAGATCTTGAGCCTAGCCACGCCACCATAAACCACCATAAACCACCATAAACCACCATAAACCACCATAAACCACC
>CAUTXO010000044.1:0-12977 GCA_963542625.1 uncultured Helicobacteraceae bacterium | reverse complement strand
CCTAGCGCACCTTGCTAGCGCTAAGATCTGCGCTAGATCTTTGCGCTTGGATCTAAGGCTAAGATCTTGCCTAAGATCTGTTAGCTAGATCTAAAGCATCGTTTAGATCTTGCGTTTTTTCTTTTTGGGGGGAAGGGGAGCGACTTCGCAATTCAAGCCCCCTTCCCCCCAAAAAGAAAAAACGCAAGCATTAGACTAACACTAGATCTAGCTAGTAGATCTAGTCAAGATCTACCCCCTAGAACAAAGCATAAAGATCTAACGTAGATCTACCTAACAGATCCTAGCCTTAGATCTTAGACCTAATCCACCACTTAGATCATAGTCAAAATCCAGCGGGCAAGATCTGTTAGATCTTATCGCGGGTTGGATCTTAAACAACGGTAGGATTTGCACGCTAGTTTGGCGCAAAGATCTCCAAAAGCGCGCGTGGCTAAGATCTAAGCCGCGTGGCGCACTAGCCCTTTAGTTGCTGCAAGCGTTCGCGTTTAGTGCCTATCGATGTGATTTGAATGCCGAAGTTTCCATCGACGATGACGACTTCTCCTTCAGCGATTTTTTTGTTATCGACCAAAATATCCAAAGGCTCGTTTGCTAGCTGCTCGAGCTCCACGATTGAGCCTATATCCATACTGATGACGTCGCGCAAAAGCATCTTTTTTTGCCCGATACGCACGCGCAGAGTGAGCTTGACGTCCATCAAAAGCGAGATGTTTTTTAGCTCTTCGCCGCTTAGGCTTGTGTCCGCCCCGCCCTTTGCGCCGCTAGATCTTGGCGCAGCAGCGGGCGCACCAGCAGAGACTTGCGCGGCTTCTTTTGGTCTTGCGCTTATGTTTTGCGCGAAGTTTGCGTCAAAGGCAAAGTTAATTGAATTTTGCACGCTGTTGATTTGGAAGTTGTAAGTTAGCAGCTTTTGGTATTCGCCAAGCCCCGTTTCGTCGTCTTTGATGAATTTTGCGCTACCGACGGAAAAGCTAAGCTTGGGGAGATCGTTTTGCGAGTTCAAAGAATTCGATAGCGAGCCCATAATGTTTGAGATGATTTCTTTGATGGCGTCAATGTCGTCTTCTTGCATATCGGCGCGCTCCTCGCCCTCGCCGCCTAGCATCATATCGCTAAGCGCGGTGGCAAGCTGTGGCGGGATAAAAACCGCCGCGCGCGCCATAAAGTCCCCGTCTATGGCAATTTCTATTTTCGCCGTTGGCGTCGGCAAATTTGACGCGGCGCTAACATCAGCAAGCGCTTCTTGCTCTACCTGCGGCTCCATTCCTACAAGCCCGTTTATGGTGGCTTTTATCTCGTTTTGCAAAATCGCGGTAAAGTTTTCCATTAATTTTCACCTCTGAAGGCTTGGATTTTTAGCTGTCTTTCGTGTTCTAGGGCTTTTAGCAATTCTTTGACGTCGTCGTGTTCGGTGTGGATTTGCTTGCTGACTTTGACAGTTTTTCTAAAGCGGTGAAGCCCTAGCTCGCCGATGTATTTGTCGCGCCCATCGACGCACAGCACGACGGTATCATCAGCGGGGCGGTTTAGAATAATAATGTCGTCTTTTTTGATGTCTAGGATCTCTTCTAAGCTAAGCTCGGCGTCGCCGATGATGGCATCGACGGATACCTTTGCGCCGCCAAGCAAGGCTTTTAGCTCGTTGTTGCGGCTTTTTTTGGAGTTTGTCTCGCTTACCATCACGTCTCTTGCGGCAAGCTTTGAGAGTATTGGCTCAAGCGCGATGACGGGGTAGCAAATATTCATCATTCCGCTTGTGTGCCCGATGATTATCTCCATAACGACCATCACGACGATTTCATTTTGCGCCACGATTTGAATAACGTTTGGGCTAGACTCCCTAGCTTCTACGACGGGGAAAAGCTCCGTAACCTGCGCCCACGCGTCTTTTAGGTTTTGCATAATGACCTTTAGAATGGTATCTAGCAGGTTGAATTCGATGTCTGTGAAGTCGCGGTTGGAGTCGTATGCCTCGCCCTTGCCGCCTAGCAAGCGGTCTATCATCGGGAAGGCAATGGAGGGGTTTATTTCTAAAACGCCGCTGCCTTCAAGGGGCTTCATAGAAAACACGTTAAAAGACGTTGGGCTTGGCAAGGACATCAAAAACTCGCCGTAAGTCATTTGATCTACGGAGTGGAGCTGAATCTCAACGATGGAGCGCATTGTTGATGAGATCTGCGATGACAGCGTGCGCACCATTTTGTCGTGTATGGATCTAAAGGTTCTTAGCTGCTCTTTGGATACGCGGTTTGGGCGCTTGAAATCGTATAGCGTTACGTGGCGGTTGGCTTGCTCTTTAACTGAGCCTTGCGCGGGGGCGCCGGCAGTGTCTGCTTCGCTAATTTCTAGGTCGTCATCAACGGCGTCAAGGAGCGCGTCGATTTCGTCTTGACTTAAAATATCCGCCATTTATATTACCTGCTCTCTGATTTTGCGTGTAACGCTTTTGATGATCTGTGAGATCCGCGACTCTGTGATGTTTAAGATCTGGCTGATTTCCTTTAAGCTTAGCTCTTCAAAAAAATACAGCTGGATTATCGTTTGATCTCTCTCGTCCATTTTGCCTAATATCCGGCGCACGATGTCTAGCAGCTCTTCTTGCTCGACCGTTTCTTGCGTGTTTTCATCGCCAAAGATCTTTAGCTGCTCGTTCATAGACATTAAAGAATAAGTATCTCCGCTAGATCTAGCCCTTGAAACTTTTTCTAGATCTTCTTTTAAATACTGGGCTAGCCATTCATCTGTGGGCTCTTCGTTGTGGTCGCTGTAATAAAACGCGATTGCCTTTTCAACCGCTTTGATAAGGCGCCTATCGTTGCGGCTGACGGTATCAAGGCTGCGCAAAAAATCAAGCATCGCGCCATAAACGCGCTTTTTTGCATAGCCCCAGAAGGAGTCGTTTAGGCTTGGGTCGTATCTTTTTGCAAGTTTTATGAGCTCTTCTGCGCCTATGGAGATAAGATCTGAAGCCTCAATGCTGCTTGGCAATCTCTCTTTGAGCCTATAAGACATCGCCTTAACAACGGGCAAATAATCAACCGCTAGCTCGTCCTTGCTTGGCCCTGAGTTTTCTTCATAAACCTTGACAAAATCTTTAGTATTCTTCATCTTTTATATCTTTTTCTTTAATCGGCAAGTCAAGATCCGGCGATTCTGAGTAAAGCTCGGCTTCTAGATCTTCGATGTATCTTTGCGCGTCTCGCAAAAATCTTTCACGCCTTTGTATTTGAGAAATTGCCTTGTTTAACTGAATATCGTAAAACTCACTCTTTAGAGAATAAGACGGTTTGATTGCCGAATTTTTAATGAAATAACCAGAAACCGCAAGCGAAATTATATAAAAAATTATCGTAATGGTGATTGTGCTCCAAACGACGTGAATAGGATTGCTGTGAGAAAGTATGGAAAACACGAGCCCGATAAAAAAACCGCACACCGTGATAAAATAAATGAAATTTTCCGCTTTTATCATCGCCAAATCTTATGCTAAATTTTGCCAAGAACCTTCCTGAAAAACCGAATAAAGCCTTGTTCTTGCTGTAAAAGCATATTGCGTTCCAAGTTTTTTGTAAGGTTTAAGGCGGTGTTTTTTATCTGTTTTGACGGCGTGCAAAGCGGGTATTCTTTGGCAAAAAGAAAGCGTTTTTTAATGGATTTTTCCACATCGGCGTCTTTATTTAGCGCGCCAAGTAGCGTAATTTCTACGCCCGGCATATTTTTTGCCGCAACGCCCGTGATTTTTTTGTAGATAGCGTTTGCTTCTGGCTCGCCGCTTACTTGGTTGATTAAAAGATTAACTTTTTTGATTTTTTCGCTTATTGTTTTAATGAGCGCGTAGGCGTCTGTGATGGCGCTAGGCTCTGGCGCGGTTACGACGATAACATCGCAAGCGGCGTATAAAAACGACTGCACGGATTTGCTAATCCCCGCGCCTGTATCGATGATAACCATATCAAAATCGCTAAAAAAATTATCCGCTGTTTCTAGCCGGTCTAAGATCCCGCCGTCATCAAAGTTTAAGATCTCATCGCCGCTTTTGCCGGGTATTAAAAATAAATTCGGCTCAACTTCCATCACGATCTCTGCAAGTTTTTTCTCGCCTTTTAAAACGTCTAAAATATCGTGGCTTGCCTTAACGCCAAGCGCCACGTCTAGGTTTGCTAGCCCGATGTCCGCGTCAAAAAGCGCCACTTTTTTACCCATTGCCGCTAGGGTGTAGCCTAAATTTGCGCTGATGGTCGTTTTGCCAACGCCGCCCTTGCCGCTTGCAATGGATATAAACCTTGTATTTGCCGCGGGCTTAGTGTTTGTTTTTACCATTTGCGTTAGTTTGTGTGCTTGATTTTTCATTTGCCGCTAAAGCCCTCCAAAAGGCAATTTACAAAATAATCGCCGTCTGCTGCTATTAAATCATCTGGCACTTCCTGCCCGATAGAAAAATAACTAAGCGGCTTTTTTATGTCATAAACAAGGCTAAATAAATTGCCAAGCGTTGAAGTCTCATCAAGCTTTGTGGCAATAATGCTGTCAATTCCAAGCCGCGAAAAATTGCGGTAAATGCTCTTTAGATCCCCAAGCTTTGTATTCGCCGCTAGACAAAGCGTAACGTCAATGGACGTGTGGTGCTCCTTATCCAAAAACTGCTTGATCTTATTTAGCTTTTCTTCGTCGTGCTGCGAACAGCCGGCGGTATCTATAAAGATGTAGTCGCAATGGCGCAAGCTGTCTATCGCCGCGCTAAAATCGCTTGGGTCATTGACCTGCTCCATCGGGAGTTTCATCGTCCTTGCGTAAAACATAATGTGCTCAACAGCGCCTATTCTGTAAGTATCCAGCGTGATTATGCCGACCTTGTAATTTTCTTTTATCGCAAATTTTGCAGCGAGTTTTGCAAGCGTTGTTGTTTTGCCAACGCCCGTCGCGCCTACGAGCATAAAGATCTTTTTATCCGGGCGCGTTAGCTTAATTTCTGGGCGAATGGGCGTCATACGCCTGATTAAAACCTTAAAATAATTCTTGACCGTCTCGCTTGATGAGCGCATTTTCACGGGCATATGCTTTAGCGTAAGGCTCATAATGGCGTTTAAATGCTCGCTTGCTATCTCGCTTGTTTTAGCCGCCCTGTAAATCTCCGCAAATTCAGGCGGAATGACAAGATCATTGCGGACAAAAATGCTTTGATCCCAGATTGTGTTTTGGATTAGCTTGATTTTATCCGCTAGCTTTGCAAGCTCTGCCTTTACGTCTTTTATGCCGCTTTCATTTGCCGCGTCTTTTGCGCTGCTAAAGCTAGGGGTGCCATTCATCTGCGCGTTTTGCGCGGCGGCTGCGGGGCGGGCGGCAAGCTTAGATCTTTGGCGCGAACTAGCGTCTGCGTCATCTTTTAGCCCGGCTGATTTTTGGATTTCATCAATCTGGCGCACGGCTTGCGATAGCTTTAAAATCACGTCGTCATTTGGCTTTGGCGGGGCGGGCGGGTCTTTATCTTCTACGAGCACCACCACTTCAAAAAGCCCATCGCTAAACATACTTTTGGGAATAACCTGCCTTGATGAGACAATGGCAATATCATCGCCATAGGCTTGCTTTGCTTGCGACAAAGCCATTGTAGATGTTTCACCCGTGAAGGTAACTTGCTTCATTGTCCGTCCTAGTTAGTCCATTAAAATAAGCGGGATCAAAACGCTTTGCCTTTCGTCCCAGCAAGGGTGCGGAAGCACTAATTTGTGATTATATGATCTTTTATTTTCAAAGAATATAAGGTCAAGATCTAGGCTCCTTGGCGCGTTTTTAAAGCTCCTTTTGCGCCCAAAGATCTTTTCTATATTTTGTAGCACTTTTAACAACTCAAGCGGGTAAAGGTTTGTCCTAACAAGCACGCAAAAATTGTAAAAATCCGGCTGCGCCAAATAGCCAAAGGGCGGGTTTTTTAAAATCGGCGAAGTTTTGAGCAGGTCTATTTGCGGGCTGCGGCAAAGGTAGTGCATAAATTTTTTAAAGGTGGCAAGCGGGTTTTTTATATTTGCGCCAACGCCAATTAAGCACCGGTAACGCTTGCTGGAGCTCTTGAATTTTTTTGGAAAATAAAGCCCGGTTAGTAGCTCAAGATCTAAAGAAAGGTGTTTTGTCACAAAACTTCTACGCCGCTAGATCTCATCACAACCGTATCTTCTATTCTAACGCCGAATTCTCCCGAAATGTAAATGCCCGGCTCAATGGTAAAAACCATATTTTCAAGCAAAATATCCCCGTTGCGGGCGTTAATGAATGGAAACTCGTGAATGTCAAGCCCCACGCCGTGCCCGAGCGAGTGTGTAAAATACTTGCCGTATCCCGCCTTTTCTATCACGTCTCTTGCGCAAAGGTCAAGATCTTTAGCCTTTACGCCAGGCTTTGCCATTTTTTGCGCCGCTTCTTTTGCCCTTTGCACGGTGTCATAAACCCTTTGTAGCTCTTTGTTTGTGAATGTTTGCGCCACACTAAAATCATCGCTACGCCCAAACTCTAGCATTCGCGTTCTGTCGCTGCAATAGCGCTTATACTTCACGCCCGCGTCAAGCAGCACGGGCGCGCCATCTGTTAAGATCTTGGTCGTGGGGAGCGCGTGCGGTTTTGCGGCGTTTTCGCCAAAGGCTAAGATTGGCTCAAAGCTAAGATCCGTCTCACCGCCATCTTGCAAGATCTCGCGCGCTGTAAATTGCAGCTCTTTTTCTGTTTTGCCCGCCCTTAGTGCGGCGGCAATTTTTGCAAAGCCCTGCGCGCCAAGACGGGCGGCTTTTTGCAAGCTTTCAATTTCATCGGGGCGTTTGATGGCGCGCTTTATTAGCATAAAATCAGGCTTTCGCACGATGTTTAGATCCAGCCCAGTGCTCAAAGTTTCATACTGAAACAGGCTAAATTCCTTTGGATCTAACACAAGGGATTTGACCGATGACTTTTTAATAAGCCGCGCGGCTTCTTGCAAGATCTGTGCGCTTTCTACCACGACGGCGTTTTTGATCGCTTCTGTTGCTTCTTGCGTGTATCTTGTGTCTGTTACAAAAAACCGGCTTCCGTCAAGATCTAAGAACAAAGCGTTATCGCAAGAGTAACCGCATTCGTAATACTGGCTACTTTGCGACGTCGTTATGAAGTTCATTTTTTGCTTTTTTGAATTTCGCCCGCAATTTGAATGGCGGCTATCATCGCAAGATGATACGTAAAGGGGCCAAAGCCGCTGATTGTGCCTATGCAAACGTCGCTAATAAAGGATTTTTTTCTAAAATTCTCGCGTTTTTGCGGGTTTGTTATATGCACTTCAATGGCTGGGATCTGCACGCCAAGCAGGGCGTCTCTAATTGCCACGGACGTATGTGTGTAAGCGGCTGGATTAATGATGATAATATCCGCGTCGCCTAGGCATTCTTGGATCTTATCAACAAGCTCGCCTTCTAAATTTGACTGAAAAAATTCAATCTCAAGCCCCGCTGCGCCTGCTGTTTTTTGCATTTGCTCGTGAATGGCATCTATGGTCATCGTGCCGTATAAATTGTTCTCTCTGTGGCCTAAAATGTTTAAGTTTGGGCCTTGAATTACGCTGATTTTCATTTTTTGCCTTTCTTTTGAATATTAACATTAAAACGTTTAACGCCAAGCCGCCCGCTGCGCTAAGCGCCGCGCACGCACGCACGCTTTTAGTGCCCCACGCGTGCGAATTTTTTGCCCGTGCTAAGCCCCACCCGCGCCGCCGCGCCTTATTTAAAATACCCAAGCTCATACATCTTTTGATAAATAAGGCTAGCAATTGGCCCCGCTGCGCTCCCGCCGTGCCCGCCGTGCTCGACAAGCACCGTTACCACATAGCGCGGATCATTTGCCGGCGCAAAGGTCGTCAGCCACGCGTGAGATCTGTGGTAAAACTCTAGCTCGCTTTCTTTCATACGCTGCTTTTCACTTTGCGGAATGCTAATAACCTGCGCCGTGCCCGTTTTGCCAGCCACCAATACCGGCGCGTCAATATGCATACTAGCCGTGCCGTGCGGCGTGTTGATTACGTCCTTTAGCGCCTGCACGACAAAACCTACGCTGTTTTTATTGGCTTGCGTAAAGGGCTCTTTAAAGCTTGGCTTAACGGGGTTAGATCTAAAGGTTTTTACAAACGATGGGCGCGGCAATTTTCCCGTGGCAATGAGCGCCGTGTTTGCGGCAATTTGCATAGGAGATGCTAGAAAACTCCCCTGTCCGATTGCCGTGATGAAAGTCTCCCCCACAAACCAAGGCTTGCCGTATTTCTCAAGCTTCCATTCTTTGTTTGGGACGATGCCGACGAATTCGCTTGGCAAATCCACGCCTGTGAGCGCGCCAAAGCCAAAGTCCTTTAGCTTTTTTGTAAGGCTATTTATGCCTACCTTTTGGCTGCCTTTGTAGTAGTAGATATCGCAACTTTCTGTCAAGGATCTTCTAAGCGAGATCATACCGTGGCCGGTTGGCTTCCAGCACCTGAAATTGCGGTTGCCAAACTCAAAGGTGCCCGTGCATTCAAACGCCGTAAATCTGTCTATAAACGGGTGCTCTAAAAATTCAAGCGCCACGCTTGGCTTGATGACAGATCCCGGCGGATAAAGCGAATTGACAAGCTTATTGATAAACGGATGATTAAAATCTTCTATCATCACCTTCCACTGGCTAGGCGAGATCCCCGTAACAAACTTGTTTATGTCGTATTCTGGGTAGCTCCCCGCGGCAATTATCCCGCCTGTGAGCGCGTCCATAACAATCACAGCGCCGGCTTTGTTTTGGTCAAAGATCTTGTGGATTAACCGCTGCAAACGAATGTCAAGATACAGCCCTAGATCTTGATTAGAACTGGCTTCTTTCCTTTGTAGCTCTAGGATCTCTTCGTTATACGCCGTGACTTGATACTTTCTGTATCCTAGCTCGCCTTGGAGCTGTTCGTTGTAGTATTTTTCAAGCCCCGCCTTGCCGATGTTGCCAATAATGCGCGTTTCTTGCGGAATGTCGCGGTCGTATTTATCCGCCTTTGACATATACCCCAAAACGTGCGAGGCAACGTTGCCATTTGGATAATGCCGCAGCGTCGTAGGCCTTATGCTAACGTGCTCTTGGAGCGAGATTTTGGTGTAGTGCCTGATGAACTCATCAAAGCCAACGAATGGAATGATTTCTACGTTGTCGTGATGGTAGGGCGAGTCCATTTTTTTATAAAGCGCCTTGAGCTCATCAAAGCTAAAGCCCTCTAGCTCATCTACAATAAACCTAATGATCTCATCTAGCGTTTGCTCCTTTTTCTTGCTCGATAGGTGCGGGTCAATTTCTATGCTAAAGCCTAGTTTGTTAATGGCTAGCGGTTCGCCTCTCGCGTCGTAAATAATCCCGCGCACGGGGATAATCGGCTCTTGTTTTATCGTGTTTTTAATGGCAAGTTTTTCGTAAAGCTCGTTGGATTTTACTGTGATGTAATAAATGCGGCTAACAATCACCACCCACACAAGAATGAAAAAAACCGTTAAAAACCTAAGCCGCATCATATGAAAAGCACCGCTAGCACCACTTCTGCCGCAATATATGAAAGCAAAATCGACCAATCAATGCCGATGAACCCCTCGCCCAAAATAAAGTAAAAAACGTAATTAAAAAAGTAATAAAGCAAGTAAGAAAGCACCACCGTAAGGGAGATTATGCAAACGCGGCAAACAAGCAAGTGGTTCAAAATGCTAAGCACAAAACGCCGGTAAAAATACACGAAAAACCAGCTTGAAAAGATGACGAGATTGTGTTGCGCCTCAAAAAACAGCAAAAAAATCAGAATAGGAATGAAGTATTTTTTATCCGTGGCAACGAGCAATGCCATCATAAAGCCAAACAATGGTGGCAAAAACGGATACACGGTGGCGATTAAACCAAAGAAAATAATCACGGCAAAAATCGCCGCCGTTTGCGCCGCGTGCTTGTATTTTGCGATGTTTGCTTTCATTTTATAGCACCACTAATCCGCACCGCGGCAAGTCTTGCGCCAAAGATCCCCCGCACGCCACCAATATCCGCACAAGATCTAGTGCCAAAGATCCCCCGCCAAAGATCCACGAGATCCTGCACACCCAAGATCTTAAACGCCTTACCACTCGCACCAAGATCTACACAAGATCTTGAGCCAAAAATCCGCGTCAGATCTAACGCCCAAGATCTTGAGCTAGCCGTCAAGATCTTTACTAGATCTGCGCCCAAGATCCCGCGCACGCCACCAAGATCCACGCAAGATCTTGTTCCCAAGATCTTGCGCCAGCCGTCAAGATCTTTACTAGATCTGCTCTCAAGATCCGCACAAGATCTAGCGCCAAAGATCCCGCACGCAAGCCCTAAAAAAACCGCCGCGCCAAACATCAAAGATCCATCATAAGAGAGACCTCGCCGCACTCGGGAAATCTCTTGCATTTTATGCAATCCTCCCAAACTTTGGCTTCTGGTATGTCGCGCTTTTGCACCACGTAAAATCCAAGTTTTACGAAAAAATCCGTCGCGTAGGTTAGCGCCAGAATTTTTTTCAAGCCAAGCGCGCGCGCTTCTTTTAAAAGCTCGCCCACAACCTGCCTGCCCACGCCCATTTTTTGGTAGCCCGGGCGCACAACAAGCATTCTAATTTCAGCCAAATTCGCGGAAAAAATATGCAAGGCGCTAAAGCCCACAAGCTCATCGCCGCTTTTTGCTAGCGTATAGGATCTAATGGCGTTGGCGATTTCATCGTCGCTTCTAAAAAGGATAATGTCGTTTTTAACGTATTCTTGCACCATCGCTTGCATTTGCGGAATGTCCGCTAGCCGCGCCTTTTCAAAGCGTAAATTCATTGCCCGCCGTCTTTAAAAAGCCGGTCTAAGATGTATTGCCTAAGCTCGTTTATGCCGGTTTTTGATGTGCTGCTAATTTTCATCGCGCCTACGCCTAAAAGCTGCCCCGCTTGCGCCTTTGTTAGCTTGTCCGTTTTTGTGTAAATGGTGGCTATTACTTGATCCGGGCGGCAAATGCTTTGCAAAAATTCGCGCACGTTTTGGTCGGTTTCAAGCCCCGGGTGCCTAGCGTCTATCAAGTACAAAAAGATCTTGATGGCGGTGCGCTTAAGCAAAAAAGCGGTCAAGTTTTTCTCCCAAAGCTCCTTTTGCGCCTTTGAAACCTTTGCGTAACCAAAGCCCGGCAGATCCACAAAGCGGAAGTTTTTCGGCATTTCGCCCGCGCAAACAACGCCAAAAAAATTAATCAGCCGCGTTTTGCCAGGTGTTGATGACGATTTGGCAAGGTTTTTTTGCTCTAGGAGCGCATTAATTAGCGAGCTTTTGCCAACGTTGCTGCGGCCCAAAAACGCCACTTCTGCAAGATCTTGCGGCGGCGCGTCTTTTAAAGAAACGGCGGAGGTTATAAAGCGCCCTTGGAAGTGGATCATTTGCCGTCTTTTTTGTCTGGAATATCAAAAATGACCTTTACGGGCTCCTTTTCTTTGCCCCTGACGTTTGCAAGCTGCGTGTTTTCATCAAATACAATCTCTTCACCAAAGAGTTTGCGGGCGTTTAAGACGTCCTCCACCATTGCGTCGCCGGTTAAAACAATCTCTTTTTTGTCCGGATAATACGTAAAATTTTTCGATGTGCCTTGAAACACTTGATTTTTGTCCGTCACCACGTAAAAAGACGCGTTGCCAAAGGCAAAGATCTTTTGAATTTCTTTGGCTTCATTCATAAAAACGCGCACGGTGTCAGCTTTCATAATGTCTTTGTTTTTCGTGATGACGACGTTTCCTTTAAAATCCGTTACGCCCTTGTTGTTGTTTGCCGTTACAAAATCCGCGTTAATTTCCACCTTCTCGCCAAAAGCGGCGCACGCAAACCACAAAAAAATCAAAAAAAGTTTCATCGGCAGGCTCTTAGTTAAATTGCGCGTTATTTTAACAGCTAAATTATAAAGCCCGGCCTTAATAAGAATTTTTATTAAATAGAAATGTTATAATCAGCGCGCAAGGACGCCAAAATGACGCATTTTGAGAATATTTTGAAGCAACACAACCTAAAGGCAACGCACCAACGGCTTGTGATCCTAGATGAAATTCACAGCGCCGGGCATATAGATCTTGATAGCCTTTTTGAGAAAATCAAAAAAAAATTTCCCACAATGGCGCTTGCGACGCTTTATAGAAACCTGTCCGATATGGTCTCCAAGCGGATTTTAACGGAAGTCAAAACGCAAAAAAGCAAGAACGTTTATGAGCTCACAAAAAAAGAGCACGCCCACCTAATTTGCAACAAATGCAAAAAAATAGAAGATTACCCGCTAGAAAGCGACGCCCTGAAAGGCTTTTTCTTAAAAATCGACGGCAAAATCAGCGGCATTGAGCTAAACATCAACTACGTTTGCAAAGACTGTTTGGAAAAACACTAGGCGCTAAAGCGCACCAGCTCAACCGCTCCACCGGCTATGCCATCAAAACCATTTAGCCACTAGATCTGCTATGCTGCCAGCTCCACTAAAGCTATCAAGATCCAGCCAAAAACGTGCAAGCAAAGCCAAACACGCCCGCAAGATCTTACCCCCGCGCCGCGCTCTTACGTAAAATCTTGCTTGCATTTGCCCCCCCGTGCGCGCAATATCTTTGGCGTTCTGCTTGAGATTTTATGCTCGCCGCGTAAGATCTTTGGTGCTCCGCCAGAGTAAGATCTTGCACCCATAAGATCTTACCCCTGCGCGGTGCTTTTTCTTTTTTTAAATTAGGGGGAAGGGGGTCAAGTTGCGAGCCACCACGCCCTTTGCCCCCATACCCCCTAAACCCCAGCACGCTTCTTAAGGGGCATAGCCAAAGGCTATGCAATTTATTTTTCTAATTTGCATAGCGTAGCTATGCACCATTAAAAAGCGTTGTCGGGGGGTTGTGGGTTCAAAGGGGAACGGGAGCCGTGACGTAGCAATTGGGGCCCCCTTCCCCCTAAGACAAAACA
>CAUTXO010000043.1:0-12982 GCA_963542625.1 uncultured Helicobacteraceae bacterium | reverse complement strand
TGCTTGTCATTGAATTCATTGAACTGGTGAGCTCTTCTATTGAGGCGCTGGCTTCTTCAAGGCTTGCGGCTTGCTCGGTGGAGGATTTGTTAAGGTTGGTTACGAGGTTGTTAAGATTGGTGGATTTTTCCTCTAGCGCTAGGCCTTGTGAAAGTGAGCCTTGTAGCATCTTAGCTGTTTCTTCACCTAGGGAGTTTATGCCCTGGATTAGCTCTAGCTTGTCTTTTATTGCGCCGCTTGGGTCGATGCGCTTGGTAAAATCATTTGACGCGTAAGTTTGCAAAACGCTTGTCGCCTGCCTAAAAATCGCCGTTAAATTTTCTAAAAAGTCATTAAGCAGCTGCTTTAAATTTTGCAAATGCGCGTTGCTTGGCTCGCTTGAAAGCTTGTGCCCCAGCTCGCCATTAACGGCAACGGAAATAATGCGGCTTAGCTCCTCAATCATTTTATTATCACGCTCCAGCCCGCTTTGGATCTGCCGCACGTTTTCATTAATGATGTCCGCCATATACTTAAACTCATCGTTAGAAGAAATGCGGATTTCATCGACGCTGCGCGTCTTGCCGTTTAGAAAATCAAAGAAATTATGAAAGCCTTTTAAGAGTTTTTTAATGTTTGCTTCAAAGCTCTTTGATATGAAAAACGCCAAAGCCGTTGCAAACACAATTGCCAAAACTGTTGTAAAAACTATGGAATAAAACAGCTTTTGCAAATCGCGCAAGATTTCGTCCCTATCTATCACGCCCACAAGATACCAATCAATAGATTTTATGTAGCGCAAAGTCAGCAAAAAATGCTTGCCGTTTTTATCCTTGTAACTAATGGAATGATCCCTTTTGTCAAGAAGCTTTGCAAGCTCTTTTATTGTGTGCGTGGCATTTTCTTTTTTTATTTTTGACTTGTCCTTGTGGATCTGAATGAGCCCTGAGCCATCGACCATAAAAGACTGGCCGCTGTTGCCTAGTTTTGAGTTCACGACAAAGTCCGCCACCTCATCAAACTTAGCGCCAACGCCCGTGATTCCATAAAATTTACCCTTATAAACCATCTTGGAATTGACGAAAAGATACATTTTCTTATCTTTTTCGCTTAGCCCCACGTTCAAAGTGTACGGGGCGCTTTGATCTTTGGCGGCAAAATACCATTGATCTGCGGGGTTTGCTTTGCTTATGGTTTTTAAAATGCTGTTTTCCGTGTAGTGTTTCAAGGTTTTATCGCTCACAAAGAAGGTGGCGAATTGATTTGTTGCCTTTAGGAGCGACTGGCAGTACTCAAAGTAGCCTTGCAAATCATCGCTTGGCTCACCGCGCTCTATCCAAGAGACCACGTAAGGATCCATAGACATTTGCCGCGCAGCATTGACGGAGGTGTCTATAAAGGCTTCAGCCCTGATGGAGATTGCGTCTATTTTTGATGTTATTTCTTCGTTTAAGATCCTCGATGTGTATTGATCTTTTGCGATTGTATAGCTAAAGTAGGAGATAACAGATGCCGTAACGACAACAACTAAAGAAATAAGTAATATAAGTTTAAGTTTAATGCCACCACCGGAATAGGATTTATTAAACATAAGATTCCTTCGTTTTCTTTGACAGATTTTACAATAAAAAAACTAACATTAGGTATTAAAAATTTGAATACATTTGAAACGCTCGCCAAGCAAGGAAGGCTCAATGAGCGTTTTTACCGTGCCTAGCCCTTTTAAGTAGTTTATGTAAGAGGTGTTTTTTTCTAGGATTTCTAGCAAGTCTAGCAAGCCCATTTCAAGCAAGGCTTTTACTTGTGTTTTGTAAGAATATTTTAATCCAAGATCTTGCGCGATGGCGCCAAGATGTGAAAAACAAACGTCGTAAGTTAGGTCGCAAAGCTTATAATCGCGCGCAAAATCTATCTGGCTAAAAGGCTTTGTTTGGTGCGCCTTGTAAGTTCTTAGCGTAAATCTGTTTGCCGGCTCCCACTCGCCGTAATCAAAGGCAAAAAATTCAAACCTTTCAAACGCCGCCTTAACTTGCCCCAAGATCTGCGCGTAATTTAGCGGGATCTCCGCCCTTTGGATCTTAAACCTTGCGGCAAACTCTGCAAGATCTTCGCGCGCGGGTAGCCAAACTAGCTCGCCGCCCTGCTCGTATGCCATTTTGCCTGCGTCAAAAAGCTCGCAAGGCTGGGCGTCAAAAAGCTCGTTGCAAAACACAAAACCAGCCCCCGCCCTAAGCGCGCTAAGATCTTTAACCCACCTAAACTTCACGCGATCGCCAAAGCACTCACGCAAATACGCTCTTTGCTCTTGCTCGTTGGCGTTGAAGGGCTCGGCAATTACAAACTCTAGGCTCTCTACTAGCGCTGGGTCAAAGCTATACAAAAATTGCACTAGGTCGCTCATCATATAGCCCCTGTCCGCGCCAATCTCGCACACAAGGGCGTTTCTTGGCAAGGCACCGCTTTTAATGCGGCGGTATAAATAATACCCAAGCGTCCCGCCAAAGTAGCGGCTTGAGCTTACCGACGTGTAAAAATCGCCCTTGCTGCCTATCTTTCTGTGCTTTTGGTAGTAGCCATCAAGCGCGTAAAGCCATTCATTCATAAACTCATAAAACGGCTGTTTTTTTGTAGATTTCAAGCAGTTTTTCAAACTTTTGGATTTTGTAAATTTCTTGATCTAAGCGCCTAATTTCTATGGAATTTTCCATAGTTTTAAGATCTTGCGGCGTTTTTAGCCCGCTTCTTACTTGCTCCTTTGTCTGGCGCAAAAGCACGGCGTAGAGATCCATATCGCCCTTGGCTAGCTCGATTTTTTTGTCTATTCTAGCCACGTCGCTAGCGGCAGCGTCGTAAAGCCTTGCTTCTTGCTCCTCTAAAAGCGCGGCTTGATTTTTTTGCACGGTGGCGTTTAGCTTTTTGCTTTGCGTGTCGCTAAACTCGGTAAAAGATAGCGGCATACTAAGACTAAAAGAGTAGCCGTAGTAAGGATCTTTGCTTAAAGCTCGCCCGTTTTTTGGCTCGGTTTTATCCGCAAAGGTGTAGTAGGCGTCAAAGGATAGCTTTGGCAAATACGAAGATCTTGTGAGCTTGTGCGCGTAATCTTGCACCGCCACGCTAGCGCGCTCTTTGGCTAGCACCAGATTGCGGCTTAAAAATTCGTCCTTTGATGGCAAGGGCACGTCAAAAAGCGGAAAAGTTTTGTAATCTTCTAGGCTAAGATCCAAAAACGCCGTTAGCAAGCCGTCTTTGGCGCTAGTTAGATCTAAAAGCGAATTTTCTTGCGAAGTTTTTGTAAGAATTGCGGTGTTTAAAAAGCTAACATCAACAAGCCCGGCTAGGAATTGCTCGCGTTTTTTGTTGATATCTAGCTGCGAATTATCAAGCTCTAAGCGCAACTTTTGCGCCCGTAAATCTTGCATTTTGAGATCAGCTAAAAGCGTGTAGGCGCGCGCGTAAAGCTCGTTTTTTGAGATCTGCCAAGAAATGAGCGATACATTCTCGTTGTTTTTTGCGTAAGAAATGCCGTAATAAATCCCACCGCTGCGGAAGAGATCTTGGCTAAAAAAGGCGTTCGCCCTTTGCGATGCCACTTCGCCCGGCTCCCCGCTTGCGTCTTTTGAATATTTATACGATACGCCCAAGTTGCCAATCCAAGAGTTTTTTTGCACGAAGGACGCGGATAAAATCGCTTCTCTTTGGAGATTTAAGATCTCAAGCCTTTCTGGCTTTAAGATCTCCGCGCCGCCTGCTACGCAAACAAAAACAAAAAAAACGCTAAATAGTTTTAAGTGCCGCATATAATCTTTTAAACCCTTCCTCGATTTCTTCGACGCTAATGGTAATGCAAGGCAAAAATCTGACCCTGTTTTTGCCGGATTTTAGCACCAAAAGCCCGTTTTCAAAGGCTTTGTCTATGACCGCCTTTTGAAGTTCTGGCATTTTTGCTTCAAGCCCACGCATTAAACCAAGCCCGTGCAAGGAGCTAAAAATGCCTTTAAAGCTTGATAAAACCTGCTTCAAGCCGTTTTCAAAAAGCTGGATCTTTAGATCAAGCGCGCCTGAATCTTTTTCCTTTTCAAGCACTTCAAGCACGAAAAGCCCCGCGCGGGTGGAGAGAAAATTACCGCCAAACGTTGAGCCGTGATCGCCAGGAGCAAAAATATCCTTGCGGTTTGTCATCACCGCGCCAATTGGCACGCCGCCGCCTAGGCCTTTGGCAACGCTTATGATATCGGGCGCAATGCCGTAAGCCTTGCTGGCTAGAAACTCGCCCGTGCGGTAGATCCCTGTTTGCACTTCATCGACGATCAAAAGAATATCCCGCGCGCGCAAAAATGCGGCAAGATCTTGCACCGCGTCACGCGCAAAGGCGCTCACGCCGCCCTCGCCTTGGATTAGCTCAATCATCACAGCGACGGTATCATCATCAATCACGTTTTTCACATCGCCAAGATCTGCGGCATAAACAAAGCCGTCTGGGTAAGGGGAAAAGCAACTTTTATGCATCGCTTCTTGCCCCGTTGCCTTAAGGGAGCTTATGGTTCTGCCGTGGAAGGAGCTATCTAACGTTACGATTTTATAGCGCTTTTTGCCGCCCGTTTCGCCGTATTTGCGGGCAATTTTTATCGCGCCTTCGTTGGCTTCAGCGCCGCTGTTGGCAAAAAACACGCGCATATCAAAGCCGCTAAGCTCTACCATTTTTTGTGCTAGCAAGCTTTGCGGCTCAATTAGAAACAAGTTTGACGTATGAATTAGCTTTGCGGCTTGCTCGTATAGCGCCTTGGCTAACCCCGCGTTACCGTGGCCTATGCTTGCTACGCCTATGCCTGAAGTAAAGTCAATGTAATCAGCGCCGCTGCTCGTAAAAAGCCGCGCGCCCTTGCCGCTTGTAAAATGCACGTAATTTCGGTTGTAAGTGTGTAGGCAAAAGGTTTTGTCGATTTCTTCAAGGCTCATTTTATCTCCACTTTCAAGATCTTAGAAAAGAGCTTTGGCGCAGGGCCTACCAGCTCCACCTTATACGAAGAAACGTAGGTTTCATCGGCAACGCTATAAAATTTGGCAAGCTTAAAATCATCGCGCCCATCGACTAAGATCTTCTTACTTTGAATGTTTTCCACCGTCTCCCTATCCACAAAGATCGTGAGCTTAGACGCCGAATAATCATACGCGCGAAAAAGCGGCGTGCCGGGGCTTACATAGCCGTTTTTTTTCACTAAAATATCGCCCACGTAAAGCCCCTTAGCGCGCAAGATCCGTGCAAAATAGTTATCGCGCGCTTGCGTGTAATTTTGCTGCGCCACCAAAAAACTAATTTTTTCCGTATCTTTCTCGGCTTTAGATTTGGTCGTGATGTTTTTTGTGCGCTCGTAAATATCCTTGCGGATCTCAAAGGTTTCTTTTTGCGCTTCATAAGCCACGCGCGCAATTTCATCGTCAATGCGCACAACGGGCTCATCATCAGTGCAAAGCTTGCCTTCTTTTGCGGTATTTACAAACGTAACAAGCCCAGCCACCTTTGACGTTACCACATACGAGGCAATAGGCTCTTGCTTGGCATAATATTCTGCCGCGCTTAGCGCAAGCGCTGTTAGCATTGCCGTTACTATCTGTTTCATTTTGTCTCCTTCGTGTTATTTGCCCTTATGCACCAGCATAGAAAATAGCGCGGGCAGGTAAAATAGGTTTAGCACCGTGCCCCAAAACAGCCCAAAGCCAAGCGATACCGCAAGCGGCTGTAAAATCACCGCCTGCCCTGAGGCAAAAAATATCAGCGTGGATAGCCCCATAAGCGTCGTAACGCTTGTCAAAATAATAGGCCGCACACGTGTTTTTGCCCGTTCTAAAAGCTCTTGCGTGTTTTTTGTGTTTTTGATGAAGTCGAGCATAACGATGCCGTCATTAATCACCACGCCCGCAAGCCCAAGCGCGCCTAGCATTGACGGCATTGCAAGATCCATACCCATCAGCAAGTGCCCCAGCGAAACGCCCAGCAGCGAAAGTGGGATAACAGAAATCACCATAAAGGTAATTTTAAAGCTATTAAACGTGATAAGCAGGGTGATAAAAATCAAAAACAAGGCAAGCACGCTAGCTTCCATCATTTGCGTAAAAAGCTGTCTGTTTTGCACTTCTTCGCCGCCAAAGCCAATGCTAATGAGCGGATCTTCATTTAGCCGCGCAATGACTGGATCAATCTCATCTAAAACTTCGCCCGATGTGACGCCAAGCTTTAGCGAGCTTACAAAAACCATTCGGCGGATCTTTGCGTCTTGTTTTGTTATCTTGTCTTCGCTTTGAGTGTAGATGATATCCACTGCGTCTTGCAAGGACACAGATCTTCCATCAGCAAGCGTGATTTGAAAGTTTTTAAAGGCTTCTAGCTCATCTTTTCGCGCGGTTTTTAGGTGCAGCTCCAAAATACCATTTTCATCAAAGCTTTTGCTAACGGCGTTGTCAAGATAAAACCCGCCAAGTAGCCGCACAAGATCTGATGGCGTAATGCCAAGATTGGTGCCGTATGAATTCACGCGTAGCTTTAGCTCTTGGTCGCCCGTTTTGCTATCCGTGCCGACGCCTATTGTTTTGTTTGTGTCTAGCAAGGCCTTTGTTAGCGTGTCTATCGCCCTTTGCACGGCGGCTTCGTTTTCGCCATAAACAAGTAGCTCTATTGGATTATCCACAATCCCCGCTTCTTGCGCTTGCACGATGAAATTTGATATATTGTGCTCGTTGGCAAAGGCTACCAAATCGCCCTGAAGTAGCTTGTCTATCTCATAAGATTCCATCTGCCTTTTGCCATCAGGCGCGCTCTCAAACGACAAAATAGGCGTTATGTATCTATCAACAAAATTATGCGACTGCCTTTTTTGAAGATCTATGAAAATATTAAAGTTGTTTTTTTTCGTCTCCGCGCCGCCGGTTGGGTTCATTTTAAAGCCCGCAATCGCCGTCGTGCTCTCGATGAAGTATTTGTCTTTTAGGCTTAAGATCTTGCGCTCTAGGCTAGCCGCAACTTCGGCTGTTTTTTCAAGCCCCGTGCCAGGCGGGAGCGAGCCGCTTATGTTTATGTTGTCTGAGTCAAAATCCGGAAACGTTGAAAACTTTAGCCAACCAAAGCTTACGTAGATAAGGATAGGCACCAAGATCCAAAATGAAATTACCGTCGTTTTTTTGTAGCGGATTAGATAATTAATGAGCCGTTCGTAAAGGTTAAAAACCGGGCTCCAGTCAAGCTCCTTGTCTTTTTGCTTGAGAATGTGCTTGGCGTGAAGCGGCAAAAACAAAAAGGACTCCACCAGCGACGCTAAGATCAGTATGGAAATGGCAATTGGGATCTGCTTGATGATAGCGCCCATTTCACCGTCGATTAAAAGCATTGGCAAAAACGCAAAAACCGTCGTTAGCGACGACGTAATAACCGGCGTTAAAACTTCTTTAGATCCAAGCGCGGCGGCTTGCGCTATGGGCCTACCTTCTTCTACGTGGCGCTGGATATTTTCAGCAACGATGATGGCATCATCAACAAGCACGCCAATGGCAATGAGCGCGCCAAGCAAGTTCATTAGGTTAATGCTTTGGCCTGTGTATTTAAAAATAATAAGCGAAACGACGAAGGATGTTGGGATCCCAATGATAACAACAAAAGAAATCCGCTTATTAATGAGAATATACATTATAAAACCAACTAAAATAAGCCCCAAAGAAATGTTAGAAATTACCGTATTTAGGCGGTTTTTGATATAAACGGACGTGTCAGAAAACGTGCCAAAGGATAGCGCCGGATACTCAGCCGCAAAGCTTTCAAGCTCGGCTTTAATTTGTTTGACAAGCTCCATCGCGTTGCCGGTTTTTGACTTTGAGATGTTAATACTAAGCGAAAAATCCCCGTTAAAACTTGAGATTGTGTCCTCATTTTTATAAAGTTTTTTTATCTGTGCGATGTCAGAAAGCTTGATGACCTTATCTTTCACCCGCACTTGCGTAGCCAAAAACTCCTCTGCGGTTGAGAGTTTTTGCGTGGAGACGTAAAAACTTTGGTATTTTTCCTCAATATTGCCAACGGGAAAAATGGAGCTAATCCCGCTTAGGGCCGCTAGCAGTGCGGATCTGTCAAGCCCATACGCGCTTGCTTTTTGAAGATCTACCGTCATTTCAACGGTTTTTTTCGTGTTGCCGTAAATCGCAATGCCCGTTAGATCCGGGATAAGCGAAAAATGCGATTTGAGTTTTTTTGCCGCTTGCACCATCAAATCGCCATCGTCCTTGCTCTTTGATGAAACATTTATGATGATGAGCGGGATTGTAGGCTTTAGGATCCTAACCGTTGGCTCAATCATATCAGACGGCAAATCCGCCCTAACGAGCGAAACGGCGTCTTTCACATCTTGCAAGATCCTGTCTTCATTTTCGCTCTCGCCAAGCTTTACGTGTATGGCAAACGCATCAGGCGTAATGGACGAAACAACTTCTGTAATGCCTGAAATGTTAGAAATCTCGTTTTCTATTTTTTGCACCGCCATTTTATCAAGCGTGCTAGGGCTAGCGCCATTATAACTCCCCGCGATGATTATTCGCTTTAAATCCATTGGCGGAAAGGCTTCTTTGGAGATCGTAACGTATGAATACACGCCGGCGATAAAAGCAAAAACTAAGATAGTGTAATTTAGCCGCACGTTTTGCAAGAAAAAGTCAATGATCTTTGGCATTAAACACCTTAAAAAAGCAACATTATATAAAAAACAATTTAAACGCCGATATAATAACAACACAATTTAAAGGATAGGATATGCAAATTAACAACCACACGCAAGGCGCGCACAATCAGTTCATTAGCCGCCAAAATCACCAAAACGACCAAAAAGAAGCCATTCAAGAAGAAGCAAAAAAGCTAAACGCGGACAAGATAGTTTTGAATTACACGCTGACTTTTCAGATGAGTATTACAAATTCAAAAGATAACTTCTTGACGCAAAGCGCGGGCGCAAACAGCTTAAGCGCCAGCCAAGATCCATCAAGGCTAGCGCAAATTATAAACGGACTTGATTACAAAAAAATCGGCTACGAAGGCAAGCCGCTAAACGAATTATCGCAAAACGAGCTAAAAGATCTTGTCTCAAAAGACGGGTTTTTTGGCGTGGATCAAACATCTAAACGCTTGAGCGACTTCGTGCTAAAGGGCGCCGGCGATGATGTAGAAAAGCTAAAGCAAGGTAGAGAGGGCATTATAAACGGCTACAAAGAAGCGCAAAGGATCTGGGGCGGCGAGCTACCAGACATCAGCAAAGAAACTCTAAACAAAGCGCTTGAAGCAATAGACAAGGCAATCGCTCAGACTGGTGGCAAAGCCCTTGACGTGCTAGCCTAGCGCTTAAGCCTTTAGTTTTAGGCTTTGCGTGTGCGTTTGCTTGCGCGCTAGGATCTAAGGCTAGCCACAAGTCTTGCGGGTTTTGGCTTAGCTGCTTAAGCGTAAGACTTTAACAAAACCAACTCCCCACATCGCGCTAGGATCTATGCAAGGGCTTAGATCCCAGCGCTTTTAATCCACCACGCGTAAATTAAAATTGCCACAAGATCTTAACTCCCCCGTGTGGGTTCAAGATCTTAAATCTAAAACCCACCCGCGCCAAGATCTTAACCGCCACCACAAGATCCAAACCCCTAGATCCACGCGCCGCCAGAGATCTTGAGCCCTAGATCTAACCAGCGCCAAAATCCAAACGCTACTTAGATCTTACCCGCCGTTAGATCTTAACCGCGCCAAAGATCTTAACCGCCACCAGATCCACGCGCTGCCAAAGATCTAGCACCCGCGCTAGATCTTGCGGGCTAAAGCGCTTGCTATCCATCTGCCGCTTAGGTAACGGTGCGTGAAAATCACGGCTTTTACCGCCCAATCAACAAACATTGCATACCAAGTCCCTAGCATTCCAAGCCCCAAATATAGGCTAAAAATGTAAGCAAACACAATGCGGAAAATAAACATACAAGCCACGCTCACTGCCATTGGAAACTTGGCGTCTGAAGCGCTGCGGAAGACCACGGGGAAGGTGTAGGCTAGCGGCCAGATTAGCACCATAACCGCCCCGTGCCACCAAACGATTTGCCGCGTTAGATCCAGCGCTTCTTCAGAGAGCGCGTAAAGACTTAGGATTGGCTCAAGCAAGAGCAAAACAAGCCCCGCGCTGAAAAATCCAGTAACATACGCGCCAATCATCGAGCGGCGGACGTAAAATTTTGCCTGCTCGAAATCGTTTGCGCCGACGCACTTTGAGATAACCGCGCTAAGCCCAACGCCCACGGCAAGCCCCGGCAGCACCTGAAAAAGCGCAATCGTCCCGCCCACCGCGTTTGCCGCTATGGCCTCCGTGCCAAACTTCGACACCACGCCAAGCACGATGATCCGCCCGATGTAAAACATCGTGTTTTCAAAGCCAAAAGGCAGGCCAATGCCTAGTATCCGCGCGATCATACGCGGGTTGAATTTGTGGCGCAGGGTTTTTTTAAGGCGCAGCGTGCGGCTTGGATCTAGGAGCAGCGCAATGATGATGAGCGCCGAGATGACCCTAGCCACCAGCGCCGCCGCGGCAATGCCAAAGATCCCGCAGCCAAACCCGTAAATTAGTAGCGCGGTTAAAGCCACGTTTAAGATATTGGAAAATAGCATTATTTGCATCGGGAGTTTTGCGTTGTTCATCGTCCTAAAAATCGCCGCGCCGCTTGCGTAGAGCGCCAAAAAAGGCATCGACAAAAGCACCGTCAGCAGGTAGCTGTTGGCGCTTTGGCGCACATCGGCGGCAACGTCGCCAAAAATGAAGTCAAAAAGCGGCTCTCTAAAAATGTAAAGCAACACCATCAGCGCGCTGGAAAAGGCAAGGCTAAACCACACGAGCTCTCGCGCGGCGCTGCGTGCGCGGCTTGTTTGCCCCGCGCCTAGATACTGCCCCGCCACGATGGACCCGCCCGCGGCAACGGCGGCAAAAAGGCTGATGAAAAGCGCCATCACAAACTCCACGATGGAAACGGCAGAAACCGCGCTTTGCCCCACGTGCGCGGCCATAATGGAGCTGACAAGCCCCACGCTAAACTCCAAAAATTGCTCGATGACGACGGGGAAAAACAGCCGCAGCAAATCCGCGTCTGAAAATAGGCGCTTTGTTTTGAATTGCGGGGTGTTTTGCGGGTTTTGCGGATTTTGCGCGCCGTTTTGTTTGCTTGACGCCATTTCTTGCGGTTTTGGTTGCGAGTTCTCTTGAGTGCTCTCTTGCTTGTTTTCTTGCACCATCACGCACGTGCTCTTGCTTGCGCTTTGCGCGGGGTTTTATGCGCGGGGCTGGTGCTTGGATCTTTGGTTTGGCTAGGGCGTGTGCTCCCCTGATCCGCGCTTAGATCTTGACGCTTTGCTCGGACGTTTTTGCTAGCGCTAAATCTTGAGCTTGCAAATCTAGCACCAAAGCCACACACGCGTAGGGCTAGATCTTGGCTATTTTTATTATCTTGCCACGCCTTTTGCGCCCTTTGGCTTGCAAGGCTAGCGCTTGGATCTTTTGCAAACCTTGAAAGATCTTTGGCGGGGCTGGCACTTGGATCTTGACGCTTCGCGCGGGCGTTTTTGCTTGCGTTAGATCTTGAGCTTGCAAATCTAGCACCAAAGCCACACACACGCAGGGCTAGATCTTGGCGCTTGCGTGGCTTATTGTTAAAGATCTTTTGCGCGGGGCTAGGATCTGAATTTACCCAGAATTTGCCAAAGGTGGCGTTACCATCAAGATCTTGATACTTTGTTTGCGTGCTTTGGTTTGCGCGTTGCGTTTTGCGTGGCTCGTGCGTGCTTGTGTGTAATAGTGCCCGCTTTGATTGCTCCGTGCTAGCGCGCTGTGCCCTTGCTAACGAGCTTTGCGCCAAGCTTGCAAAAACACTAAACGGCGCTTGGTGTGAGCTTTGGTGTAAGGTTAGGCTTTGCATTTTGTGTCCTTTGCACCATTAGAGTCTGCGTTAAAGCCAGCCGCGCTTCAATGTGGCGGGCAAATTTAAACAAAATTGTAGCACTAATCGTTTGCCAAGCTTGCACCACGCCACGTTAAGGGCACTCACACCAAACTGCAAGCAAGGGGGGGCAAGATCTTAGATCTTGCTTCACGTTTGCCTAGCTTTACGCCAAGCAAGTAAGGATTGGCGATAGATCCATAGCTTAGATCTTGACACCGCGCGGTTAGGCTAGGGCGCAAGATCTTGAGCGTTTTGCGGGCAAGATTAAGATCTTGCTTCACGTTCGCAAAGTTTTGCGCCAAGCAAGTAAGGATTAGCGATAGATCCATAGCTTAGATCTTAGATCCTACCCCAGCTGCTCCACACCAACTGCTAGTTAGCGCAAGAAAATACATAAACGGCGGGCGGATTAAAGGCATACCCGCCGCTCCTTACGCCAGCCGTTCTCACGGCTAGTGCAAGTTGGGCTTTGCCTTGGGTTTGCTTGGTGTGCTCCCCGCCAAGAGTGAAAAGGGCAAGTGCAAGCCTATATTTTAATCGCGAACCCACACCAACCAAAAAGGGCTAGCGCAAGGGTTTTAGGATCTTTTTGCGGGTTGGATCTGCTTGGGTGGATCCTGCTCCTGTGTTTGCGTTAGATCTTGAGCTTGCGCTTGAACCTGTGCTTGCGGATCCTACGCTAGCGCTAGATCTTGGCGCGGGATCTTTGGTGCTTGGATCTTGAGAGCTTAGGGCGTTAGATCTTGTTACTCCGGCGGTGGTTGAATAAGCCCCTTGTCTTGGGTTTGCGCTAGATCTAGAGCCAAGATCTTGAGCTGTGCTTGAGTTAGATCCTGCATTAGATCTTGAGCCAAGATCTTGAGCGCTGGTGCTTGAATTACTGCTGCTAGATCCTGAGCTTGTGCTAGATCTTACGCTAAGATCTTGAGCTGTGCTTGAGTTAGATTCTGCATTAGATCTTGAGCCTAGATCTTGCCCGCTTGAGCTTCCCGTGCTGCTGTTAGATCCGCTACCT
>CAUTXO010000042.1:0-13140 GCA_963542625.1 uncultured Helicobacteraceae bacterium | reverse complement strand
TTTTAGATCTACGATGATAGTTGGTGTTGCTGTGGATCTTGTGGTAGGTTTGGTGGGAGAAGGTGTGGGGGCAAAGCTTTTGTGCTGATAAATGCGTATTAAGATCTTTGGTGGAAAGTGTAGGCGGTGCAAGATCTTAAGAGTTGGGGTTGGAGCGCTCGTCAATACAAGCTAAGAAACTCCAAGATCTTTGCTGCTCGCAAATGTGCGGCAAGATCTTAAGGGCTTGAGCGTGAGTGCGTTTCAATACGCAAACAATCTTCAGGATCCTTGGTAATGCCTTTGGCGTTGGCTTATCTGCTTGAGTTTTAATGCGCGCAAATATACAGCAAGATCTTTGTTTCTGACAAGTGAGCGTTAAGATCTTGGCGTGCAGTGAAGCTGAAAACTTGCGCTGCCTAGATCTAGGGCACCAAAGATATGCCCGCTAGGCACACTTGGAGCTTTGATGGGAGGGGTAAGATCTTGAGCGTTTTTCTTGGTTCTGGCGCGCTGCAAGGCTTGCTCGTTTGACTAGCGAGTAACAGAACAGTAAGAAGCTGACTGGTTGGGGCTAGATCTAGGGCGAGCCTTGATTGTTTGGCGCGTGTGGCAATTAAGCTAGATCTTGACGGGCGAACCGGCGAATGCGTGGCAAATAAAAAGCTTGGCTGGATCTTGTTTGGTGGTTGGCGCTAGCAAAGGTTGGATCGTGGCTGACTGGATCTTGCGCGTTTGGTGTTCGTGCTAATGGCTACTTGGTGGGTTGGATCTTGACGGATCTTGCTTGATTGCTGGTGGGCTAACCAAATGGTTGGATCTTGGCTATTGGTAGATCTTGACTGGCGTCTATGGCGCTAGTAAGCAATAGAATGCTTAGAGTTTGCTAGTAAGTAGATCTTTACGAGCCTTGATTATTTGGCGTGCGGGCAATATGGCTAAAACTTGCGCGTTTGGCTTGGCAAGATAACGACAGCACCAAGCTAGCATATTAGATCTTACACGTTTGGCGTTCGTGCTAACGGCTAGTTGGTGGGTTGGATCTTGACGGATCTTGCTTGATTGCTGGTGGGCTAACCAAATGGTTGGATCTTGGCTGGTTGGTATCTAGCCGTTGCTAAATCTTTGCGGGCGCTTGGAAAGCTGATGCGCTAGCAAACAGCAGTTGCGCCTTGCTTGGCGCTCTAGAGCTAAAACTACGCGCGCAACCTAGCACTGGCTATTAAGCGGCGCGTTACACTTTGTCCTTAATATAGGCGCGGATCTGGGGCTTGTTTCTAGCGCTGTGTTAGCCAAGCCGCACAGAGCACCAAACACCAACGCACACATTCTGCTACTGCGTTGCTGCGCGCCAAAATTAGTGCAATCCAGCCGCAAGCCACTGGTAGCGCACATCGCCAAAAAATACACATTTATTCAGTAAGCCATCTAGCGCCACACAAACATCAGCGCTAGCGCGTCTATCAGCGCGCATTGACCTGCACGCGCGACGCGCAACACCCGCGCGCACGCACTAGCATTCGCGGGGCGACCTGCACATATTGTCGCGCCTAGCCACCGCTAGCGCGGGTTACGTGCCAAAAATAGCTGTTGCGCGTTCACAAAAGATCCTTGCCGCAAAAACGCGCCTATTAGTCTAGCTAGCAAACGGCGCAACTCACACCCACATTTGCCCGCGTGGCGCACTAAACACCAATACACATCTAGCATTCGCACGCACGGGTTGCGCGCCACACATCTAGCATTCGCGCTAGCCGCCCGCCCGCGCTACTCCACCTAGCTACCAGCGCGTCACACCCGCCCGCGCTAACTGCTTGCGTTTGCCTTTTTGCTCTTGGCTATTAAGCCCACGCGTTAGTCTTGCATCGTTTCCCAAACGAGCTTTGTTTTGCCATCAACTTCGCAAATCGCGCCCATTCCCATAATGTTGTAGCCGCAATCGACGTAGTGAATTTCGCCCGTAACGCCGCTTGAGAGCTCGCTTAGCAAATACGCCGCTGCGTTGCCGACTTCTTCTGTGCTAACGTTCTTGCGTAAAGGCGCGTTTGCCTCGTTCCACTTAAGCATTGTTCTAAAATCGCCAATCCCGCTCGCGGCTAGGGTTTTAATAGGCCCTGCGCTAATGGCATTTACTCTCACGCCGCGCGCGCCAAGATCTTGCGCTAGGTAGCGCACGGAGGCTTCAAGCGCGGCTTTTGCCACGCCCATCACGTTATAGTGCGGCATATACCTAACCGAGCCCATATACGTAAGCGTCAGCACCGACGCGCCCGGATTTAGCACAGGCAGCAGCCTTTTGGTTAGATCTATGAAAGAAAAAACAGACACGTTCATCGCAACGTTAAAGTGCTCTTTTTGCGTGTTGATAAACTCGCCATCAAGCGCTTCTTTTGGCGCAAATGCCACGGCGTGCACCAGAAAATCAATGCCGCCAAAGTCTTTTTCTATTAGCCCGGCAATCGCGCTCATATCGGCTTCGTCCGAGACGTCAAGCTTATAAACGTGCTCGCAATTAAACTCCTGCGCGATAGGCCGCACGCGCTTTTCTAGCTGCTCGTTTAAAAACGTTAGCGCCACGTCCGCGCCTTGCTCTTTGACCGCCTTTAAGATCCCATAAGCTATGGATTTATTATTGGCAACGCCTACGATTAAACCCTTTTTACCTTTTAAAAACATCGCTTCTTCCTTTGAAAAATTCCAAAAATTATACTTGCGCCAAGCTTACGGCGTGCGGCTTTTGTAGATCTTAGTCTCAAAATAAAACGAGACCGCAAACATCGCAATATACGCCGCATTTAGCGCAAAGACAACGTCTTGCACCCCTTGTGTGAAGATCCTTGCCGCAAAAAAGGCGCCAGTTAGCGCGATGACGCCAAAAAGCCTGACGATTAAACTCTCCAAAAACCGCCCAAAGGCTTTTAAAACCGAGATTTGCACGGCGTTAATGGATATAAAAGGAAAGGCAAAAACTAAGCCCGCTAGCATTGCCGCACTGCCTTCGTATTGCACGGGAAACAAGGCTAGCACAAGATCTTTAGAGTAGAGCGTCGCTAGCACAATTAGCGCGGCGCTTGCGGCTAGCGTTAATTTTAAATGCCAGCGTTTTAGCTCATAGATTTGCCGTAGGTTTTTTTGGCTTGCGGCCTTGGAAAATTCAGGGAGCAGCAACTTAAAAACCGGCATTACAAAAACGGAGATTACGCCTAGCAAAAGCGGCTTTACCGCCATTTGGAAGTTGCCTAAATCAGCGCTTGTGTGGTAATTTAGAAAAAATACGGTAGAAAGGTAAATAATGGCAATGCTTGAGCCAAATTCAAGCGTGGAAATAAAGGAATTTTTTAAAAACACGCGCATATTTTTATCAAGCCCCACGCGCGCTAGCGGCGGCTCCTTTAGCCTTGCGCGTAGTTTCAGGGCAAGCAAGATGAAGCTAAGGCTAAGATTACCCATTATGCTTGAGATGAAAAGCGTTTGCAAGCCGCCGGTGTGGAATAAAAACCACGCAAAACAAAACCAGCCGATGCCAAGAAGCGGCTCTAAAAAGATGTTTAGATTGCTCGCGGCGTAGAGCCTATACATTGATAGCTGATTTGAGAGATAGATCCAAAGCGCCATAGATAAAAGCGCCGCCACCAAATACCAGTAGTGGATATTTACGCCCATTTTGTGCTTTAGGAAGGGTATGAGCGCGCCCCAAGCAAGCAAGATGAATGCAAACAAAATGGCTCTAAAAACGTTCAAGATCTTGGCGTCTTCTTGCGTTTTTGCGTAGCTGACTATCATTGAAGATCTAAAGCCAACAAGCACGAGCAGCGAGAGCGTGAAAAAATCCATCGCCGTAAAAAAGAGCCCCAAAACATCTTGCGCAATTATCCTTGCCAAAAAGATCTTAAAGCCCATATTAAGTGCTAGCGCGCCAAAGGAGAGCAGCACAGAAAGCAAAAAAGCTTGTTTAATCAAAACGGTTTAGCAACGGCAAAGATGACGATTGCAAATAAAAATAGCGTCGGCACTTCGTTATAAGCGCGGAAAAACTTGCCGCTTTTGGTGCATTTATCCAAAAACAGCGCGCGCCTTAATTTGCCAAGATGGAAAAAATAAGCCGCCAAAAACACAAGCAGCAAGATCTTTGCGTGCAGCCAACCGCCGCTTTTTAGGAGATCTGGCTGTAAAAAAATCAGCGCCAAGCCGCTACCAAAGGTCGCCCAAAAGCTAGGCAAGCCGATGTATTTGTAAAGCTTTAGCTCCATTACCTTTACAACCCTTACAAACTCCGCGTTCGCCGCGTTTTCCGCGTGATAGACAAAAAGGCGCGGCAGGTAAAAAAGCACGGCATACCAAGCAACAACGGACACAATGTGAAAGGCCTTTAGATAAATGTAATCCATTTACTCTCCTATAATCTCGTAATGTTTTGGGATTTGCAGCTTGAAATCTTCTTGGCTGAATTTAAACGGCGCGGTGGCTCTAAAGCTAATGGCGGCGCGGTTTCCGACCTCATCTATGTAAGAAAGCCCGGTAACGAACTTGCCGTCGTCTTTTATCAGCACTTCCTTGCCATCAAGCACCGCTTGGCGCGTGTGCGCATCGAGCGTTTTGGCGTTTTTGTAAATGGCTTTTAGATCTTGCGTTCCGAGATTTTTTGTGACGGTTACTTGCTCTAGATCTGGCTCTAAAATGTAAATTTGCCTTTGCGTGATTAAAACCTTTTTAACGCTCGGGGTTTCGTATTCCCACAAAACCCTATCCGTGCCTATGGATACTTTGCCCGTGTAGGTTATTGTTTTGTTTTGATCGTTTGTGATTGTTTGCGTGAAATTCGCCCTGATATTCTCCACCGCCACGCCCGCCAAAGCAAGCCAAGACGCCAAAAAAACCGCTAGTTTTTTCATCTGCTTTCTTTCAAAAATTGGTATATCGCTATTGCTTCATCTTCTGTTAAAAAATACTTTGGCACCAGTGGGCTGTGATTTTTTAGCCCGGATCTAAAGCGCTTGTAATCAAGAGATCTTAGCGGCGGCGCCGTGAATTTTACGATCTCGTTTTTTTTGTTTGTGTAAGACGCAATGAACTTGCCCTCGCCGCGCCGCCCGTGGCATTTATTGCAGCCAACACTACGCGGATTTTCATAAAGCATCTTGCCGTATTCTTCTACGGTAATGAAATCATTTGCCGACATTTGCGCGCCAACAAGCCAAGCCGCGACGCATAAAAAAAGTTTTTTCAAGAAACACATCATATAATACCTGCTTCAAACATTTTATCAAAGTAGCAATTAATGCAGATCCTAGACGGAAAAACGTATTCAGACGAGATAAAAGCGCAGGTAAAAATCGGCGCAAAGGCTTTTCAAAAGGCGCACGGTGCCCCTCCGGGCTTGGCGGTTATTTTAGTTGGCAAAGATCCAGCCAGCCGGACATATGTGGCGATGAAATCAAAGGCTTGCAAGCAAACCGGGCTTCATTCTGAGATCTACGAGCTAGAAGAAAACGTAACGCAAGAAGAAATCGTAGAACTTATTGACATCTTAAATAACAGCGAGCGCATTGACGGGATCTTGCTCCAGCTACCACTGCCAAAGCACATAGACACAAGCGCCTTGCTTGAAAAAATAGACGTGCAAAAAGACGTCGATGGCTTCCACCCATTCAACTTCGGCAAAATGGCTTTGGGTCAAGAAAGCCTTTGCCCTTGCACTCCGCTTGGGATTATTATGCTGCTAAAAAAATACGGCATAGATCTAAAGGGCAAAAACGCTTGCGTGGTTGGGGCTAGTAATATCGTTGGCAAACCGCTTGCGGCAATGCTTTTAAACGAAGGTGCGACGGTTGATACCTGCCACGCCCTAACGCACGATTTGCGCGAGCACACACTCCTCGCGGATCTTGTGTTTGTAGGCGTTGGTAAGCCAGGGCTCTTAACGGCGGATATGATAAAGGAAGGCGCTGTGGTTGTGGATATTGGCATTAACAAAATAGACGGCAAAATTATTGGCGATGCGGATTTTGATGGCATTTGCGCTAAGGCTTCTTACGTAACGCCCGTTCCCGGCGGCGTTGGTCCTATGACGATAGCCGTTTTGCTACAAAACACGCTAAATGCGGCAAACATAAGGACTAAAAAATATGAAAGATAAACTGCAAAAACTCTACCGCTTTTCTAACTCTTGGACGGGGACGGTCATCATTGTGCTGCTGGCGATTTTTTTCTTCGCGCAGGCCTTTGTGATCCCTAGCGGCTCGATGAAATACAGCCTACTAGAAGGCGATTTTTTAGTCGTAAAAAAATTTAGTTACGGCATTCCAACGCCGCACATTCCTTGGCTTGAGATCCCGGTGCTGCCAGACTTTGACGGCGACGGGCATTTAATAAAGGGCGATGAGCCAAAACGCGGGGATATTGTGGTGTTTCGCTACCCAAAAAACGAGCAGATCCACTTTGTGAAGCGGCTTTTTGCGCTTGGCGATGATGAGGTGTATTTTAAGGGCAAAGACGCCTATTTGCGCCCAAGAGAAGGCGATGAATTTATCCGCAAAAATTACCCGCAGGAGCAGGTGGTGGATCTTGACGGCAAACTGTGGGTGAAAAACCCCTACAAAACGGCTCACCCTGGGATTAATAACGACGACTACGTCTATGAAATAGGCGTTTATCCGCCGCAGGTTTATGGCTTTGGCCCTGCGCGCGTGAGGGCGGGCGAATTTTTTATGGTCGGCGATAACCGCGAGCATTCAGACGATAGCCGCAGCTGGGGAAGCGTGCCGTATAAAAACATCGTTGGCAAACCGTGGTTTGTGTATCTAAGCTGGGAGAATAGAAGCTTTGATAACGCCACCGGGCATAAAAATCCGTTTTTAGCCGACTACAGAAGCCTTAAAAAGGCGTGTAAGGATCTTGAGCCTTTTAGCGCCGAGTGTGAAAAACTTTGGGAGAAACAAAGGTATGTCATCAGGTGGGATAGGATAGGCAAAACGCCTGAAGGCTTGGAAAAGTTGCTAAATGCAAAGCTTTGATCCGCTGATTTTCATCATTCAGATCTTAGCCTTTGGCGTAGCTATCATCGGCCACGAAATTATGCACGGTTACGCGGCTTTTAGATACGGAGACAACACCGCAAAGCTAGCCGGCAGATTAACAATAAACCCCGTTAAACACATTGATCTTGTCGGCAGCGTGATAATCCCGGGCATTTTGTTTGTTTTGCAAGCGCCGTTTTTGTTTGGCTGGGCAAAGCCCGTGCCAGTAGATGCGCGCGTGGTTTTTGCAAGTGGCGGATACATTGCGCTTATGGTTGTTTCACTTGCGGGCGTGGCTTATAACTTTGGGCTTTTTATGCTCGGCGCCTTTTTTTACGACGCCAGCGCGCCGGCAATTTTGCAAAACATCATCGGCTTTTTGATTATTTATAATCTCGTGCTTGGCGTGATTAACATTTTGCCAATCCCACCGCTAGATGGCGCAAACGCAGCTGTGTATCTAGCAACCTACCTTAAGCTCGATTTCATCATCACTTTTTATGAAAAGATCTGGAATTACGGGCTTTTCATATTAATGGCGTTTTTGTTTTTGCCGCAGACTTCGGGGCTACTTTTTGGCGTGATAAACAACCTTTTACGAGTGTTTGTTTAATGCTGCACGTCCCGGTTTTAGCCGGCGAGATTAAAAGCGCCTTTGCCGGCGTTAAAAGCGGGCTTTTTGTAGATTGCACCGTTGGCTTTGGCGGGCATACTAAGATCTTGGCTCTATCTAGGCCAGATCTTGATTTTTTTTGCATAGATCGCGACGCCACCGCGCTTGAATACTCCAAAAAAGCGCTAGCTGGCTTGCCGAATAAATTTGAATTTTTTCACGGGAATTTTGCCGATGGGCTTGCCAGGCTTAGCGGGGCGGGCGTTGTTGGGGTCTTAGCTGATCTTGGCGTTTCATCGGTGCAGCTAGATGTCAAAGAAAGGGGCTTTGGTTTTGATAGCCCCGTTTTGGATATGCGAATGGATAAAAGCCAAGATCTTAGTGCCTACGACGTCGTGAATTTTTACACGCAAGAAAGGCTAGAAGAAGTTTTGCGGCGTGGGGAAGAGAGATCTTACAAGGCAATTGCAAAAGAGATAGTCGCTAGGCGAAAACAAACGCCCTTTAGCTCGTGCGCGGATCTAGCGCAAATTATCCACGCGCTAAAGGGGCCGCGCGCTGGCAATAAAAACAGCGCCACGCTCACATTCCAAGCGCTTAGAATGGAAGTAAATGGCGAGCTTTTGATTTTGGAGCAAATGCTATGGCGCCTGGAAAAGATGAATTTACAAGAGTGTTTGGTGGGAATTATTTCTTTCCATTCGCTAGAAGATGGCATCGTTAAACGCTATTTTAAACGCTGGGCGAGTGAGTGCATTTGCCCGGCGGACGCTCCCCGCTGCACCTGTGGCAAGGCTCATAAAAAGGGCGATATAATTACGAAAAAACCTATCACGCCAAGCTACGCGGAAGTCAAAGCCAACGCGCGCAGCAGCAGTTCTAAATTAAGGATCTTTGAGTTTGGAAGAAAAATATGAGCTTTTGGAGCAAGACCAAAGCGGGCTAGATTTTAAAAGCCTTTTGCTTGTTTTGGCGGTTTTTTTTATTTGCACCTTGCTGATTTTTCCTAAGATCTACCTAGCAAACGGCATTTACTACAAAAGCCTTGAGATAGAAAAGCAAAAAGATATGGCGCTTGTGCTAGAAGATGAGAATTACAGGCTAAGGCAAGATCTTGAGAAGATCCGCTTCGCGCACGGCATAAAGACCGCACCTTGAGAGACTTGCAAAGAATTTACGAGTTTGTGGCAACGGATAAGCCCTGCCCGTATATCGCCGGCAAAAAAAGCGACACGAAATACTTTTGGATAGAAAATTGCAGCGTGGGCGAATACGACAAGCTCCTGCAAAGGGGTTACAGGCGCTTTGGCAAGCTGTTTTTTAACCCCATTTGTAGCGATTGCTTTGAATGCCTAAGCGTGCGGATAAACGTCAAGGACTTTATGCTTAGAAGATCTTTTAAGCGCGTGCTAAACAAAAACCGCGACGTTAAGGTGCTTTTTAGGCGCCCATCGCTTACAAAGGCTCATCTAGATCTGCACCAAAAATACCACAGCGATATGAACCTAAGGCGCAACTGGAATGCCGAAGAAACGACAAGAGAGCATTATTACAGCTCGTTTGTTGATGGCTATATGGACTACGGCTATGAATTTTTATACGTGCTAGGCGGCAAGATAATCGGCGTGGCGCTTGTTGATGTGCTCCCCGAGGGCGTTTCTGCCATTTATTGTTTTTATGACCCAGACCACCGCGACCGCTCCATCGGGACGTTTTCTATTTTAAATCACATTAATTTTTGCCTAGCAAACGGCTTGCAATACGTGTATCTTGGCTACTGGGTGCGCGAAAACATCTCGCTTAAATACAAGGAAAAATTTAAGCCATTTGAAGTGCTTGCTGGCAGACCAGATCTAAACACGCCGGCGATTTGGGAGCGATATGACTAAAGATAAGATCTTTCAAAAAAATCCAGAAACGCAATTTGAGTTTAACGCCGACGTGGCGGGCGTTTTTGACGATATGATAAACAGGAGCGTCCCTTTTTATAAGGAGACGACGGATCTAGTGGCGGAATTTATAGCTAGGCTTGCAAAAAAGGGCGCTAGCGGGCTAGATCTTGGCTGCTCGACGGGCAATACGCTTTTGGCGGTGAAGGAGCGGCGCGCAGATCTAGCGCTGCGTGGCATTGATAGCGCGCAAGCGATGATAGACAAGGCCGCGCAAAAGGCAAAAATGCTAAACCTAAAAATAGACTTCAAAAAACAAGACATTCTAAATTTTAAGGCGCGCGGGCTTGATTTTATCATCGCAAATTACACCTTGCAATTTATAAGACCGCCAAAGCGCGAAGATCTTGTGGCTAAGATCTGCAACTCTCTTGGCAAAAACGGGTATTTTTTCTTAAGTGAAAAAATTATAAGCCGCGATAAAAAACTTCACAAAGAAATGATAGAAATTTACTACGACTACAAGAAAAAAATGGGCTACTCGCAATACGAGATCACAAAAAAACGCGAGGCGCTTGAAAACGTGCTAATCCCCTACACGGACAAAGAAAACAAAAAAATGCTAAAAAACGGCGGTTTTAAAAGGGTTGAAACGATTTTTAGATGGAATAATTTTGTTTCATACATCGCGATAAAATGATAGACGGCGCGCTTTTGGCGGATTTGAAAACTTCTAAAAACTTGCTTGCCTTTTCGCACGGGCTAGATTCCACCGCGCTTTTTTATTTGCTAGAGCACGCGGGCGTGGAATTTGACGTCATAACCGTTAATTATGGCGTGAGACTAGAAGCGCAAGCTGAATGCAGCGCCATAAAAGCGCTGGCGAACCGCTTTGGCAAAAGGCTGTTTTTAAAAAACGCGCCCGCGTGGAGCAAAAACTTTGAAAAAAACGCGCGCGATTTTCGCTACGCATTTTTTAAAGAAACGGCAACAAAACACGGCTACGACGCAATCCTAACCGCTCATCAGCTAAACGATAGGTTTGAGTGGTTTTTAATGCAGTTATCGCGCGGGGCGGGGCTAGCCGAGCTTGTAGGAATGCGCGCCGTGCAAGATCTAGGCGGCATAAAGCTTGTTAGACCCTTGCTAAACGTGCCAAGATCCGCGCTTGAAAAATACTTGCGCCAAATTAACGCGGCGTGGTTTTACGACGAAAGCAACGCCGATGAGAGCTACACGAGAAACTACTTCAGAAAAAACTTCAGCGATAAATTTTTAAGAGAATTTGCAAGCGGCGTGCAAAAAAGCTTTGCGTATTTGGCGCAAGACGCCGCCGGGCTTGGCGCGCCGGTTTTTAAAGAAAGGCACGGGCTTTACATTGTAAGGCGCGAAGGAGCCCTTAGCGACGCAAGGCTAGCGGATTTTATTTTCAAGCGGCTTGGCGTGGTGCTTTCCGCCAAACAAAGAGCCGAGATCGCGCAAAATGAGAGCTTGGTGGTTTCTAGAAAATACGCGCTTAGCAAAACGCCGGGTTATATGTTTATTCACGCTTACAAAAAATTTGATAAAATTCCCAAACTTTATAGAGAAAAATGTAGGGTTTTAAGGCTGCCGGTTAAGCTGCGCCCCTTTCTTTATATAAATAATTTTAATATTGACGCTTATAGGACTATCGATGATCTCTATGATTAAGATCTTTGGCTTAAAAAGAGCCATTTTGGCTTACACCTTTGTTGCGATGGCGATTACCTTTTTGGTTACGTCTGTTTTGTATTTTCTTGTGTTTGACGAAGTAAAATTTGCCGAAGTTTTTATTTCTATGCTTATTCCGGCGGTCGTCATCGGCTTGCTCGTGCCAAAAATCGTCGAGCTTTATTCTGTCGTGAATTTTGAAAAAGAGAAAAACAAAACGATGTCTGGCTACGACGAAGTAACGGGCTTTTACAATAAAAAAACGTTTTTGTCACACCTTAGGCGGGAGATTAATTCCTTTAAAAGATACAAAACCCAGCTTTGCGTGATGGTGATTGAGATCTCAAACTACAAAGAAATAGAAAAGAAGCGCGGGCGGCATATTACGGACTACGTTTTGAAAGAAATTAGCTCTAAGATCTGCCACAATTTCCGCAAAAGCGACATTTTAGCGCGCTACCGCGAGAATTCCTTTGCTGTGATTTTGCCGCACACGAGCCTTGAAAAGTCAAACACCGTCAAGACAAAGATAGAAGAGATCTTGCAAGCCAAGCCAATCTATTTTAAAGACGAAATTAACGTTCAAACAAACATCAAAGTCCAAGCCGTCAAAAACGAAGAAAGCGAAAACGAAGACAGCATTTTAGATAGGCTAGAAAAATAATGCCGATACGTTTTGCGCCAAGCCCCAAAGCCAAACAACTCCGCCTAAACCAAAGCCACATAGCACAAGCAAGTTAAGAAATTTGCGCTAATGGCAAGCTTCAATCCTACTATAAAAGCACGATTACAGACCATATCGGTAACATTTCTACCCCCTTTTGCTTAATTCAAAAATTATACAAAAACATTTTCAGAATAACAAATAAGTATTATTTATGAAGTAAAAAGATGTATTATTTGAACTTAAAAGTAAAATATTTATTGTATTTTTGTAATTTGTTGCCCTATTTTTTGTATTTTGATGAGCGAATGGAAGTTTTAAGAGATCTTGGCTGTGGTGTGGATCTTTGAGTGGTGTGGGATCTTGTAGTTAGGTTTTGGAAAAGTGCAAAGATTTTGCAGTTTGGATCTGTAAAATGAAAGGATCTTAAAAATCTTGAACTATCGCGTGGCGGTGGCGTTAGGATCTGGAGAGCATAGGGTTGGGCGCTTAAGATCTTGTGTGTGGGCGAGTGTTTGGGGTGTTAGGATCTTTATGTGGTAGATCTGTGGGCGTGGGGAGTTCTTGTGAGCGCTTGTGAAATACTGGAATGATTAGGATCTTGGGTGGTGGTGTGGAATTAGTGATTAACGGTAGATTTTTGAGTATTTCAAGTTCTTTGGTAATTAAAAATCTTTGGCGTGGGTATTGGAAGCGCAAGGATCTTGTGTTGCAGTGTGAATTTTTGAAAGGTTGGAGCTCTAATAGATCTTGTGGACGGTGTGGATCTGTGAGTTGTAAGGATATTGTGTGGTGTGGCGGCATATATATTTTGAAAGCTACAAGTCCTTGCCAAACAAAGATCTTGTAGCTAGGATCTGCAAAATGCAAGGATCTTAAAAATCTTGAACTATCGCGTGGCGGTGGCGTTAGGATCTGGAGAGCATAGTGTTGGGCGCTTAAGATCTTGTGTGTGGGCGAGTGGTTGTGGTGTTATGATCTTCATTTGGTAGATCTGTGTGCTGAAAAGATCTTGCGTTGGTGCAGTGCTTGCTGGCATAGCAGATCTTTGGGGTAGTCAAAAAGATCCGAGAGATCTTGTGGCTTGGATCTGCAAAACATAAAGATCTGACGTAGCGTGTGTGAGTGTTAAAGCCTTAAGATCTTATGGGCTTTGGCGCTGTAGGCGCTGTTGGGTTTGGCGTTGGGTGAGTAGCGTGCGGGGTGGAACAATTACAAGCACGCACAGAACAACATTTAAGCGGCAACGAACGCACGTTATCCGCACGCGGGCAAAAGCAAATAAAT
>CAUTXO010000041.1:0-13242 GCA_963542625.1 uncultured Helicobacteraceae bacterium | reverse complement strand
AGCCTACGCCAAAATACGCTTCCCAAAACTCATCGCCGTGCGCTGAAGCGCCAAGCCCCTTTGTCGTTAATTCTTCGATTTTATACTTTGTGCTAAACGGCGAAGCGCCGGCGCTATCTTTCTTAAACTTTGGCGTGCCCCTAATCCACCAAAACACGTTCTTAGCGGCGTTCTCATCTTGGCTTAGGATCTCATAAGCCTGCCTATTGACCCTATCTTGATTTTTATCGCTTGAGAGCGCGCCGTAATCAAGCCCTAGCGCCCTAGCTTCTTTCGTGGAGTAGTTAAAGCCGTTTTGCACTAGGTCTGCAGGCTTTGCGCTGTCTGCAATCTTGGCGCTTTGTGTGTTTGCTTTAGCTGTGTTTGCAATTGCCTTAACCGCCTTAGCTGCACCACCAGCGCTTTGAATTTGCCCTGCACCATCAGCCCTTACCGCACCGCTTGCCATAGCTTGCCCCGCACGCGGATCTAAGCCAGAAACGGGCGTTAAACCTAGCGCTGACATTCCAAGATCTTGCATTGTTTGCTCCCCCTTTGCATTTCTCAATAAAAGAATATCGGCTAAGTTTGCAAGGGGCTTGAGTGGAGATCTTATATCTTAGATCTGGGGGCGGTAGATCTTAGGCGCACGAGTAGCACGGGTGGTTAAAGATCTTTGGTAGCATAGAGATCTTGTGGCGCAAAGATCTTAGCGCTTGCCAAGATCTTGAGTGGCACGTGGGGTGCGGAGCTTAGGCGCGAGCGGAAGTGCAAGATCTTATGGGGGCGGCGTGGTGCTAAGATCTTAGCACGGGCGTGGCGGAGCTTAGATCTTAGATCTAGCGCCCCGCAAAAGTTAGTAATTTTGCGAGAGTTTCACAAGCTCATCGCGGCTTAGCCACTGTGTGTTGTTGCCTGAATTGTATTCAAAGCCGGGCGCTACCTTGCTGCCTGTCTCGCCAAGCCCGTTGCGCGTGTAGTCCTTTGGCGTTTGGAAAGAAATGGCGGGCGTGATGACGAAGTGGTCTGCAAACTCTAGCGTCAGGTGGCTATCGTCCGCAGGGCACATAATCTCGTGCAGTTTTTCGCCCGGGCGAATGCCAATAACTTCTTGCGGCAGCTCTGGGGCTAGCGCGGCGGCTAGGTCGGTGATTTTCATCGATGAAAGCTTTGGCACAAAGATCTCCCCGCCTTGCATACGCTCAAAGCCCTTTAGCACAAACTCCACGCCGCTATCAAGCGTGATTAAAAAGCGCGTCATTTGCTCGTGCGTGATGGGGAGCGCGCGCGCGCCTTGCTCGATGAGCCGCTTGAAAAAGGGGATAACCGAGCCGCGGCTACCGATGACGTTGCCGTAACGCACCACGCTAAAGGCGATGTCTTTTGCGCCTACTTTGTTGTTGGCGGCGATGAAGAGTTTGTCGCTTGCTAGTTTGGTAGCGCCGTATAGGTTGATGGGGTTTGCCGCCTTGTCTGTTGAGAGCGCGATTGTTTTTTTGACGCCGTTTTGAATGCAAGCGTCGATGACGTTCATTGCGCCGAGCACGTTTGTTTTTATGCTCTCGCTTGGGTTGTATTCTGCGGCGGGGACTTGCTTGAGCGCGGCTGCGTGAATGACGTAATCCACCCCGCGTGTGGCTTCAACTAAGCGCGCGGCGTCGCGGACGTCGCCTAAAAAGTAGCGCATACATTTTTGGCTGAAGATCTGCTGCATTTCAAACTGCTTGAGCTCATCGCGCGAATACACGATGACGCGCTTTGGCGTGAATTTTTGCAAGAGTTTTTCGATGAATTTTTTGCCAAAACTCCCCGTTGCGCCCGTGATTAAAATCGATTTATCATTGAACATTGCTGCTCCAATTCTCATCTGTTTTCACCCGCAAAAACACGGGAAATCTAGGAATGCCATTTTTTGTGAGCCCCTGATATTTATACGTGATGACCGTCCCAAGCTCAGGCGGGTTTTTACGCATTTGCGCGCTTAGCCCGCTGCCGATGTGAAAGATCTTGCCGCTTGTATTTTGCACGCGCAGCGAGCCCGTTAGCCCCTTATACTTGCCGCTTTGCGATTTTTTGTAGCCCAGCACGCGCGCTTCGTCGTCAAAAAAGGGCTTGAGTTTTAAAAAACTATCGCTCCTGCCGCTTTCATAAAGGGCGTTAGGGTTTCTTAGCACCAGCCCTTCGCCCCCAGCGCTCAGCACTTCTTGCAAGATCTGCATTACCTGCGCCTTTGAGCTAACGGGCGTTTGTTTCATCAGCACGGCATAAGGGCTAGCGTGCGCGCCAAACCACTTTGCCACAAGATCTAGCCTATCTTTAAAGGCGGTGTTTTCTATGTGCGCGTCGAAAATATAGAATTTGAGCTCCCGCCAGCTTTCATCGCCGCCGCTTTTGCAAAGGCTCACGATGCGCTCGAAGTCATTTCGCTTGCTCCAAAGCTCGCCATCAAGCGGGTAGGGCGGGAAGTTTTGAATAAACCAAGCGGGGGCGTTTAGCGGCGTTTTGTTTCGTGAATAAAGCGCCTTGCCGTCCCAATAACCGCGCACGCCGTCTAGTTTTTCGCTCGCTAGCCAGCCTGTTATGTTTTGATCTGTGTAGATCTTAGCAAGGCTAAGATCTAGGGCAAGAAGCCAAACAGGCAGCAAAACAAACAGGGCGAGCTTTTTCATAGGTAGAATTTTTTATACCAATCGATGAAGTTTTTCACGCCAAGCGCCACGGGCGTTTTTGGCGCGTAGCCTAGATCCGCGCTTAGATCTTGCACGTTTGCGTGTGTGGATTGCACGTCGCCCGCTTGCATTGGTAGGAAGTTTTTCTTTGCCGTTTTGCCGATGTTTTTTTCTATCTCGCGCACAAAATCCATAAGCGCCACGGGTGAGCTGTTGCCGATGTTGTAGATTCTAAAAGGCGCGCTACTTTGCTCTGGGCTTGCGGCGCTCTTTGGCTTGGCGGGGGCGTCTATGACCCGAATAACGCCGTCGATGATATCGTCTATGTAGGTAAAATCGCGTTGCATATCGCCGTTATTGAAAATGTTGATTGGCTCATCATTTAAAATGGCTTTGGTAAATTGAAACAGCGCCATATCGGGCCTGCCCCAAGGGCCATAAACGGTGAAAAACCGAAGCCCAGTCGATGGAATGCCAAAAAGGTGCGAGTAGGTGTGCGCCATTAGCTCGTTGGATCTTTTTGTGGCGGCGTAAAGGCTGATTGGGTGATCGACGGCGTCTTTTGTGCTAAAGGGGCTTTTGGAGTTTAGCCCATACACGCTTGAGCTGCTAGCATACACAAAGTGCCCGAGCCCTGCCGCGCGCGCGAGCTCTAGCAAATTCACAAAGCCGTCGATGTTTGATCTGATATACGCCTTTGGATTTTCTAGCGAGTAGCGCACGCCCGCTTGTGCGGCTAGGTTGCAAATGGCGTCAAAGGAATGCGCGCTAAAAAGCTCTTTTAGTGCGGCTTCGTTTGTTAGATCTTCTTGCAAAAATAGCAAATTTTCAAAGGTGGCGCTCTGCTCTAGCTTGCCTTTTTGCGGGTTTTTTATGCCAAGCTCGTTTAGGCGCGCGTATTTTAGCCGCGTGTCGTAATAATCGTTGATGTTGTCAAGCCCGATGACAAAATCGCCCCGCTTTGCTAGCGCCCGCGCCAAATGAAAGCCAATGAACCCCGCCGCGCCCGTTACTAGGATCTTCATAGCTGCCCGTCCTTGATTTTTTTTGCGAAGTAGGCGATTGTTTTTTCTAGTCCGCTAGTTAGATCCACGTGCGGCTGCCAGCCTAGCTTTTCTTTAGCAAGCGAGATGTCGGGCTTTCTTTGCGTTGGGTCGTCTTGCGGGAGCGGCTTAAACACAAGGCGGCTTTTGGAATTTGTAAGCGCTAAGATCTTCTCGGCTAGCTCAAGCATTGTGAATTCGCCCGGGTTGCCAATATTCACAGGGCCTGTGAAGTCATCAGATGAATTCATCAGCCGATACATTCCGTCTATTAGATCGCTTACGTAGCAAAAGGATCTTGTCTGCTTGCCGTCGCCGTAAATGGTGATGTCGTCGCCTTTTAGGGCTTGGACGATGAAATTGCTAACGACGCGCCCGTCGTGCGCGCTCATATTTTCGCCGTAGGTGTTAAAGATCCTCATTACTTTGATCTTCACGCCGTGGCGCCTGTGGTAGTCAAAAAACAGCGTTTCTGCGGCGCGTTTGCCTTCGTCATAACAAGCGCGAATGCCTGTGGTGCTGACGTTTCCCCGGTAGCTTTCCACTTGCGGGTGGATAAGCGGCTCGCCATAAACTTCGCTCGTGCTAGCTTGTAAGATCTTAGCCCCGCAACGCTTGGCAAGCCCTAGCATATTAAGCGCGCCGAGCACGTTTGTTTTCATCGTGTGGATTGGGTCTGCTTGATAATGCGGCGGGCTAGCCGGGCAAGCAAGGTTGTAGATCTCGTCAGCTTCAGCATAAAGCGGCTGCGTAACGTCGTGCCTGATGATTTCAAAGCGCGGGTTAGCTATAAGATCTGCGATGTTTTCTTTGCTGCCGGTTTGGAAATTATCCAAGCAAAGGACTTCGTTGCCTTCGTTTAAAAGCCTTTTGCATAGGTGGCTGCCTAAAAATCCCGCGCCGCCTGTTACTAAAATTTTTTTCATTTTTTTCCTTATGCCACAGAAATATCATCTAGAAGCTCAACTTCTTTCAAAAAGGCGTTATTTACCTTAAGCGTTGATTTGAGCGTGATATTTTTTGTGTTAATTTTTATCTGTAAGTTTAGTGGGTAGCTTCCTTGATTTTGGCTAGCAAGCGTGAAGATCTTGTATAAAAGGTCGTTTGAATTTGCCTTGAATTTAAGCGTGACGTCTTTTTGAACGCTTTTGACGCTCACGTTTTCTTGCTTTGCTTCGTCAAGCGTTAGGATCTTTTCAACGTTAAAGCGCGTAAAATTCTCCGTTTTGCTGATGTTTGCCTTGATTGCGATTGGCTCGTTAAAGCCGATTTTTTCTATTTTGTCGTATTCTTTTTGGAATAGCATAATCTCCATACTGCCGTGAAAATCCATAAAAGAAATGATGTAAAACTTGCTACCTTTTTTAGAAAACTTTTCTTTGATGTCTTCTATTTGCCCCACGAGCATAATCTTGCTGCCGTCGCTTATGTCGCTAATTTGGCTTGAGAGCGTGTAGCTGATGTTTTCTATGTTTTGCTTGTAGTCGTTTAGCGGGTGGCCGCTCACGTAAAGCCCTAAGCTTTCTTTCTCAAAGGTTAGGATTTCTTTTTGCGTGAGTTCTGGGCGCGGCGGGATCTCTATGCTAAATTTGTAGATCTCATCGTTGTTGCCAAATAAAGATCCAGCGCTCTCGCGGCGCAAACGCCCTACGTTGCCCGCCGTTTGCACGATGAGCTCTTGCGCTGCTAGCAGCGCCGCGCGCGAATGCCCAAAGCTATCAAAGGCGCCGGATTTTGTCAGGGCGTCGTAGGCTTTTTTATTGACCTTGCTTGGATCGTTGCGCGTGATGAAGTCGCTTAGATCTTTGAAGTTTCCGTCCTTGCTTCTACTTTCTAGTATGAGATCCACAATAACCCCGCCAAGCCCTTTGATAGCGCCAAGCCCAAACATAATGCCCGATGATTTTTCTTTGTAAAAGGGCGTAAAATCCTTGCCGGATCTGTTTATGTCTGGTGCTAAAAACTCTAAGCCCATATGCTTAATTTCATCGATGTATGAAACGATTTTATCCGTGTTGTTCTTTTCACTAGAAAGCAGCGCGGACATAAACTCGCAAGGATAGTAGGTTTTTAAATACGCCGTTTGGTAGGTTATCATCGCGTAAGCAGCGGAGTGCGATTTGTTAAAGCCATAGCCCGCAAATTTTTCTATCAGGTTGAAAAGCTCCACGCAGTGATTGTAGTTGTAGCCCTTTGCCACGCCGCCTTTTGCAAATTCTTCGGCGTATTTTTCCATTTCTTCTTTTTTCTTTTTCCCCATTGCCCGGCGCACAATATCGGCTTTGCCAAGGCTAAAGCCACCGATGGCTTGCACGATTTGCATAACCTGTTCTTGATACACGATTATCCCATACGTCGGCTCTAGGATAGGCTTTAGCGCGGCGGTGAATTCATCGTAGAAATAATCGATTTTTTGCCGCCCGTGCTTTCTCTCGATGAAGTCATCAAGCATACCAGATTCCATAGGGCCCGGGCGGTAAAGCGCCAAAACGGCGATGATGTCTTCAAAATTAGACGGCTTTAGCTTTTTGTTTAGTCTTTGCATTCCGGTTGATTCTATTTGGAATAGCCCAAGCGTTTGCCCAGATCCTATCGTTTGAAAAACGCGCTTGTCGTTCATTGGCATTGTGCTAAAGTCGATGTCTTTTGAGTGGTGCGCCTTGATTAGCTTGATGGCGTTTGAAATGACCGTTAGCGTTTTTAGGCCTAGGAAGTCGAATTTTATTAGGTTGATGTCTTCTAAAAACCGCCCGTCGTATTGTGTGACGACATCATCCGTGCCAGATGGTCTATAAAGCGGGGTCTTATTCCAAAGCTCTTCGTTGCTAATGACAAGCCCGGCTGCGTGCGTGCCAGCGTTTCTTTTTAAACCTTCTAATTGCAAGGCGTATTCCCAAACGCGCTTAGCTTTTGCGTCGCTTTCTATTAGCGCCTTGATCTTAGGCTCTTTTGCAAAGGCGTCTTCAAGCGTGATTTTTAGCTCATCAGGGATTAGTTTTGCCATTTTGTCCGCTTCTGAATACGCCACGCCAAGCACGCGCGCCACGTCTCGGATCACACCCTTTGCTAGTAAGGATCCAAAGGTAATCACCTGCGCCACATTCACGCGCCCGTATTTTTCCACAACGTATTTGATGATATCCCCGCGCCGCTCTTGGCAAAAGTCCATATCAATATCTGGCATACTAACGCGCTCGGGGTTTAGAAAGCGCTCAAAAAGCAAGCCGTATTTAATAGGATTTATATCCGTAATGCCAAGGCTAAACGCCACAAGGCTGCCAGCTGCTGAGCCGCGCCCGGGGCCAACGGGAATGCCAAGCCGCTTAGCCGCTGCTACAAAATCCCACACAATCAGCATATAGCCCGGAAATTTCATTTTGTTGATGATGGTGATCTCTTTTTCAAGCCGCGCGCGATAGATCTCGTGCTCTTCTTGCGGTATGTTTTTTAGGCGTTTTTCTAGCCCTTCTTTGCATTTTGCTTCAAACAGCACTTCGTCGTTTTTGAATGAATACGTCTCGTTTGGCTCAGGAAGGCTAAGATCTTCTAGCTTTGCAACTTCTGTTGTAAATTTAAAATTTGGCGGCGTGGCGTTGCCTAGCGGGATCTCAAGATTGCATTTATCCACTATCTCTTGTGTGTTTTCTAAGATCTCTGGCACATCGGCAAAGAGCCGCTGCATTTGATCGGGCGTTTTTAGGTAAAACTCTTGCACGGAGTGCTTTAAGCGGTTTGGATCGTCTATGGTTGTTTGCATCGCTATACACATAAAGGCTTCGTGCGCTTGCGCGTTTTCCTTGCTTAGGTAGTGCGTGTCGTTTGTAGCAATTACCTTGATGTTTAGATCTCTAGCAACTTTTAGTATCAGATCATCGATGAAAAATTGGTCTGAGATCCCGTGGCGCATAAGCTCAAGGTAGAAGTCATCGCCAAAGACTTCTTTATACCACGCCGCTACTTTTAGCGCGCCCTCGTAGCCCTTTGCGCCGTATTTTACGTTGCGCTCGTTTTGCGTGTTTAAATTCCAGTTGATTTCGCCTTGCAAGCAAGCGCTAGAGCAAATTAAGCCCTCGCTGTGCTCCTTTAGGATCTGCTTGTTTATGCGCGGGTAGTAATAAAACCCTTGCAAAAAGCTTTGCGAGCTTAGATACATTAGGTTTTTGTAGCCCGTTTCATTTTTGGCGTAAAGGCAAAGGTGGAAGCGCTGTTTTGTGCTTTTGTCGTTTAGGCTGTCGCTGTTTTGAATGTAGGCTTCTATGCCGATGATTGGCTTAATGCCGTTTGCTTTCATCGTTTTGTAAAAGTCGATTGCGCCGAACATATTGCCGTGATCTGTGATGGCAACGCTATCCATTCCGCGCTCTTTTAAGGTTTTTGCAAGCGCTTTTATTCTGTTTGCGCCGTCTAGGAGCGAGTATTCTGTGTGTAAATGCAAGTGAGTAAATAATCTAGACATCGGCCAATCCAAATGTTTTTGGAATGTTATCCAAAGAGTGTTTAGGTTTGGGGCGTGGCTAGCAAAAGCAGTGCCGGGGATTACCCCCCAGCAAAGCTATTCATAAAAAGAAGCGTTTGTATCTTGAGCGTTGTAAAAATCTTGCGCTTCTTGTATGTTTTGTGTTGTTTGCACGTTTTTATCAGTGTTGTTTTGTGCTCGCACAGATCTTGGTAGTTTGAGAATATCAAAAAACGTTTGCTTGTATAGATCTTCTAAGTGTTTGTTGTAAGTTATTGTGTAGTAAGTTGGAAAATTCGACCAACGCCAATTACTTCGGCAATCGCCATTATATGGGTTATTGCACCACATACCGCTTTCTTTTTCAAAGGGTAAAACCGCCAAGATCATATCGTAAAACTCGCCACTATAGGGCGTGTTAAACCACTTTGAGTCTTTATATCTATCGTAACCTTGAGCTGGGTAGCCAGTAGCTCCGTCGTGATATGAAAAACCACTTGTGTTTTGGATTGGAACGGTTATTTTTCCATTACTCATATAAAAACGCACGCTTTCAATTCCCACGCCACCCCTTGCAACGTAGATATAAACAGGTCTAATCTCTATAAACTCGCTTGGATCTGTGCCTTCTAGCTTATACATTTGGTAGCTTTTCTTATCTTGCCAATCGTCAAAGTCTCTATCTAAAATGCGCTCACCATCATAGCTTGCTTTTACGTATTGCATATTTCCAGTGCTATCTTGCACGGGATACAAATACTCGCTTGGTTTAAACGGAAAAACACCGTGTATGTCTTCCATTTGTGTATCAAAAGTGTGCTCCAAAACCAACCTGTAATTTTTTGTGCCAGGATTTTGAAATTCTTTTGTTTGCCACTGGCTTGGCATACCGTTAAGCACCACTAAAAAATTTTTTATATTGTTCATTATATGCGTCAAGGCTTTTTCATTGTCCAAGTAAGCGTCTATAAAGCTATGCCACGAACCTTCTATGGTCGGTGCGTCCGTAGATCCTGGCATATGCACTATTGGATCTCCAGATAGATTTGTAACGCTGGAAAAACGCGCAGAAGGTGATTTGCCCGGTGTTCCTACTTGCACGTTTGCAAGATAGTTTTTATATTCTGTGGGTGGCATAAAGTCATACAGGCTGTTTGCAAACAAATTGCCTTGCGAGTGAGAAACAATTAGCACCCTGTGTGAAAGTTTAAAGCTTTTAATGATTTGATTATTTAACATTTCAACAACATTACTTGTTTCATACATACCTATGTGATTTTTGGTAATGCCATATTGCATTATCAACTTTATGGCTTTTGCATATAGACCTACGGGTGTAGTTTTTGAGCCAAAACGTAGCAAAATTTTAACTGCATTAAAAGTATCTTCGGTTGAAGAAAATTGACCCGACTTTTGCATCTGATAAATTGCTTCCAAAAGATCTTCCACGTAGCCCCTGTGCCAATTGTAAGCCAGTTGCACTTCGCCATATCGCTTTTGTAGCTTTTTATTACCCATTATGATCTTTTCATTTATTCGTTCCTGAAGAGCTTCCATATTTTTAGTAGCTTTTTGTCTTGTATTCCACATACCATTTATGAAGTAGAAATCCGTTTTTGTCTCGTCTATCATCTCCGCAAATAAGCCACTAACCAGCACAAATACTAAAAGTATTAACCTTTTCATCTTTTCTCCTTATTCGTCAAATTTGGTTACGTCTATCTTACAATGTTCGGCTTTAGCCTTTTCCAGTTTAAAAACGTGTCCACTGCAAGCTTCGTTGAAGTCGAAATTTCTATATAGCCGCTCTTTTGTGTTGTAGATCTTGGCGTTGAGGGACGGATCTGTTACTACATCATATTTGGACTCCCATCTCACTTTCGCCGCGATTTCTTTGTAGCTCTCGTTTTCGTCTTTTATTTTTGCAATTTTTGCATTCCAGTCTTTTAGCTTGTGATCAAACCACACCCTTTCGCAGTTTATCGCGTCGTCTTGGTGTTTTGCCATTTCGATCACGGGATTTTCTATGATCTTTTGCTCTGCCCACGCGGTTTGAAGTGCAATCGCCGTTCTAGCTAGCGGAAACTCTTCTTTTGCGTAACGCTTGATGATGTAGCGTTCCACGTCGTCTCTTATCCCGTTGCCGTTGCTATCAATGCCAAGCAGCGTGGAATTGTTTAGCTTTTTATCAGGCTCGGGCGGTAAAACATAGCCGTTGATTTCGTCGTAGATCTCAAGATCTAGCGCATTAGATCTTAGCCGTCCCGCAAGCCTTGCTTGAATGCTTACGTTGCCTTCTCTTAGCGCAAAAATGCGGTCTTTGTCTTGTTTGATGAGATCTTTGCCGTTTATGATTAGCTCATATCCAGTGAGCGTTTGGTTGTGCTCGTCCAAAACCTGGAAGCTTGCAAAGTCGTTTATTTTGAGCCTTTGCTTTGATACGGCAAGCCTGATTTTGCCACTTTGCGCGCCTTGCTTGCCAAGATCTTGAGCCTTTTGAACTGCTGGCGTTGGATCTTGCGCCTTGTTCGTGCTCCAAAATGCAAACGCCAAAATTGCCACGATAGCGCCCGCTACTGCTAAAACAATGAATTTTTTATCTTGCATTTTGCCCCCTTGCTATTCGTCAAATTTGGTTACGTCTATTTTACAATGTTCGGCTTTAGCCTTTTCCAGTTTAAAAACGTGTCCACTGCAAGCTTCGTTGAAGTCGAAATTTCTATATAGCCGCTCTTTTGTGTTGTAGATCTTGGCGTTGAGGGACGGATCTGTTACTACATCATATTTGGACTCCCATCTCACTTTCGCCGCGATTTCTTTGTAGCTCTCGTTTTCGTCTTTTATTTTTGCAATTTTTGCATTCCAGTCTTTTAGCTTGTGATCAAACCACACCCTTTCGCAGTTTATCGCGTCGTCTTGGTGTTTTGCCATTTCGATCACGGGATTTTCTATGATCTTTTGCTCTGCCCACGCGGTTTGAAGTGCAATCGCCGTTCTAGCTAGCGGAAACTCTTCTTTTGCGTAACGCTTGATGATGTAGCGTTCCACGTCGTCTCTTATCCCGTTGCCGTTGCTATCAATGCCAAGCAGCGTGGAATTGTTTAGCTTTTTATCAGGCTCGGGCGGTAAAACATAGCCGTTGATAATTTCAGGCTTGCCCCCGCGCGCACTGTCCGCGCCAAGATCTTGCCCGCGATTTTGCCCGCTTCCAAGATCCAAAGCCGCCACGCCGTTTAAAATCGCCCTGCCTGCAAACACGCTCAAAGCCGCTGCCAAAGCCAGCCCAAGCACCATTTTGCCTTGCGTATTGCCTTGCATTTTTTGCCTTTTGCGCGGCATTTTACATCAGCGGCGGTTAGGCATAAAGGATAAAAAGCTAAGATCCCGCATTTTTTAGGAGAGAGTATGGCAGAAAAAAACGGGATTTTAATCATCGGCGCGGGTGGCGTTGGGCGGGTTGTGGTGCATAAATGCGTGCAAAACAAGGCGGCGTTTGGAAAGATAACGCTAGCTTCTAGGCGCCTTTCTTCTTGCGAGAGACTTCAGGCTGAAGTTGGCAAAGAAAATATAGACATAGCGCAAGTTGATGCGGATAGCGTTGCAGATCTTGTTGCGCTAATTAAACGCGTGCAGCCGTCTTTGGTGCTAAACATTGCGCTTCCATATCAAGATCTAACCATTATGCAAGCTTGCCTAGAAACGGGCACGAGCTATCTAGACACCGCAAATTACGAGCACCCAGATACCGCCAAATTTGAATACGCCAAGCAGTGGGCGTTTGATGGCGCTTACAAGCAAAAGGGCATCACGGCGCTTCTTGGCAGCGGCTTTGATCCGGGTGTGACGAACGTTTTTTGCGCTTACGCAAAGCAGTATTTGTTTGATGAGATCCACTACATTGATATTTTAGATTGCAACGGCGGGGATCACGGCTACCCCTTTGCCACGAATTTTAATCCAGAAATTAACTTGCGTGAAGTTTCAAGCCCGGGCAGATACTGGGAAAATGGCAAGTGGATAGAAACCACGCCGATGGAGATTAAAATGACGTGGAATTACCCGCAAGTGGGCGAAAAAAACAGCTATCTTTTGTATCACGAAGAGCTTGAAAGCCTTGTAAAAAACATTCCGACGCTAAAGCGCATACGGTTTTTTATGACCTTTGGCGATAGCTACCTAACGCATATGAAATGCCTAGAAAACGTTGGTATGCTTAGGATTGATGAAGTAGAACATAACGGCTCAAAAATCGTGCCGATACAATTTTTAAAAACCCTGTTGCCAGATCCAGCCAGCCTTGGCGCTAGAACCGTCGGCAAAACAAACATCGGTTGCGTTATAGAAGGTGTAAGTGGCGGCAAGCGCAAAAAAATATATATTTATAATGTATGCGATCACCAAGAAGCCTTTAAGGAAACGGGCGCGCAGGCTGTTAGCTACACAACGGGCGTGCCGGCGGCAATCGGCGCAAAAATGCTCGTGCAAGGGGTTTGGAGCGGCGCGGGCGTGTTTAATATGGAAGAGTTTGACGCCAAGCCTTTTATGGACGAGCTTAACAAGCAAGGCTTGCCTTGGGTAATTGAAGATCTTAGCTAGATCTGGCGTTAGATCTAGTGCTAGGATCTTGCGGTTTTAGGTTAGATCTGGCGCTAGGATCTTGTGGTCTTGAGCTAGCGCTTAGATCTGGCTTTGAGATCTTGCCCGCTGGCGCGCTTAGGCGTTTAAGATCTAACAGCTTAGCGCTTAGATCTGGCGCGCTTTTGCCACCCGCGTGGCGCCAAAGGTTTAGTGGATCTTTTTATAAAACTTGATACAATTGCTATCAAAGTTTATAAGTTAGGAAGCAAAATGGCAGGAAAAAGTTTATACGATATTTTAGAGCTCCAAGAAGGCGCTAGCGACGAAGTGATTAAAAAAGCTTATAGAAAACTGGCAAGAAAAAACCACCCAGACATAAACAAAACCCCACAGGCAGAAGAAAAATTCAAAGAAATAAACGGCGCGTATGAAGTGCTTTCAGACCCGCAAAAACGCGCGCGGTATGATAAGTTTGGCGACTCACTGTTTGGCAACCAACCTTTTGGCGCCTTTGCGC
>CAUTXO010000040.1:0-13514 GCA_963542625.1 uncultured Helicobacteraceae bacterium | reverse complement strand
GTAGAGCCTTACGCCACGCCTTTGGTAGCAAGCCGCCTTAAGCCGCCCTACTTCTCCCACGTCAAAACCGCCCAGCTGATGTCTGCATTTTGGTATTTTTTGCCACCCACGCTCTCTAACCCTGCGTAATAATGCTCTAGCCGCGCGCGCTCTTCATTCGTCAAAGCGTCCGCGTGCCACTGCGCGTGAGCCAAAAAGTCGTCAAAATCGTCGAAAAACTCTTTTGCAATCTTAGTTTTCACAAAAGAAACGCGCGCGTAAATCCCCGCCGCGTGCAAGATGTTTAGCGCGTAGATGTAGTCAGGGCGCGGCGCACGGGGGCTCTTTCCAATGGCTTCTAGCATTTTTTGGTTTGCAAAGCCAGCGCCCGCCACAAACGAGACCGCGCATTTTTTGAGCGCGTGCGTATGCACCTTTTGCAACGCCGCCGCCAAATCACAAACGCCAAGAGATCTTGACGCCACCACCAAATCCGCCTTTGGCAAGTTCCACTCTCCGCTTAGATCCCTGCTAAAAAACTCCACGCCGCTAAGATCTTGACAATTTTTGCGCGCTAGATCTAGCATCGCGCTTGAGCTATCAAAGGCGTAGATTTTTTTCATATGCGGGGCGAATTCGCGCGTTAGGTTTCCCACGCCGCAGCCCGCGTCAATGAGCGTCTCGCAGCCGCTAAGATCTAGGCAGCGCAAAAAATCCGCGTTATAGGAGCTTTTTAGCACGCGCTCGTTCATTTCGGGGGCTTTTTTGTCCCAGTCTTGCGGGGTTTTATCGCGTGCGCCGCTCGCGGCTCGCTGCTCTTTATAAAGGGCGTTAAAGTCAATCGCTGATAGGTTTGTTTTCAAAGCAAACCGCCTTTTGCGGGCGGTTTGTAGAAGGAGTTGTATTGTAGTCGTGCGTTACTATAGCAGGCTTTTGTTAGCGAAGTGTTAATTGCCGCGCGAGACTTAAGAGATCTAGATCCTGCGCGAGATCTTGCAAAGCCACCACCCGCGCTACGATAAAAACCCGACGACACTTTCTTCTCCAAAATTGCCCGATATTTCTTTTTTTATGCTTTCGACAAAATCGCTTTGCGTAAAGACTGGGTCAGATTTAGTGGCAACTTTGAAAGCGGTGTTTTTCACAATCAAATGGATCTGCCCGCCGCTTAGGTCGTATTTGGAGAGCTCGTCGATACTGACGCTATCGTCGGTTTTGGCGTTGTGCGGGATCATCTTGTGCCACAGCTGTTTGCGCTGCTCTAGGCTTGGGCGCTCGAATTTGATTTTGTAGTTAAAGCGGCGCGAAAAGGCTTGGTCGAAGCTCTCTAGCAAATTCGTCGTGGCAATTAGCACACCGTCGAATTTTTCGATGTTTTCTAGGAAGATGTTTTGCATTTGGTTATGCATTTTGTCCGCGCTAGAAGATGCAACGGGCGTTCTTGCGCTTAGGAATTGGTCGGCTTCATCTAAGAGCAGCACAGGGTTTGTGTGCGATTTGCGCGAGATTTCTTTGTAGGTGTCAAAGATCTTACGCACGTTTTTCTCGCTCTCACCAATATACATAGAAAGGATCTTGGAGCAATCAAAGCTCACGATTTGCTTTTTTAGCGCGCGCGCCATTGAAAGCGCCGTGAGCGTTTTACCCGTGCCCGGCGTGCCGTGGAATAAGATCTTAGCCTCAACGCTGCTTTTTTTGTCCTTAATGCCCCATTCTTTTAGGCGGTTGGCGACGGTCTTATCCATTTGCCTGATGACGGTGCTTATCATTTCTTTGGTTTTTGCGTTTAAAATCACGTCATCAAGCGAAGTTTTAGGCTCGATTAATTCAAAGATCTCCTGCTCTTTCACAAGCGTATCTAGCTTGATCCTTTTTTGCTTTTTCTCTTTTTTGGCGGGGTTGATGACCTCAGCTAGGGCGTCTTCTGTGATGAAAAACGAGCGGTTTATGCTGCCAAACGTCGTAAAAAGCTCGTCGTAATCAATTATCTGATTTTTAATAAGCGGCGCGCTCTCTTCCAAAAGGCTTCTGTTCTTGATTTTCTCGTATTCATCTTGGCTAATTAGCTCTAAAAGCGTATTCATCTCGTGCAAATTTTCATCGCCGGATGAGTATTCTTCCTTTAAAAGCGCTAGAAAAATTATCTTTTCTTGGCGCGAGAGCTTGTGTTTGTTTAAATATTCATAAGCCTTTGGGATCTCTTTAGATCTTTTCACCCTTTGCTCGATTTGCTCTTCTAAGATCTTTAGCTTTTGAAACACGCGCTTGTATCCAGGCGATGATTTTTCTTGATTTTGCCTTGTTTGCGCCAGCGTTTGGTAAAGCTCAATGCGCGTAAATTCGTCTTGTAAATACTCCAAATTATCGCCATAGGGGATAATCTTTGGCTTTTGAATGTCTAAATTCCCGCGTTCTATCATCTTTAAAAATAACGGCGAAAGCCCAACGCTAAAGTATAAAATTTCAAGCGCGCCAAGCTGATTTACCTTTGCGTGCGTTAGCGTGTTTAGGCTTATCCAGCCTTTGGAGATGAGATTTTTCACAAGCGGGATCTTTTCTAAAAAATAAAATTCCGCGTTTTTTTTGTAAATGGCGCTAAGGAGCTCAAAAACGCTAGCTTGCGGGTTGCCTTTTAAGTATTCTTTTGTGAGATATTGCAAAATTAGCGCTTCGTCTTTGGTGCAGTTTAGCCGCTCGAAGATCTTGGACTTTTCAATGTCCTTGCTTTGCAAAAAGTCGTATAAAAATTCTAATGCCTTGCGCACGATTTTTCCTTTAATAGCCCTGTAATCATATCTTTTTTGTTTGTAAGGTTTTCAAGCTTGCTAGCCGCCCCGTTATGCCGCACGCCCTTGTTGTAATAAAGCACAGTTAGCGCTGGCAAGACGTAAATGTATTGATTTGAAAGCCCAGCAAAGGCGATGTATGCAGCGGATAAAAGAGCTCCCGTGCCGGTTATTGTAAGCCCTGTGTAGTCTTTTTTAAACCCCGCGTCAATAACCCTAGAGCGTGCAATCTCTTTTTCTACAATGCCAAGATCCCACTCAAGTGCTTCGCAACTTTTTTGTGAGTATAAAAGCCGCTCGGATCTATCCGCACACGATGAAAACCAAGATGAAAACAGGATAATTACTAGGAGCAAAATTTTATTCACGCTGCATTCTATCAAAGTGTCTCTTTATGGCAAACGTGGCTTAAATGACTTGCGCGTATAATACGGCTATTTTTACGCATTTTAAAAGGGCATTAATGGACGCGGATACTTTACAAATAGCGGGGCGGGCTTTTTCATCGCGCCTTATCGTTGGTAGCGGCAAGTATGATAGCTTTGCCACCACGCGCGCAGCCACGCTAGCAAGCGGTGCGGATCTCATCACCGTTGCCGTGCGGCGCATAAACATCAGCGACGGCTCAAAAGAAAATCTTGCGGATTATTTCAAGGATACAAACGTAAAATTTTTGCCAAATAGCGCGGGTTGCGTGAATGCCAATGAAGCAATTACGACCTTTCGTCTCGTGCGCGAAGCCACAGGGCTAGATCTAATCAAGCTTGAGATCATCGGCGATACGCAAAAAACGCTCTACCCAGACGTTATAGAAACTCTTAAAGCGTGCGAGATCCTAGCCGCCGAAGGCTTTGCGGTGCTAGCGTATTCAAACGACGACCCGATTATGGCAAAGCGCCTAGAAAGCGCGGGCGCAGCGGCGGTTATGCCCCTTGCCGCGCCCATTGGTAGCGGGCTTGGCGTGCAAAACCCTTACAACGTGGCGTTTGTTAAGGACGCGGTGAAGATCCCCGTCATCGTTGATGCGGGCATAGGAAGCGCAAGCGATGCTTGTTACGCAATGGAGCTTGGCGCAGACGCCGTGCTTAGCAATTCAGCCATTGCGCTAGCTAAAGATCCCGTGCAAATGGCGCAAGCGATGAAAAACGCCGTGATAGCGGGCAGGAATAGCTTTTTAGCCGGGCGAATGGCAAAAAAACCATACGCAAGCGCTACATCGCCCTCTGAAGGACTGGTGCAGTTTTGACTAAACAGATCTTGGAACTCATAAACGCCGCAGCGCACGTTTGCATTGTTTCGCACAAATCGCCCGACGCCGATACAATAGGATCTGCGCTAGGGCTTTACCACGCGCTTGTTTTGCACGGCAAAAAATGCTCGCTTGCTTGCGTTGATACGCCGCCGCCAAACCTGATGTTTCTAAACTCAGCGGATAAATTTAAGCGCGCTATTAATAAAGAAGCAGATCTCGTGATTTGCTGCGATGTTTCATCGCGCGGCAAGCTTGCCTTAGATCTTGCGGGCAAAAAAAGCGTTTGCATAGACCACCACGCTAGCAACGACGGCTTTGCAGATCTCTCCATCGTGCGGGCGGACTACTCAAGCACGGCTGAAGCGGTGTATGAATTCTTGTGCGAAGCGGGGCTAGCCATCAATAAACCAGCCGCGCTAGCACTCTACACTGCGCTAGCTTCTGACTCGCGCTTTTTTAGCACCCCGCGCGTGAATGAAAGATCCTTTAAAATGGCGCAAGATCTATGCAAAATTGGCGTCGATACCGCCCTTGTAACGCGCCAGCTAAAATACTCGTTCAGCCTTTCTGCTATGCGGCTTTTTGGCAAGGTGCTGCGCGATTTTGAGCTTTTAAAAGACGCTAGCGTTATTCTTGCTTGCATTAAAAAGGGCGATTACGAAGATTACGAAGACACGTCAGAAATTGCGGATTTTTTGCTAGGTTATGCGCGCGCTAGAGTTGCCGTGCTGCTGATAGAAGTTGGCGCGGGCGTTAAAGGGTCTTTTAGGAGCAAGGCGCAAGATGTGCTAGGGCTTGCCGCGCAATTTGGCGGCGGCGGGCATAAAAACGCGGCGGGATTTTTTCTGGCTGAGCCTTTGGATCTTGTCAGATCTAAGGTGCTAAAGGCGCTTGATGTTTAAAAAAACCATCGCAAAACCGGCTGATGTTTTTGGCATTGGGCTTCACACGGGCGTTGGTGTTTCTATGCGCTTAGCGCCTGCTGCTAGCGGCGGGATCGTCTTTTACCGCACGGATAAAAACGTCAAGATCCCGCTTAAAGTGGAGAACGTCGTCGGCACAAAGCTTGCGACGATCATCGGCAAAGACGGCGTGGCGGTTTCTACCATAGAGCACCTGCTTTCAGCGATTATGGCGTATGGGATTGATAACATTGTAATTGAGATTGACAACGAAGAGATCCCAACGCTTGATGGCAGTAGCGCGGGCTTTTGTATGATGCTTGATGAAGCGGGCGTGCTAGAGCAAAAGACAAAAAAGAAGATCCTTGTCGTAAAAAAAGCGGTTGAGGTGAGCGACGAGCAAAAATTCGTGCGCCTTGAGCCAAGCCGCAAAACGGTTTTTGACTTTAAAATAAACTTCGACCACCCGATGATTAAAGAGCAGGCGTTTAGCTTTGAATTCACCACGCAAAATTACGTCCGCGAGATCTCGCGCGCGCGCACGTTTGGCTTTTTGCACGAGCTAAACTACCTAAAATCCATCGGCAAGGGTAAGGGCGCGACGCTAAATAACGTCATCGGGCTTGATGAAAAAAAGGTGCTAAATAACGAAGGTTTGCGCTTTAAAGATGAGTTTGTTAGGCATAAGATCCTTGACGCCATCGGCGATATGAGTTTTATTAATATGCCTTTCGTGGCGCGGTATAGCTCCTTTGCGGGCAGCCACCATTTAAACCACTTGCTTGTTAAAAAGTTGCTAGCGGACAAAACCGCTTACGAGATAGTAGAAGCCAAATGATAGACGTGCTTTTTTTAAACATCGCCACCCCGCCTGTGCTTGGGATCTATGAAAGCGGCGCGCTTGCTAGCAGCGTTAGGCTAGGTGGCAAGATTAGCGACGAGTTGCCTAGAGTTTTTGCGCGCCTTATGCAAACGCAAAAAATAGGGAGCGTAACTTACATAAACACGCCCGGATCTTATATGTCTATCAAGCTTGCCTACGTGTTTTTTAGTGTTTTATCGGGCGTGGCGGGCTTTAAACTCTACGCAGCTAGCGGCTTTTGCTTTAATGGTGGCGCGCCGATCAAGGCTATGGGCAGATCGTTTTTCGTCCAAGAAGCAAACGTGCGTGGCGGCGTGGCAATAAAACAAGCAGATCTTACGCCAGATCTTGCACCAGATCTTGCACCAGCGCCCTTTGAATTGCCACCGGTGCTAGATACAAGCGGCTTTGTGCTAGGCGGCGAGCCAATCTACATAACACCGCCTGTGTAAAGGATTTTTTTGAGAGTAAGCGTTCCAGCTACAAGTGCTAATTTAGGGCCGGGCTTTGATACTTTGGGCCTAGCCATAAACCTAAGAAACGAGATAGAAATCAAGCCGTCAAAATTTTTGAGCGTATCCATTCACGGCGAAGGCGGCGAGTTTTTAAAACGCAAGACGGACAATATATTCGTCAAGATCTTTTACGAAAAATACGCAAAATTAACGGGAGAAAAACGCGCTTTCCGTTTTGTTTTTAACAACAAGATCCCCATCTCACGCGGGCTTGGCAGCTCATCAGCAGCAATCGTCGGCGCCATTGCAGCGGCGTATAAAATGGCAAATATCCCGTGCGGCAAGGATAAGATCTTAAACGAAGCCCTGTTTTACGAAAACCACCCCGACAACATCACGCCGACGGTCTTTGGCGGCTTTTGCGTGGCTATCGTCAAAAACAAAAAGGTTAGAAAAATCAAGGCACCAATAAGCCAAAAGGTAAAGGCGCTAATCGTTGTTCCAAACGTTTTTATCTCCACGAAAAAAAGCCGCGACGCCCTAGAAAAAACCCTTAGCTTGCAAAACGCGGTTTTTAACATCTCGCGCTCGTCGCTTTTAACGGCGGCTTTTATAACGCAAAATTATTTGTTGCTAAGAGACGCTTCCCAAGATCTCTTGCACCAAACAAAACGTATGAGCGCCGTGCCCGTTTTGTTTGATATTCAAAAAACGGCGCTTGAAAACGGAGCGCTTATGAGCACGCTCTCAGGCAGTGGTTCTAGTATGTTTAGCCTCTTTTACAAAGACGGCGCGCAAAAAGCAAAAGAGATCTTGCAAGAGAAGTTCCGCGAATTTTTCGTAGGTGTCTTTGACTTTGACAACGACGGTTTAATAGTAAAATAATTTTATTGTATAATGGCTGCCAAAATTCGAATGTGCATTGTTTGTAACGGTAGGTTTAATCAATCCGATCTTTACAGGTTTAAATGTATAAACGGCAAGGTAACCAAATACGATCGTATGGGAAGAAGTTTCTATATCTGCAAAAATTGCATAAACGCGAGTGAAAACATCATCAAAAAAAAACTTGCAAAAGTCTGTAAAAATCCCACGACACTACCTAAGGAGATGAATTTTAATGTCAGTTAAGATCTCGGAAATTGCGCTCGAAGCGGCAATCGATGTTGGAGCGGTTTTAGACGCTTGCAAGAACCTAAGCATAAAAAAAGTCAAAAACGGCTCAAGCTCCGTTACACAAGAACAAGCCATAGAAATATTCAACTACATCACAAAGGGTGTGCAAAGCGTTAAAAAAGAAGAAGCCGCGCCCGCGCCAAAGCCCGCGTCACCAAAAGACGAACAAGCCACTAAAAAAACCAAAGGAAAACCAAAAAAAGAAGCACCAAAAGAAAAGGCAGCAAGCGCGCAAGAGCCAGAGCCGCAAGCGCCAAAAGATGAGCCGCAAGAGCAAGCAAAACCAAAAGATGAGCCAATAAAACTAGCGCAAAGAAAATTAACGATAGTAAAAAAGAAAAACCCGTTAAGATCCCTAAGCACGGCGGATCTTAGCTCGTATATCTCAGGCGATGAAACCTACGGCAAGAAAAAAATCGCCAGCACCGACGACACGATAGAAAAGAAAAAAGCCAAGATCAAAAAGCCGCTTGTTATCACGAAAAAAGAGCAAGGCGTCAAGCTTGATCTGCTCTCCGACCGCAACCTAGTGGAATACGACGAAAAAGACAATATGATCTTTATGCCAGATCTTTTCGTCCCGCTAACGAACAACCTAGACGCCTCGCGCCCAACTAAGCCCGCTAGGCGGCGTGAGCCAGTCGTTACGGGCCCTGAAAACACGGGGCTAAGGCGCAAAAAGAAAAAACGCAGCTTCACGCCAGCGCCAACGCTAGCAAAAGAGCGCGTTTCTGTGGTGACGATCCCTGAAAACATCAGGGTTTATGAGTTTGCAGATCTAATCGGCAAAACGACAAGCGACGTCATCAAAGTGCTTTTTAATATGGGGACGATGCTCACAAAAAATGACTTTTTAGAAAAGGACTACATCGAGATCCTAGCCGATGAATTCAAGGTAGAAGTCAAGATTAAAAACCTTTTAGACGAGCTTGATTACGTCAGCATTTACAACGAAAAATACGCAAATTTCACCGAAGAGCGCCCGCCGATTGTTACCATTATGGGTCACGTGGATCACGGCAAAACGTCCCTGCTTGATTTCATCAGAAAATCCAAGGTCGTAGCGAGTGAGTCAGGCGGCATAACGCAGCACATCGGCGCTTACACAATCACCAAAAACAACAAAAAAATCACATTCATAGACACGCCTGGCCACGAGGCCTTTAGCCAAATGCGCGCGCGGGGGGCAAGCGCCACGGACGTTGTCATCATCGTCGTTGCAGCAGATGATGGCGTAATGGAGCAAACCAAAGAAGCCATTAACCACGCCAAAGCTTCAGGCGCGCCAATGATCGTTGCTATCAATAAAATCGACAAGCCAGAAGCCAACGCGGATATGGTAAAAGCGCAGCTTGCGGAGATCGGCATTACGCCTAGCGAATGGGGCGGCGATTACGATTGTATAGGCGTATCGGCAAAATCTGGGCAGGGCGTTGAAGATCTGCTAGAGAGCATTCTAATCCAAGCCGAGCTCCTTGAGCTAAAGGCAAATAGCAAAGATCCAGCAAAGGCCGTCGTAGTGGAGAGCTCCCTTGAAAAGGGGCGCGGGGCGGTGGCAACGGTCATCGTGCAAAATGGAACGCTAAAGGTTGGAGACATCGTCATCGTCGGCACGTCCTTTGGTAAGATCAGGGCGATTATGAACGAGCGCGCCGAGCGCGTTAGCGAGCTTTACCCGTCCGAAGCGGGAGAGATTATCGGGCTAGATAGCTCGCCGATGAGCGGTGAGATCTTAGTCGTGCTAGATAGCGAAAAAGACGCAAGAGAGCTCGCGCAAAAACGCCAAGAGCACAACAGGCAACGTGAGCTATCGCGCTCTACCAAAGCAAGCCTTGAAGATCTGCAAAGTCTCATCGCCGAAGGCAAGCTAAAATCACTAAGGCTCATCGTAAAAGCCGACGTGCAAGGCACACTTGAAGCCATCATCGCCAGCCTTTCAAAGCTTAGAAACGAAGAAGTCAAGGTGGATATTATCCACTCCGCCGTCGGAACGATAAGCGAGAGCGACATCGCCCTAGCCAGTGCGGGCGAGCACACGATAATTCTTGGCTTCCACACCAAACCAAGCGTGGCTATCAAAGAAAAGGCGAAGTCAAGCGGGGTGGAAATTAAAACCTACAACGTCATCTACGATATGATAGACGACGTCAAAAAAGCGCTCGGCGGAATGCTATCGCCCATCAAAAAAGAAGAAAAATGCGGCACGGCAGAAATTAGAGAGATCTTTGACATACCATCGCTTGGCAGAATTGCGGGCTGTATGGTAACAAACGGCGAGATCTTGCGCGGGTCCATCGCCGTTGTTTATAGGAAAGAAAAGGAAATTTACCGCGGGCGGCTTGAGTCCTTAAAGCGCTTCAAAGACGACGTAAAAGAAGTTAAAAAGGGGCTTGAATGCGGCATCGGCTTGCAAGATTTTGACGAAACCGAGCCCGGCGACATCATCGAGTGCATAAAAGAAGTCGAGATAGAAGCAGAGTTTAAATGACGGATTTTTTAGTTAAAGACACGCGCTATTCAAGCCAAATGGGCGAGATCCTAAGCGAGGCAATCTCTGGTCTTGACGACGCCGAACTATCCGCCCTAAACCTTTTAGAGCTCAAGGTTTCAAGGGGCAAAAGCGACGCCTTTGCCTATATGGACGCCGAAGATTTCGCGCCGCAAACCCTAGAAAAACTAAGGCAAAAGTTGCAAAAAGCCGCGCCATATTTGCAAGAAATTATGCTCCTAAAAAGCGGCAAATTCAAAACCCCCAAGCTGCATTTTATCTTTGACGCCACCAAAAAGGAAGCGGCAAAGCTCGATTTAATTTTCAAGAAAATAGCAGATGAACGCCAAGCTCGCGAATAAACCTAGCCGCGCTAAGGTCTTAGATCTTAGCCACGCCACCAGCCTTGCTAGCTGCGCTTGGATCTTAGATCTTATCCACAAGTTCAGCCGTTTAGATCCAAGGCGCGCAAGCTGCGCCCAGATCTTAGATCTAGGGCTCATAAGCGCGCCAGCACGCAAGATCTTGAGCGTATTTGCGCCGATAACACCCAAGATCCTAGCCTTGTTTGCACCGCTATGGCTTAAGATTTCTGCGCTCTTTAATCCAACACGCCCTACAAAGATCTTAGATCCAAGCCGCGTTCATAACGCCCGCCGTTTGTCAGTTTGTTTTTTAGATCTAATACACGCAAGCTGCGCCAAGATCTTAGATCTTAGAAGCAGAAACGCTAAGCTCTCAAACTTTCGCGCAGCAATTAGCACCAGTGCTAAGCTCTTAGATCTAAACCACAAAAACGCCAGCTGCACGCGCGCCATACCTTTAGATCTAGTGCCTAAGATCTTGAGCGTATTTTCGGCGCTAAGGCTTAAGATCTTGACGCTCATTAATTTAGCGCGCGCAAGCTGCGCCCAGATCTTAGATCTTAGCCACCGCACACGCGCCGTTTTTTCATTGCTTACCCTTGCAAAACGCAAGTTTTTTATTTTCATAGCCCACGCTTGGCAGGGCAAGGATCTAAACCGCGCGCTAGGAGCAAAGCGCAGCGCCACTTTTTTAGATCCAGTGCAGCTTTTAGATCTAGCACCCACAAGCCGCGCCCAGATCTTAGATCTAGGGCTCATAAGCGTGCCAGCACGCAAGAACTTGAGCGCATTCAAAACGCCAGCGCGCAAAGGTTACGCACAGTGAATGAGCTAGAAAATATTATTATCACAGCGCTTGCGCCGCTAGGGCTTGAGCTTTGGGGCACGCAAAAGGCGCAAGAGAGCGGGCGCGACATTTTCCAAGTTTTCATCGCGCGCGCGGGTGGCACGGTGAGCCTTGATGACTGCGCAAGCGCTAGCCGTCTTATTTCGCCGCTGCTTGATTTGCACGACCCATTCCCCGGCGAATACAGCCTTGAAGTTTCAAGCCCGGGGCTAGAGCGCGCGCTAAAAACCCCAGAGCACTACCGCCTTTGCGTCGGCGAGACGCTAAAAATCACCCTGCAAGACAAAACCAAGCTAGAAGGGCGTTTGATAGAAGCGGGCGCAGATTTTATCGTTATCGATGTCGCGCCACTTCAAGACGCGCCCCTTGCGCCAAAGGCTAGCAAGGCAAAAAGCGCGGGCACGGGCGCACCAGAAAACGCGGCAAAGCAAGAAAACACAAGCGCAAGCACCACCCGCCGCATCAACCTAAGCGAAATTCGCAAGGCAAAAACCGTTGTTCAATGGTAATAAACGATGAATTTTATATGCGCCTTGCCCTTGATGAAGCGCTAAAATACCACCTTTTGACCCTGCCAAACCCAGCCGTCGGCGCGCTTATTTTAGACAAAAACGCCAAGATCCTAAGCCTAGAAGCGCACCGCCAAAGCGGGCAAAATCACGCCGAAGTCGAGGCGATTATCAGCGCACTAGATGTAGCGTGGCGAATTAGTCGCGCCGAGCTCCCCGCGGACAAAAACGCCTTGCACGAGTTTTTGTGCCAAAAAAGCGGCGATTTTTTCGCGGGCGCTAGCCTTTACGTAACGCTTGAGCCTTGCAATCATCAGGGCAAAACCCCGCCGTGCGCGAGCCTAATTGAAGATCTTGGCTTTGCGCGCGTTGTCTTTGGTTCTAGTGATGCCGCAAACGGCGGCGCAGCGGATCTAGCCAAAAGCGGGCGGCGTCTAAGTATTACGGGCGGCGTGCTAAAAAACCAAACGGATCTTTTGCTAGAACCATTTCGGCGCTATCACGAGAAGCACTTCGTGCTGTTTAAATTCGCCCAGCGCCTAAGCGGGACATACGACTACGGCAAAATTTCTTGCGAGCAATCTATGCGCTTTACGCACCAAATCAGAAACGTTTGCGACCTTATCGTCGTCGGCGGCAACACGGTTCGCTTAGATAAGCCCACGCTAGACGCGCGGCTTGTCGGCGGCAGAGCGCCGGACGTGCTGATTTTTTCGCACCGCAAGGATTTTGACACGAACATTCCGCTTTTTAAAATCCCAAACCGCAGGGTTTTTGTTGAGCCAAGCCTTGCGCGCCTTGAGGAGTATCGCTACGTTTTAATCGAGGGCGCGCAAACGCTCTACACCGCCGCGCGCGCACACATTGACCGTGTTTTGATTTTCCAAACGAGCTCAAGCGGCGGCAAGAGAAATTTTACGGATCTGCACCTAGATTACGAGTTTGCGCACCAATGCGGCCCGGATCTAAAAATCATCGCCAAACCGCTCTAGCAAAGGCTTTGCAAGTGCTTGCAAGTGTGCGCGTAGATCTTGGCGCAAAAGACCAAGCAAGTTGCAAGTGATTGCAAAGCTTTGCTGCAGCTACCAAAATGGCACTTCAAAACTTCCGGCTGTGCTTTTGCGTTTTGCCGCGCCGTCGCTTTTGCTACCACGCTTGAGCGCGCACCAAACCAAGCCACCAACGAAACGAACGCAAATTTTTTGTTTTTAGCGCCACTCCCAGAGTAATTTTAATTACAAAATGGTAGAATTCCGCCGTTTGACTCGTTAGCTCAGCCGGTAGAGCATCTGCCTCTTAAGCAGAGGGTCGTTGGTTCGAACCCAACACGGGTCATTTTCTTTTTTAATCCAATCATTTATTACCACTTCATTTGCTGGGGTCTTGCGTTTGCATAGCGCGTTTAATCAGGCAAGATCTCAAGAGCACACAGCGTACTAAAACAAAGCCAGAATTGATAAAAACAGTAACAGTTAAAGTTGCGAGCTAAATAGACTAGGTGGGCTAAAAGCAAGCGAGCTAGTTAGGACAGCAAACGGACAAAAACGGGGTCGAGAGTGGCGCTCTAAAAACCGGAAAGCTATCGGGCAAAAAGAGCGTGGCAAGCTAGCTGGCGACATCATAGGCGAATACTCATTTGCTAAAGAGCTTTCCATAGGCGACCGCGTGACATTTCTTGATATGATCCACTACACGATGGTAAAAACAACGACCTTTAACGGCATAAATTTGCCAAGCATTGCGATTAAAAGACGAAGCGGCAAGGTAGAAATACTAAAAACCTTTGGCTACGACGAATTCAAAGCAAGGATCTAAGCGCTTAGCACCCGAGTGCAAGGCAAGATCTTGGGGCAACGCTACTTCATCATACCAGATGGCATTTTGTCTTTCATT
>CAUTXO010000039.1:0-14017 GCA_963542625.1 uncultured Helicobacteraceae bacterium | reverse complement strand
GGCTTGAATTGCGAAGTCGCTCCCCTTCCCCTTTGAAACCCCAACCCCCGACGACGCTTTTCAAAGGTGCATATACAAAGCATATTGCGCGCTTAGTTAGCGTTTTGCAGCACCGCGGTAACATCTCCCTTGCCAAGCAGGGCTTTTAGCTCGCTCTTTGTGATGTTTTCTAGCTTGCCAAGCGGCGTGAAATTCCACGAATTTTTGTCGTAGTAAATCACAAACGACCTGCCTTGGTATAAGATCAAATCGCCCGCGTCGGTGTCTGTTGGCGTGTCGTTACGCGGCAGGCTAACAGACAGCTCGCCGACCTTTTCAAAATTGCTGTAATCGTGCATATGAACCGTAACCGCGCCCTTTTGCAAGAGCTCTGTTAGTGCCTGAGCGCTTGAGTTGTAGTAAAGCCACGCAGATAGCGCCTTGCCATTTACTGTGATCGTAATTTTCATCGCATCCTTCCTTTGTGCTAGTGCCGCGCTTGGTGCCAAAAGCCCCGCAGCCAAAAGCCCCGCGCCGATAAAGCGCAGCAGTTTTTGCGCCCACCCGTTTTGCGCCCACGCGCCTTGCCACACCTTTTGCCACACGCTTTGCCGTGTGTTTTGTTGCATTTTCTCTCCTTAAGATCCTAGTTTTTCGTATTCGGCGTCGCTCACGCTCTCGCACCACTCGTTACTTACTTCATCGCCAGGGATTGAAACGGCTAGATGAGAAAACCAGCTAGAAGCCGCCGCGCCGTGCCAGTGCTTGACGTTTGGCGGTATGCTAATTGCAACGCCGGGCGTCATCGCCACCGCGCGCTCGCGCGCAGCTTGATACCAGCCGCGCCCGCCAACGCAAATTAGCAGCTGCCCGCCGCCTCGCTTTGCCTTGTGAATGTGCCAGTGATTGCGGCAAGCGGGCTCAAAGGTTACGTTATGCACCGCCAGCGCCCCGCTTGCAATTTGCGCTAGGTAGCTTTGCCCGTGGAAGTATTGCGCGTAGGCGGTGTTTGGCTCGCCGATCGGAAAAAGAAGGCTTGCTTGATAGCGCCTTTTTGCCTCCGCGCTTTTTAGATCTGCAAGATCTGCGCTAGTTTATCCCGCGCCAGCGCCCGCTAGATCTGTGCCCGCACCCGCAAGATCCCCGCCCGCGCCTTGTGGATCTGTGCCCCAGATCTCCTTTGCCGCGCGCAAAGCCGCCCAGCCCTTTGGCCAGCCCGCATACATCGCCGTATGCGTGATGATTGCGGCAATCTCTACGCCCGTTACGCCGTGCTTTTTCGCGTTTTGCAAGTGGTAGCTAAGCGCGCTATCCACCACGCCCGATGAAACCAGTGCCACCACCGTAACAATGCACTTTGTCTTTAGATCTATGGCGCGCTCGTTCCAAAGCTCGCCAAAGAGCACGTCGTCGTTTATGCGCGAAACTTGGCGCAAAATCGCCCAAAATATCCCTGCCCGCTGTTTGTGTGATTTTCTCCATTGCCAGCCTTTGCGCGCGGCGCTATCTGCTCGTGGTAGAAAAAATTGACGATAACAGGCGGCGCGCTAAAGGGGCGGCTTATATTGTCATTATTCGTGACGTTTCAAGCCAGATTTCTCCAGCGTAAGATCTCAAGGCGGCGTCAAGATCTAGCCAGTATGCGCGCTTGCCGCTGTAATAGATCTCGCGGTATAGCGGCAAAAGTTGCGGGTGTTTTTGCTTGATGTAATTCATAATGACCGCCTTGTAATCCCCGCGCAGGTTTAGGTTCTCAAGCCATTGCAGCCAGCCTGACGCGCTCAATGATTGCCCAGGCGTCCGTCGTGATGGCGGGGAAAATCGGGGAAATAAAGCAGTTGTCCGCACCCCAGCGCGGTAAAAAGTCTCCATTGCCCTTAGGCGGCGCTTGATGGGCGGCGCTTTGTCCATATCCTTGCGAAAGCTATCGCCTGGTGTGTTTATCGACCACGCCACGCGGGCGTTTGGGAAGCTTTTGATGAGATCTAGGCCCCGCAAGATAAGGTCGCTTTTGGTTGCGATGCTGATTTTTGCGCCGCTGCCCGCTAGCTCTAAAAGCAGGGCGCGCGTGCGTTTGTGGAGCGCGTCTTGCGGCAGGTAGGGGCTGCTCCGAGCCTAAAAAATCTCTTTGCCCGCATAGGTGCGCTATCTCTTGCGAAATTTTTGCGCCTAGGAAGTCGCTCTCGCTGTGGCGCGTAAAGCACTTCATAAAAGAGGCGTAGCAGTATTTGCAGGCGTGCGTGCAGCCTGTGTAGGGGTTGGCGGAGTAGTCCGCCACGGGGAGATTGGATTTTGTGATGACACTCCGCGCGGCGATGTTTTTGATGGCTAGGGGGTTCATTGGCTTTGGCGCGCTAGCTTAACTGCTTATAGATCTTGATCCCGTTTTGTAATGTGTAAGTTTGTGCCATTAGGCACTCCTTGTTTGGATTTAGAATTAAAGCATAAGTTTGCAAACGCACGGGCTGGGAGCTTTGGCGCGGGATCTTGCGTAAGATCTAGCGCGGATCTTGTGCTGGTTTTGCCCTAGATCTTTGCACGGATCTTGCGCCCCTGTTCTATTGAATATAAAGCAAATTGCCCCTAAAATCCGCCAAGCCTTAGGGCAAATTCAATTTAAAGGAAAAATAATGAATTCATTATTTTCTAGCGTGCGGGAGGGGGGCAGCCTATAAACTTTCTCTCCTAGCTTTGGTTGGTGCGGTAGCACTTGGTTTAAGTTCTTGCGGATCTAGCGATAGCCCAAGCAGCGGCACTTCAAGCAGCACGCAATCAAGCGGCGGCGCGAGCGTTAATCCTGTTGTCATACCAGATAAAAGCAAAGCAAACTTTACTGATGAAAATGCGCTTAAGGAAGTTCACTATATTAGATATTCAAAGCTTGACGCGTGGATATTTGAATAAGGTCTCAAAAAAGATTTTTCTAATTTTAATGAAGTATTAAAAGAATTTGGCGAGTGCAAAAATAGCCAAAGCCAAGGCGTTAAAACTTATGTTTGCAAAACAGATGAAGTTGAAAGCAAAATTGTATTAATAAATAACGTCTTGACAAGCTCTTCTACTACACAAACACTCACAGTAGAAGATCGACACGTAGAGCAAGCGCAAACAAGCTACGATATGAAAAACAGCTCATACAAAACAACTTTTTCTTTCAAAATACAAGATCTTGTCTTTAGCGGAAACTTTAGCGCAAAGATTAAAACGGATAACGAAAAATTTACCGGTAGTGAGCTATCAACTATGGACGGTATGGTAAAAAAAGGCAACGAGCTTGCAGTTTTTAGCGGTGTGCAACGCAATATGCCACAAGATTCAGAATCCGGTGCAGATTACAATACAACGGTTACATTTATGCCTAACAAAGAAAAAAACTTGCCACTGAACCCCTAAAGTTGGGCTAGCTTTTAAGCTTAAATCATCTTGTTTTCTGTGCTTGTTTGTCAATACGGCAAGCAAGCATTTGGCGGTTTGCTTTGCTTTGATCTTGCGCGCAAGATCTTGGCACTCGTAGGCGCAAAAGCTTTTAGCGCAGGATCTAACGCAAGATCTTGGCGTGAGCTAGATCCAACATTGACTGCTGGCGTTACCCGCGCGGGCGCTAGCATTAACCGGCGGTTAGCAAAACGCTAGCCGTCTTTTAGCTTGCTTAGGTTGCCTTGCAATTGCCTTAGGATCTCTATCGCTTTTAAGAGCTCGTCGCTTGATTGTATCGCCATATCCTCACTGATTAAAATCTCCTTATTTGCCGGCTTTTCGTCTAAAAGCTCCAGTGTAGCGTTGATTTTTTTGATTGCTTCTTGCGCGTAGAGTATGGCTTGGCTTGATGCCGCCGCCGCGTGCTCCATTTTATTCACAAAGTTGCTGATGTTCGTGCCGATTTTATCAAGCTCTTTCTCGCCCGTCGTGACTGTGGGGCTATTTTCTTGGCTTTTGAAGTTTGAAAGATCCTGCGTTTTTTTGATGAAGCGCTCAAAATGCCTTTGCACGCTGCGGGTTTTATTCACGATGAAGATCATCAGCAAAAACGCCGCAAGCCCAAGCAAAAACTGCAAAAGCGCCACTGTGTCTTTTTGCCTGTGGAAGTAGTCTTGGTAGGCGTAGGTTATTAGATCCGCTAGCTGCAAAAGATCATCGCTTATTTTAAAAAAATCGCCGTAAAAGTTTTGCGCGGCGGGGGCGTCTTGCCCGCTTGGGGCGGTGGCTTGCCCTTGCGCGCTAGCCCCTGTCTTGCCAGCGGATCTAATGCTAGCCATAAGATCCTTGCTAGTGCGCCAAGTTTTATCCATCGTCTCTAGCAGTTCTACAATCGAGCGGTTTTGCACAAACTGCGCCGTTTGCGCGCGCAAAAACGCTAGATTGCTTTCGTATTCCTTTGCTAGCTCGTCTATTTTTGCGCTGTGCGGGCTTGAAAAAAGCTCAAACTTAATTTTTTGCGAGAGCATACGCTGTTTGCCGGAGATATTCACAATGGGCGCGGTGGCGGCGGATCTTAGGTTTGAATACACACCAAGACTAAGCAGTAGCACAACAAGCACAGACGTAAGCAGCGTAAAAAGCTTTATTTTTACAACTATTCCCTTCATTAAAAATCCTTTGAAAATACGCGCCGCAATCCGGCGGCGTCTTTGATGATGACGCCTTCTTTGGTGTCAAGAATTAAATCGTCCTTTTCCAGCCGGCGCAAGATCCTAGAAAGCGTGGCGGGCTGAATGTGGAGCATATAGGCTATTTCTTGCTTTTTGGTGCGGTTAAAAAGCTCTAAATTTTCGCTCAAAATGTGCGCCACCTTTGACGTGCCGTCAAACTCCATCTCGCGCCGCAAAAAGCATTGCAAGTCTTTGATTTTTTGCACCATCTCATCAAGCAAACGCAAAAGAAAGGCGTTGTTGCCTAAAAAATTCGCCTTTAGCAGGGCAAAATTTATTTTTAAGATCTCGCTGTCTTCTACAAATTGCGCGTTTGAGTAGCACTGCGTTTGCCCCTGCTTGGCGTTTAGCACTTCAGAGACCATCTCGTTTGGGTTGGCAAAATACAAAAAAACTTCGTTGCCGAATTTATCTATCCTGTAAAACTTCAGCAAGCCGCTTTTTAAAAAGATGAGATTGGGGCTTTCTTCTTCTTCGTAAAATAAAATCGCGCCTTTTTTGTAGCGGCTCAGGCTTGTGAAGCTGGCGATTTTTGCAAGATCTGCGCTTGAGAGTTCGCAAAAAAGGGGCAAGGATCTTAGGTAATCTTCAATCACGCGTTTTCTTTTGTTTTTGGCGCTAGCCTATCAAAAACTATCTAAAATTTGATCCCAGTCAAGCCAAGACGGACTCTGTGTGGCTAAGATCCGCGCAAAACCCAAAGTAAGGAAGCTTATGGACTTTTCACGTAGAGATTTTCTAAAAAGCTCGTGCGCGGCAAGTGCGGCGGGAGCCATTGGAATGGCAGTTCCAAGCACGCTAAGCGCAAAATCAGACGAAGCTCAAAAATCGTGGCGTTGGGACAAGGCAGTCTGTCGTTTTTGCGGGACAGGTTGCGGGATTATGATAGCCGTAAAAGACGGAAAAATCGTAGCCGTAAAGGGCGACCCAGCGGCGCCTGTTAATCGCGGTTTAAACTGCATAAAAGGCTACTTTAACGCAAAAATAATGTATGGGGCAGACAGGCTAAAACAGCCACTTCTTAGAATGAATTCAAAGGGTGAGTTTGACAAGCACGGAAAATTCGCACCTGTTAGTTGGAAGCGCGCCTTTGATGAAATGGAAAAGCACATTAAAAGAGCCTTAAAAGAAAGCGGTCCAGAAGGCGTTGGCATTTTTGCAAGCGGGCAATACACCGTTATGGAAGGTTACGCAGCGTCTAAAATGATGCGCGGCGGGTTTAGATCAAACGCCATAGATCCAAACGCTAGGCACTGTATGGCAAGCGCGGTTGTTGGCTTTTACCAAACCTTTGGCATCGATGAGCCAAGCGGCTGTTATGATGATATTGAGCTAACAGATACCGTCGTTTGTTGGGGCGCGAATATGGCTGAAATGCACCCGATTCTTTGGGCGCGCGTTACGGATAGAAAGCTTAGCGACCCAAAAGTGCGCGTGGTAAACCTAAGCACATACAGAACCAGAACTTCAGATCTTGCAGATATTGAGATTATTTTTAGCCCCAACACAGATCTTGCCATTTGGAATTACCTAGCAAGAGAGATTGTGTATAACCACCCAGAAGCCATTGATTGGGATTTCATCAGGCAAAACATTATCTTTGCCGCAGGACCTGTGAATATTGGCTACGGTATGCGCCGCAAGGGGGAAAGATCCCTAGAAAACGGCAAATACACAAAAGAAGAAATGGAGATTATCTCCAAAGAAATGCAAAAGAAAGTCTCCGCTAAAGAAGCGCCAGCGCTAAAGCCTTATGGATACAAAGAAAACGATCTTATGCAAAACATAGAAGGCACGCTAGCGCACTGGGAAGTTTCTTTTGAGGAATACAAAAAATCCCTTGAGCCATACACGCTTGATTACACGGCTAAGATCTCCAAAGGGGACCCAGACGAGAGTTTGGACGATTTTAAAAAGAAGTTGCAAGCCCTAGCCGAGCTTTACATCGAGAAAAACCGCCGCGTTGTGTCGTTTTGGACGATGGGAATGAACCAGCACACAAGGGGCACGTGGGTCAATACGCTTTCTTACAACGTGCATTTTTTGCTAAACAAGCAAGCAAAGCCCGGTAGCGGCGCGTTTTCTTTAACCGGGCAGCCAAGCGCTTGCGGAACGGCTAGGGAAGTTGGAACTTTCACGCACCGTTTGCCAAGCGATATGATGATAGAAAATCCCGCGCACAGGGGCATTGTGGAGAAAAAATGGAACATACCGCAAGGCACGATTAACCACGTTGGCGTGCAAGATATTATGGCAATTCACAGGGGCATTGAAGACGGGCTGATTAAATTTGCGTGGGTGAATGTTTGCAACCCATACCAAGACACCGCAAGCGCAAAGCACTGGATAAAAGCCGCGCGGGAAATGGATAATTTTATTGTAACCTCAGACGGCTACCCGGGCATTAGCGCAAAGGTTTCAGATCTAATACTCCCAACGGCGATGATCTACGAAAAATGGGGCGCATACGGCAACGCCGAAAGACGCACGCAACACTGGCGCCAACAGGTTTTGCCCGTTGGAGAAGCGATGAGCGATACTTGGCAGTGGGTAGAGCTTAGCAAGCGTTTTACGGTTAAGGATCTCTGGGGCGAATTTGCGCCATCGGGACCCAGAAAAGAGCCGCTAAAAAGCGTTATAGAAGACGCCAAAAAGCTTGGATACAACGAAAATACAACGATGTTTGAGATCTTGTTTGCAAATAAAATCGCAAAAGAATACAAGCTAGACGCGCAAGATCCTATCCAAGCTGGATACGACAACACCGAATGCCTAGGCGACGCTAGAAACGTAAAAGGTAGCGACGGAGAAGTTTTTAAAGGCTACGGCTTTTTCTTGCAAAAGTATTTGTTTGAAGAATACGCAAGCTTTACGCGCGGTCACGGGCACGATCTAGCGCCCTTTGATGTGTATCACAAGGTGCGTGGGCTTAAATGGCCCGTCGTCGATGGCAAGGAAACGCAATGGCGCTTTAACGTCAAATACGATCCGTACGCGGCAAAGGCTGCAAGGGCGGCAAAAAGCAAGAGCACGCACGCCTTTTACGGCACGCTTGCAAAGGCGCTGCCAAGTGGGGATTTAAAAGGCGTAAAAGACAAAACCAAAAAACCGCTTACGAATAAGGCTAAGATCTTTGCCCGCCCATATATGGATCCGCCTGAAATGCCGGATAATTCTTATCCGCTTTGGCTATGCACTGGGCGCGTGCTTGAGCACTGGCATAGCGGGACGATGACTATGCGCGTGCCAGAGCTTTACCGCGCCGTGCCTGAAGCGCTTTGCTATATGCACCCAGACGACGCCAAGCTACATAAACTAAAAGACGGCGACTTGTGTTGGGTAGAATCAAGGCGCGGCAAAACAAAGGCTAGAGTGCAAACGCGGGGTAGAAACAGACCATCTAGGGGGCTTATTTACGTGCCTTGGTTTGACGAAAACGTGTTTATTAATAAGGTTTGCCTAGACGCCACCTGCCCGATGAGCAAGCAAACGGACTTTAAAAAATGCGCCGTTAAAGTTTATAGCGCATAGGATCTTCGTGCAAAGAAGAGATTTTTTAAAAAATGGGCTTAAAACCGGCTTGCTTGCGGGCTTTGGCGCGGTTACTTGGAGCGTGTTTTTGCCAAACGCTACCGCAAATGCCGTCGCCGCACTAAGACCGCCGGGCGCTGCTAGTGAGGGCGACTTCTTAAAAACCTGCATAAAATGCGGCGAGTGCGTTAGGGTCTGTCCTTATGACACCTTGCGCCTTGCCGGGCTAAAAGATCCCGCCGCGATTGGGACGCCCTATTTTATAGCGCGCGACATTCCTTGCTATATGTGTCAGGATGTTCCTTGCGTTGAAGTCTGTCCAACAAACGCCCTAAGTCCTAGCAGGCTGCAAACAGACGGCAAAATGGACATAAACAAGGCAAAAATGGGTGTGGCAGTTGTGGATGATAAGTCTTGCATTGCCTACTGGGGCATTCAGTGCGACGCTTGCTACCGCGCCTGTCCGCTTTTGGGCAAGGCGATAAAAATTGAATACGCGCAAAATCAAAGAACGGGCAAGCACGCCTTTTTGCTGCCGAGTGTGGATCCAGACTTTTGCACCGGCTGTGGGCTTTGCGAGAAAGCTTGCGTAACAAAAAAGGCGGCAATCCGCGTGTTGCCTTTGGATCTTGTGCGCGGCGAAGTTGGCGAGCATTACGTAAAAGGCTGGGATAAAAACGACGAAGCCCGTTTGCTAGGCGCCGGCAAGGAAAGCTCTAGATCTAAAAGCCAAAAAAGCGTCATAAGATCCCTTAACGACGCGGAGGATTTGCTAGATGATTAAAAATACATCACACAAGCTGGTGCAAGATCTAAGCGCTGGCGCCGTGCAAGATCTAAACGCCAAAGCCACACAAGATCTAGCGCAAGATCTGTGTGCCAATCGCACTCAAGATCTAGCGCAAGCCCCGCGCACAAACCCCGCGTTAAAAGCCCTAGCAAGAAACAGGTTTTTAATTCTTCGCACGCTAACGCAAGGGCTTATCCTAGCTTGCTATTTTGCGGCAAATGCTTATGGCGTGAGCCTTTTAAGCGGCACGCTAAGTTTTTCTGTTTTGCTAGAGCGCATTCCGCTTGCCGACCCCTTTGCCGTGCTACAAATGCTAGCAGCAGGCGCCGTGCTTGGCGCAGAAGTTTTGCTTGGCGCGCTCATAATTTTTAGCTTTTATTTCATCATCGGCGGTAGGGCTTTTTGCTCTTGGGTTTGCCCGCTAAACTCGGTTACAAGCCTTGCGAACTTCACCGCGCGCTATCTGGGGCTAAAAAGCTACCTTCTAAGCAACGCCGTTTCTAAAAACACGCGGTATTATTTTTTGGCGCTTAGCTTTGTGCTTAGCTTTTTATCAGGCTTTGCCGTGTTTGAGTTTGTTTCGCCAATTGGCATTACCGTTAGAGCAGTTGTTTTTGGGCTTGGTGCCGCGCTTGGCGTTACGTTTTTGGTCTTTGTTTTTGACTTGCTTTTCTTAAAGCACGGCTGGTGCGGCAGGCTTTGCCCGCTTGGCGCGTTTTATAGCGCGGTGAATTTCGCAAGCTTGCTAAAAGTTAAATACGATCTCCAAAAATGCACGCTTTGTATGAAATGCAAAGAAGTTTGCCCAGAAAAGCTCTCGCTTGCTCCAATTGGCAAGCAAAGCGGATTTTTAACGCATTTTGAATGCACCAATTGCGGGCGTTGCATTGACGTTTGCGACGACCGCGCGCTTAAATTTAGCATTAGAAATTTCAAAAGGAACACCAATGAAAAATAAGTTTTTTTACGTTTTTGCAGTCGCCGTTTTGGCGGTTTTTGCGTCTTGCTCTAGGGGCATTTCTGAAGAGAGTTTTATCAAAGACGATGAGCTAGGGCTTAGAAAAACAGGGCTTGACGACGATGGAAATTTATCGCTTGCTAGGCTTGAATACAGCAAATCTGAGCCTTCTAGCGGTTATAAAATAGACAGATCTTTCCAAGACGCACCGCCGCTTATCCCGCACGACACGGAAGGTATGTTTCCAATCACCGCGCAAAACAACCAATGCATTGAATGTCATATGCCAGAAATTGCAAAAGAGATAAACGCCACGCCAATTCCCGCCTCGCACTTCATAGACTTTCGCCCTAAAATGAAATACGCGCACAAAAAATACGAAAATTCCGTGCGTGAAAATCAGGTTGTGATGAATGAAAGGGCAGAGCTATCCAGCACGCGGTTTAATTGCAATCAATGCCACGTCCCGCAAGCTGTTACTAAGCCGCTAGTGCCAAATGAATTTGCCCCGCAATTTAGCTCGCAAGACGGCGCGCACAAGTCAAACCTAAACGGCAAAACAATTACAGATGGCGTGAATATGAAAACTTTGAGCCCAGCGGATTTTAAAAACGCCAATTCGCCCGCAGGCAAGCTAGATCTTGAGCACTGATACCAACAAGCGCTCGCTTTTTAAGATCTTTGGCGTCAAAGCCCCCTTGCGCCCGCCTTATTTTTTAGAAGAGCGCGCAAACCTTTGCGCTTCTTGCGGGAGCGCGCCTTGCGTAAAGGCTTGCGAGCAGGGGGTCATCAAGATCCAAGAGGGCGCGCCGGTTTTGGATTTTTCAGCAAACGGTTGCACCTTTTGCACCGATTGCTTGGAAGCTTGCGAGCTTGGCGTGTTAGATAGTAGCGCGGGCGCAGCAATTAAGGCTAGCATTACAATCCAAACGGCAAAATGCCTAAGCTGGAATGGCGTTATGTGCTTTTCTTGCAAGGATCCTTGCGCTCCTGACGCGATTATTTTCACAAACCTTTTTAAGCCCGTCGTTGCAAGATCTTGCACGGCTTGCGGTTTTTGCGTATCCGTTTGCCCAGCCGGCGCAATAAAGGTAGGCAGCTAATGAAGTTTTTTCTTGTGGCATTTTTAGCGCTAAGCGCGGCTTGGGGCTTAGAGCCCTTTGCTAGCATAAGCTTTGGCGGGGGCGTGCAGGATTTTTGCATAACAGGGGGCAAGATCTACGCCGGGCTAGATAGCGGCGCGGTAGAAGTTAGGGATCTCTCAAGCGGCAAAAAAACGGGAGAAATTTCCATTCCGCGCATCGTGGATTTTGCCGGCGAAAGCGTTGAGCCAAAGGTTTATTCCGTTGATTGCGCGGCAAAAAAACTCTTGATTGTCGCGCAGGGGCAAAACGGCTACTCCGCTGTTTATTTTTACGACAAAACCTTAAAGCGCCTAGATCTTGCGCCATCTCTTGTGAAAAAGGCGCGGTTTTTGGACGAAAACAGGGCGATTTTAGCAACGCTTGATAGCACGCTAACCATCTTAGATCTTGGCTCCGGGCGCGTAAAAGCGCAAAAGCAAATAGGGCAGTCAAGCTTTGGAGATTTTGCGCTTAGCGATGATAAAAAGCAAATCGTCATTGCAAATGAAGCGGGCGCTGTGAAGATCTTTGACGAACACTTACGCTTGCTAGAAGATAAAAAGCCGCTAAACCTTGACCGCGTCTATTCCATCGACTACAAACGCGGTGTGGTTTTGACCGCCGGGCAGGATAGAAAGGCGGTGCTGTATTCTAAGGGCGCCGCGCACGCTATGAGCTTTGACTTTTTGCTTTTTGCTTGCGCGCTTAGCCCTAGCGGGGCGCTAGCGGCGGTGGCGCATAACGACAAAAACGAGATCTTAATTTTTGACGCCGCAACAAAAAAGCGCCGCGCCATTTTAAAAGGGCAAACTTCCACCATCACAAAGATCTTGTTTTTAGGCGAGAGCACCGTCATAGCCTCTGGCGACTGTGAGTTTGTAAAAATATGGAAACTAAAATAAAGGAAAAAAGTGAATATTTCAAGCATCATCGTTAAAACAAAACCGGAATTTTTAAGCGGCGTCATCAAAGATCTAGAGCGCATAGAAGCGTGCGAGTATTTTTTAAGCGATGAGCTTGGGCGGATAATCGTAACAATAGAAGCGCCCGATGTGTCCGAAGAGCTCAAGATCCTAAAGCGCATAAGCAGCGTGGCAAACGTAATTAGCGCCGATATGCATATGAGTTACAGCGAAGAAGAGCTAGAAGCCTGCCTTAGTGAGCTAAAAAGCGCCCCAAGCGCGGCGCCTATGCTAAACGACGACACGATAGATCCAAAAGATATAGTCTATAACGGGGATCTACGGAAAAAATTCTAAGATCGTTTAGTTTTAATTTTATAAAATATGCAAAATTAATCGGATAGGAATTCTATGGCAATTTCAATGGGCGAACTAAAAAAAGGGCTAAAGATTGAGTTAGAGGGCGTGCCTTATAAGATCGTCGAGTATCAGCACGTAAAACCGGGCAAGGGCGCGGCGTTTGTGCGCACAAAGATCAAGTCGTTTCTGGACGGGCGCGTGATTGAAAAGACCTTCCACGCGGGCGATAAATGCGAAAAACCAGAGCTTGAATCTAAAAAAATGCAGTATTTGTATGCCGATGGCGACAATTTGCAGTTTATGGATACGGTTACTTACGAGCAGCTTGGGCTTTCCAAAAATCAAGTGGGCGAGACGGTTAATTGGATAACAGAAAGTATGGAAATAGAAGTGCTTTTTCACAACCAAAAGCCAATCGCCATCGATCCACCCGCGGTGGTGAATTTGAAGGTCGTGGAAACGCCGCCAAACTTCAAGGGCGACACGTCCAGTGGCTCAAAAAAGCCCGCCACGCTAGAAACGGGCGCGGTCATTCAAGTGCCATACCACGTGCTAGAGGGCGACGTGGTGCGCGTGGATACAGCGACGGCAACGTATTTAGAAAAGCTTAAGTAGTGGTCGGGATCTTTTTGGCAAACGGTTTTGAAGAGCTTGAAGCCGTTTGCGTCGCGGATATTTTGCGGCGCGGCGGGGTTGGCGTGGTGCTAATTGGCGTTGATGGCAAAACCGCCACGGGATCTCACGGCATAGAAATCACCTGCGACAAAACCATAGCGCAAACAGATTTTGGCGCGCTTGAAATGCTTATTTTGCCCGGCGGCGTAAAGGGCGCGCAAACGCTCTCAAATAACGGCGCGGTGCAAGAAGAGCTCAAAGGCTTTGCGCGTGATGGCAAAAAGCTTGCCGCTATTTGTGCCGCCCCGCTTGCGCTAGCTGCTGCGGGCGTTTTGGGCGAGCGTTTTACCTGCTATCCAGGCGTGGAGCAAAATATCAGCGCAGGATCTTACACGGGGAAGCGCGTAGAACAGCAGGCAAATATCATTACATCTAAAGGCCCTGCAACCGCGACGGACTTTGCCTTTAGCTTGCTAGAAAGTCTAAAAGGCGCGGACGTATCAAACCGCGTTAAGGCGGATATGCTTTTTGGCTAACCAATGAGCTAAAAGGCTTTAGATCTTAAAAAATTACACTTTTTATTTACCGCGCAAGACGGAATATCTAAAAGCGGGGAAGCCCCAAGGCGCTAAGCGGATATGCTTTAGCTAGCTTTTTATTGCGTGTTTGCGCGATTTGTTTATAAAACCTGAATTACTTTTGCTAGCCAGTGAGCCAAAAGACTTTGGATCTTAGAAAAATTGCAATGTTTTATTGGCTGTATAGCACGTAAGATCTTAGATCTAAGACGCCACTATTTACCCCGCGCACTAGGATCTTGCCGCGCCAATTTTGGCGTGATAATCTAGGCTTGTGTCTGATGCCTTTAACCTCAAGCTAGGATCTTGCCGCAAAGCGTGCTAAACCTTGCATTGCCACGCGTGAAAAAAACCTACGCCCGCCCCGCGCTGCTTGACACTATTTTTACCGATTACTATTCAGCCAGCCGCGCCCGCCGCGCAAGGTTTGTCAAGCTTTTGGAGACGATGAATAAGCCAGAAAGCCTTAGCGAGGACGAAAGCCGCCTGCGAAACGACACCTACGATTATTTTATTCAAGCACTACAACAT
>CAUTXO010000038.1:0-14147 GCA_963542625.1 uncultured Helicobacteraceae bacterium | reverse complement strand
AGAGCTAGCAGGGGGGCATACGCGCTTAGCAATTGCGATAGTTGTGGATTGCCGCTTGCGTTAGCCCTAAGGTAATAAAATCTAGCGCTTGGCTTATCTCACAACCTAACAGTAGCAACGGCTAAACGCTTAAGCACAAGCGCTAACATAGAGCACAAGCAAACACGGGCTCATAAAAACACAAAGACCTAACGCTAGCGCCCTGCCCGCTTAAGATCTAGATCCTAAATATTAGCGCTTAGAAAGCTCTCAAAATACTCAAGCTGTTTGTCAATTGCCGCACTGGAAGTGGCGCCGTAGGTTTGCCGGCTCTCTTTTGACGCGGCAAGGGCGATGACGTTCATCACGTCGTCTTCGATTTTTTCATTAAGGCTTTTTAGCTCCGGCAGCCCAAGGTCACTAAGATCCACGCCCATTTCCTCAGCCTTTGCCACCGCCTTACCGCTCACAAAATGCGCGTCCCTAAACGCCACGCCCTTTTTCACTAAATAATCCGCTAGATCCGTAGCCGTCAAGTGCCCTTTTTTTGCCGCGCTTAGCATATTTGCCCTGTTTAGCTTAACGGTTTTTAGCATTTGCGCCAAAATAACAGCCGACGCGCTCGCCTGCCGCACACTATCAAAAACGCCTTCCTTGTCCTCTTGCATATCCTTATTATACGCAAGTGGCAAAGCCTTCATCACGCTAAGAAGCGCAACCAAATTGCCGTAGATCCTGCCCGTTTTGCCACGAATGAGCTCGGCTACGTCGGGGTTTTTTTTCTGCGGCATAATCGAGCTACCGGTCGTGAATTCATCGCCTATCGTAATAAAGCCAAACTCGCTTGAATTCCACAAAATAAGCTCTTCAGAAAGCCGGCTCGCGTGCATAAAAAACACAGAGATTGCGTATAGCAAATCAAGCGCAAAGTCGCGGTCGCTCACGCCATCAAGGCAATTCACACAAGGCGCGTCAAAGCCAAGATCCTTAGCTAGCGCAAACCTGTCCGTATTGTGCGGCGTGCCCGCTAGTGCGGCGCAACCAAGCGGTGAAAAGTTGTTTCTTTTTATAAGATCTTCTAGCCGGCGCGCGTCCCTTTCAAACATCGCCGCGTAGGCTAGAATGTGATACGCAAAGCTAATGGGCTGCGCGTGCTGCAAGTGCGTCATACCGGGCATTAAGGCGGTTTTGTTCGCCCGCGCCATATCCACGCAAACGCGCACAAGATCTAAAACGCTAGCCCGCAAACCCCGCGCGCTATCTAGCACAAACATCTTAAAATCCACGGCGACTTGGTCGTTTCTGCTACGCGCGGTGTGAAGTTTTTTGCCCGCCTGCCCAACAAGCGCCGTCAAACGCTTTTCTATCGCCATATGAATGTCTTCATCTTCAACGCAAAAGCTAAACTCCCCGCGCTCTATCTCGGCTTGGATCTGGCGCAAGCCATCAGAAATTAGCGCAAACTCATCTTGCGTAATGAGCCCCTGCGCGGCAAGCATTTTGCAATGCGCGAGCGAGCCTTTAATATCGTGCCCCGCAAGGTTTTTGTCAAAGTCAATCGACGCGTTAAATTCTTTCAAAAGCGCGCTAGGCTCACCGATAAAGCGCCCACCCCAAATACTATTTTGCATATTCCACCGCCCTTGTTTCTCTGATGACCGTTACCTTAATTTCGCCCGGAAATTGCACGTTTTTCTTGATCTCTTTTGCTATCTCGCGCGCTACTAGCGCCGCTTCGTTATCGCTTACGATCTCAGCATTAGCAATCACGCGCAGCTCCCGCCCCGCGCTCACGGCATACGCTGCTGTAACGCCCCGCTTATTCACAGCAACTGCTTCAATTTCTTTCACGCGTTTTAGGAAGCTCTCAAGCACTTCACGGCGCGCGCCTGGCCTAGCGGCTGAGAGCACATCAGCGGTGCAAACAGCGGCGGCTTCTATGCTTCTTGCTTCTTCGTTGCCGTGATGCGCGTAAATGGCGTTGATAACTTCTGGCGGCTCTTTGTATCTCTTGCAAAGATCCGCGCCAAGATCTACGTGGCTGCCTTCAAATTCGTGCGTTAGCGCCTTGCCGATGTCGTGCAAAAGCCCCGCGCGCTTTGCCAAATTCACGTCGCCGTCTAAGTCTGCGGCGATGAGCCCGGCTAAATACGCAACTTCTAGCGAGTGCGATAGCGCATTTTGCCCGTAGCTCGCGCGGTATTTGAGCTTGCCAATCATCTTGAGTAATTCTGGGTTGATGTCTTTTATGCCAAGATCTAGCACAACGTTCTTGCCTTCTTCATAAAGCGAGTCTTCAAACTCGGCGGATACTTTCTTAAACACATCCTCAATTCGCGCGGGTTGAATGCGCCCGTCCTCGACTAAGATCTCAATCACTCGCACGGCAATGGCGCGGCGGTAAAGGTTAAAGGAGCTCACAACGATTGCGCCCGGCGTGTCGTCAATAATCACATCGACGCCTAAGATCTGCTCTAGCGCCTTAATGTTGCGCCCTTCCTTGCCGATGATGCGCCCTTTGAAGTCGTCGTTTGAAAAGGTGATGGTGTTAATTAGCCGCTCGCTCGTAAAATCCCCCGCAAAGCGCGACGTGGCAATGGCTAGAATAAAATTCGCCCGCTGCTTGGCTTCTTGTTTGGCTTCGTTTTCATATTTGCGGACGATGTTTGCCACCTCAGCGCGGGATCTTTCTTCTACGCGCCTTAAAAGCTCGTCTTTAGCCTCCTCTTGCGTGAGCCCAGCTATTTTTGTCAAAAGCTCTTTTGTCTGCTCGTTTTTTTCCTCGTATTCGGTGATTAAACTCTTTGCCCGCGCGGTTTCTTTCTCCGCCGTGCTGCGCTCTAGCTTTGCTTGCTTTTTGATGTCCTCAATTTGGCGCTTTTCCTTGGCGTATTGCGCTTCTAGCTGCTCCTCTTTGTTTTCAAGACTGAAGAGCTTTTGGTCGTATTCCTTCTTAAGCCGCTTAGCGTCAAGCTCGGCTTCTTTCTTAAGCTCGGCTTCCTTTTCTTTGATTGACGTTTGCGCGCTTGTTAAGATCTTGCGCGCTTCGGCTTCAATCGCCTTTGCCTTTGCCTTAGCTTCTGCTAGAAAAAAATCGTATTTGCTTAGATGTATCTTTCTTGTGATAAACCACCCCGCCGCCGCCCCAAAACCTCCTGCTATGCTTACTTCTAGTATCATATGTAATCGCTTTGGTAAAAATTCCTTTAGCAGTTACAACGTAGTCGGCACTAATATCGTGGTCCTTTGTTACAACAGAATCCTCATAGCACAAAACGGTTTGAACAAAAATAACGATAGGCTTAAAGCTAAGGCTTGCAAACAGCCTATCATAAACCCCTTTACCAAATCCAATTCTTCTAAAAACTTTATCAAATGCTATTACAGGAACTATCATAAGCCCCACTTTTTTAATCTTTCTGCTCGTAACTTTTGGCTCTTTTACAGCGTATTTATTAACCGCCAAAGGTAGGCGCAATGGTATCATTTTGCAACTAATATCTTCCATAAACGGGGCTAAAACGTTCGATTTTTTGCGTAAAACGGCGATTGTTTTTGAAATGTCAGCTTCGTGCGGCATTGGTAAATACACCAAAACAGACCGCCCCTTTGCGTCAAGCGCGCCAAGATCTTTTAAAAGACGGAGCAAATTCGCATTCACACGCTGTGAGAAATAATACCGCCTAAGCGTGCTAATGTTTTTTAGTTTTTGCATTGAAATGCGGCGCAACTGCTCTTTTGTCATAATTTGAATTATAATAAAATACTTGCCAATAGGATCGAATATGAAAAGAACAAACACCGTTAGAGTTTTTCGTTTTGATGCAAAAACCGACTACTTGCCATACTACAAACCGTATCTAGTTAAAACGCAAGAAAGTAGCACGCCAAGAGAGATCTTAGACGAAATAAGCGTGCAAGATCCTATGTTTTTTCAAACCTATGCGAATGAAAAATTTTGCCTTATCGGGGATTTTATATACGAGCTTGACGAGCCAATACGCCAAGCGGGAGATCTAACCATTAGCCCCGTTTCCACAAACAACGTCACAAAAGACTTTTTGCTAAACACGGACGATTTTTGGCAAAAGTTTAAGCTGCTTGAGAGTTTTTGCGATGAAACGGACAAAACTTTTTACGCCGCAAACGTGCATTATTTTTACGCTTCAAGTGTTAGGAAATTTTTGCCCCAGTTCATCGGAGAAGCCGCGCTGCTACTAGCGGATAGGCTTATTAGAAAGTATCCAAAAAGCGAGCTTGAGATCCTAAAAAAAATCAGCCGCAAAGAAGATGGCATCTGGCATTACGCCTTTTTGCAAACAGCGCTTGCTAGCAAAAACGTGGCGGTTGATGAAACGGTGCTAGCGCTAAAGGAGAAGATCTTTGCCTATGGGCTTTGCCCGGATTTGCAAGCGCATAAAAAGAAATTGCTAGATATTTATAAAGATCAGAACTTTTTTGAGTCAAATCTAAACCTTAAAAGCTTTAATTTATCGAAGTTTGAAGGCCTAAACATCGCCATTTATCTTGGAAATTACGCCCGGTCTTTTAGGCACATAGATCTTGAGAGTATCGCCGCTGAGCAGGGCTTTAAAACGGTTAAGCATAGCCACACTTACGCTTACAGTGGGCTTGAGTCTTTTGCGATTAGCCCGGAGCTTTTTAGCAAAGCAGCGGGCGAAATTTTGGCTGATGCTTACGATAGCGGCGCCGAGCTTTTAATAACGCCTTGGAAAAACTTTGCAAAGACGGCAAGGGAGCAAGCAGCGGCAATCCAAAGGCAGCTTGGCAGAAGGATTGACATCAGCGTCATAGACGTGGCGCAAATAGTTTAGCGAGAGGCTATGAAAGATCTAATCCTTTTACGCACGATAACCGCAAAGATAATTTTTACAGTTGTTACTTTCACGGTGGCTACGAACCTAATCATTTACCTTTTCATCTCAAGCGGCTACAAAAACATCATCAACCAAAACACAAAAAAAGATATGAACGCGCTTAGTATTTCGGTGTTTAAAAACTTGCGCGTGGCGATGAATGCGGGCGATCCGGCGCTCATATACGGCACGATAGAAGAGACAAAAACCATTCCCGGAATTTCAGACATCGATGTTTTTCGAGGCAAGAGCGTTAATGAATTCTTTGGCAACAAGCCCCAAACGCCAAGTGCTGAAGTGCTGGAAGTTTTTGAAAACGCGCAAGAAAAAACGCTAGAAGTGCAAGGCGCCGCGCACGAGCTTAGGCTAATTAAGCCGCTCATAGCGGACAAGGAATGCCTAGAATGCCACTCAAACGCAAAAGAAGGCGATGTGCTTGGCGTTATGGATCTTTCGTTTTCTCTAAAAGAGACGGATCTTGCCATTAATAGCTCAATCGTTACCATCTCCATCACGATGATTGCCGCGACGGTTGCTATGATCTTGATACTTTCCATTTTCTTTAAGCGCGAGATCCTAAACCCGCTGAAAAAAATGGAGACCTTAGCGCAAGATCTTGCCGGCAGCAGTGGGGATCTTACCAAGCGCATAGGTTTTAGCGGTAAAGATGAGCTAAGCGCGGTGGCAAAATTCATCGACGATTTTATAAAAAAGATCCAAGCGACAGTCAATACGTCAAAAACCGCGCTAGAGCACTCACTTTCATCCGGACAGCGGCTAAAGGATATTTCAGGCGGCATTCAAAACGCCATAGACAATCAAAACACGCAAACGGTGCAGTCAAACGCGCTCGTGCAAAACATCACAAAAGAGCTTGACGAGAGCGAAGAAGAGTCCATCTCCACCGCTAAAGATCTTGATAAAACAAGCGAGTTTTTGCAGAATATGGTCGGCAATTTGCAAAGCATTTTGGCGCAGATCCAATCCGCAAGCCAAAAAGAGCTGGATATGAGCGTGAAGCTAAACGAGCTAAACAGCCAAGCAAAGAGCACAAAAGAAATTCTAAACGTTATAAAAGACATCGCGGATCAAACGAATTTGCTAGCGCTTAACGCCGCGATTGAAGCCGCGCGCGCGGGCGAGCACGGGCGGGGCTTTGCCGTGGTGGCTGATGAGGTGCGAAAATTAGCCGAGCGCACCAAGGGCTCACTAGATGAGATAGACCAAAATATTAAGCTAGTGCTAGAAACCATCAGCCAATCCGCCGAGCATATGCAGCAAAACGCAAAGGAAATGCAAGTAATTTCGCACGATACCGACAACATCGGCAACCTAACGCACCAGATGAAAGATATGATGATTAACACAAATCAAAAGTCAAGAAATTCCGTCAAGCTCGTGGTGGCGATATCTCACAAGACGAAAAACCTAGCGCACGGAATGGAGAGTGTTACAAAGCTAGCGGATGAAAATCAAGAAGCGGTGAAAAAAATCGTCGATATAGCGGACGAAATTTTGCAAAACGCCCTTGTTTTAAAGAGCAAACTAGAGCAATTTAAGTCCTAGCCGTGAATTATTACGAAGTCGCGGTTTTAAAACGCGCGATAAATCCGCTTATTTACGCTTCCCGCTTTGAAGTGCGGCGTGGCGCGATTGTGCGCGTGCGCTTGCACGGCAAGGCTTGCAACGGCGTTTTGTTGCGGAAAGTGGCTAAGCCTGATTTTGCCTGCCTTGAGATCTTGGGCGTTTCATCGGCGTTTTTTCCTAGCGCGTATCTTGATTTTGCCGTGTTTATCTCGCAGTATTACGTAGAATTTTTAGGCAAAACGCTGGGGCTTTTTGAGTCTTTTTACGTGGATCCTAGCAAGGTGGCGCGTGGCACGGATCTTAGCAAGGATCTTGGCGCAAGACCGGTGCAAGATCTAAGCAAGGATCCAAGCCTAGATCTTAGCGCCCAGCCGCCAAAGATCCGCGCAATAAAAACAAACGTCAAACTCTCAGCCATTCAGCAAAGCGCGTTAGAATTTACAAGATCTCACGCCACATCGCTCCTTTTTGCAGATACGGGCTCGGGCAAAACAGAGATTTACATCAAGGCAATTGAAGAGACGCTAAATGCGGGCAAAACCGCGCTTTTTTTAATGCCAGAGATTGCGCTCACGCCGCAAATGACGGCAAGGCTAGAGCGGCATTTTGGCGCCCATCTTGGCGTTTGGCATTCTAAGATCTCAAAGCCCAAAAAACAGGGCATTTTAAACGCCATCGCGCTTGGGGCGGTGCGGGTGGTAATCGGCGCACGCTCGGCACTTTTTTTGCCAATGCCGCGTCTTGGCTTAATCATCGTCGATGAAGAGCACGACGACAGCTACAAAAGCGAGCAAGAACCGCGCTACAACGCCCGCGACCTAAGCGTTTATCTAGCCAAGCTCCTAAACATACGCGCCATTTTAGGCAGCGCCACGCCGTCGATGACAAGCTACGGCAAATTCCCAACCTTTAGAATACACGGGCAGTATTTCAAATCCACCAAGCGCTTTATTTTTATGCCGCACTCAAGCAAGCTTTGCGCCCAAACCGTAAGCGCCTTGCGCGCTAGCTTAAGCGCGGGCAACAAAGCAATCGTCTTCGTCCCCACGCGCGCAAATTACAAAACGCTTTTTTGCAAAGATTGCGGCGCAAAGGTGATGTGCCCGCATTGCAGCGTCTCACTAAGTATTCACACCAAAAGCAACAGCCTACGCTGCCACTATTGCGGCTACACATCAAGAGTGCTCGCAAAGTGTGAGTTTTGCGGCGGCAAGATCTTTGAAGCTAGGCGCATTGGCACGGCGCAAATTGCCGCAGATCTTAGCCGCGAACTAGAAGGCTTTAAAATAGAACAGCTAGACAAAGACGCCGCGAGCACGCAAAACAAGCTTGAAAGGCGGCTAAAAAGCTTTGCAAATGGCGAGATTGATTGTTTGGTCGGGACGCAAATGCTCTCAAAAGGCCACGACTACCACAGCATTCAAACGGCGGTCATCACAGGGATTGACTACATTTTAAACTCCTTTGACTACCGCGCGCAGGAAAAGGCGCTATCCTTGCTCTTGCAAGTTGCCGGGCGCGCGGGCAGAAAAGGCGCGGCGGACATCATCGTTTTAACGGACAACAAGGATTTTTTTGCAAAGTTTATAAACGACTACGAGCTCTTTTTGCAAGAGGGCTTAAGGCAAAGATCCGGGCTATACCCGCCATCAAAAAAGCTTGCGCGCATAATCGTATCAAACAAAGACGAGAAACGCGCAAAAGACCATCTAAGCCGGGCCTTAGCGAGCGTAAGTGGGGGCGCTTGCGAGATTGTAGGTAGCGGCGAATGCCTATCCTACAAGCTAGGCGGGAAGTTTAGGCATTACGTTTTATTGCGCAGCCACTCAAGCAAGGAGCTATCAAGCGCCGCTGCTCTAGCCTACTCTAGCGGCGTTACGATAGACATAGATCCGATTGATTTTTACTAGGCGTTGAAGATCTGGCGGTGGATCTTGGGCTGGATCTTGCGTGCAAATCTTACGGGCTATGGCTTGGATCTTGTGCATTTCTTTACGTGCTTAGATCTTGCCAGCGCACGGCAAGATCTAGGGTTAAGCTATAAAGATCTTGCACGCTTTGTTCTAGCTGTAATAGATCTGGCACTTTTGAAGTTATAAAATCAAAGGCAGGGTGGCGCAGATCTTAAAAGTTTGCGCGCGCTAGCCATTGCATACTTAGCGCTTTGAGAGCCAAGATCTTGGGCTAGATCTTGCACGGATCTTGCTATGGATCTTGAGCCGGATAAGCACCAGATCTTGAGCAGATCTAGCCCGCCCTACTCAAAGCGGATCTGTATATCACCAAGCGCGGTTAGGCTTTTGAAATACTCGCGGCTTAGATAGTTGCCGGCTTGGGATTTGATTATGAGTGTATCGTTTTCAAAGGCAAAGTCGTAATCAGTGCACGCCTTGTTTTTGTTTAACACAGACGCCACAAACACAGTAAAGCTCAGCAAGAAAAGCGTTTGCGCGTCCGGGAGCATTTGCTTATAAAGCGGATTTGGCTCAAAATTTTGCAGCGGCTTTTTTTGCTGGCTTTCCAAAATGCAGGCGATTAGAATTTTATCGCTGTGCGAAAACCCGTAAGAAAGCCCATAAATGGCGAGCTCGAAAGACTCCGTCGTCCTTTTGTAAAAATTCAGCGTTTTGCCGGCGTTTAGGATCTTCACAGCCGCCAAAAGGTGCTTTTTGTAGCGCTCGTCTAAGCTAAAGCGCTCGCTAAGGAGCGCAAAAAGCTTGAGCGAGATCTTTATTAAATATCCAATCTCGCGCCTGTCGAGCTCAAACCTATCCATAATGGCGCGTATGCTTGGGTTGAAATTGGGCGGGAATTTTTGCCTGCAAGAGCGCAGCAAATCCGCCAAAAACACGCCCTCACGCACGCCAACGCCCGATGTGATAAGCGTTTTTGCGCCAAAGCGCTTTACAATCTCCAAAAATATCAGCGCGCCCTCGCGGATTACGTCTAGGCGCTCGTCCTTAAAGCCCGCCTTTTTTAGTTCCTTTGGCGTCATAGAAAGGATCTCTTCTAAAAATTTTATTTGCCCTTTTAACTCGTAAGTAAAGCCGTGCAGGGTGTTTATGGGCCATTTTTCTTTTTTGATTATTGCTTCGCTGATGGAGCGGATAGTCCCACCAATGCCGATGATAACAGCATTTGCAAAGTCTTGCGCTATTTTTTCTAGCTCGCTAGCGATGTAGTTCCTAGCCGCTCTTAGATCTTGCGCGCCGTCAAAAAAGCTCTCCTTTAGGCGCACCGTGCCAAGCTCAAGCGATACGGTTTTTTCTATTTTGCCACCGCGCAGGAGCGCAAACTCGCAAGATCCACCGCCAATATCCACCGTAACGCCGTCTGTAACGTCCAGCAAATTCAGCGCGCCAAGCCCGCCAAAAAACGCTTCCTTTTGCCCGTCTATGACCTTGGCGTTTAGCTTGTGGCGCTGCCTTAGGCAGGATAAAAATTCTTGGCGATTAGGCGCAGATCTTACAGCCGCCGTTGCTACGCAAAGGATCTTGCGTGCCTTGTAAAACTTCGCGATTTTCAAAAAATCTTCCAAAGCCAAGCAGGTGCGATCCATTGCGCCCTTTTGCAGGGCACCGTCGTTTTGAAAGGAGTTTTCCGATAGCCGCACGCGCGCCTTGCAATCGTCTAGCAGGTAAAAGCCAAAGCGGCTGGTTTTTTTAAAAATCGCCATTCGCGCGGAGTTTGAGCCAATGTCTATTACAGCTGTGATCTTTGCCATTATGAGCCTTTTTTTACGATCGCTTTTACCGGGCAAACACTCACGCAAAGTGGCGCGGAGAGCCTTTGGCATTCGTCGCATTTTTTGTCGTTAATCTCGTAAATTTCTTCGCCTTCTTTGATTGCCTTGTGCGGGCAGGCGGGCAAGCAGGCATCGCAGCAAATGCAAAGCTGTGTGATTTCTAGCGCCATCAGCAGCAAGAAAGCCTTAAAAATGCGCGCACGCCGCCGCCTGATGGGTTGTTTTCTATGCCTATTTCAGCGTCCATTGCGTCGCTGGCGTTTTTTGCCAAAAATAGCCCAAGCCCAAGCCCGCTAGCCTTTTCTTTGGATTTAGCAAATGGCGCGAACGGATCTATCGACGGATCTAGCCCCGCGCCGCTATCTATGACTTCTATTAAATACTCGCGATCTTGACAAGTGGTTTTAAAGCTTATCTTGCCGCCTGCTGGCGTGAATTTCACCGCGTTTTGAATGAAGTTTTGCAAAATATGCGAGGCAAGAACTTCAGACCCACTGCATTCAAGCCTTTTGGCGCAAAGATCATAAGAAAACTCAATGCCAGCGTTTTTCACAAGCAGGGCGTAATCCTTTGCCTTTTCTTGCAAAAACGAGCCGATTTCAAACTTTTTAGTGTTTTCCAGCTGGTCGTAATACGAGCGGCCGATGTTTAAAATCGAGCTTGTCATAATATTCATCTCATCGACGGTTTTGTTAATCTGGCGCAGAGTTTCTATGTATTTTGCCGGCTCGCGCTCCTTCATAAGCGTAACGGAATTTTTAGTTTTAATCACGGCAAGCGGGGTTTTAATCTCGTGCGCTAGGCTCAAAAACAGCTGTTTTTTGTATTTTATGGCGCCGTTTATCTTGCTAATAAGGGAGTTTATCGTCCGTGCTAGGATCTTAAACTCAACGGGATATTGCCTTTCGTCTAGCTTTGTGAGCTTTTCTGCGTCCATTAGCGCAAGCTTATTCACAAGTGCCTTGATTGGTTTTGCCAGCATACTTGAAAACACAAAAGAAAAGATTCCAATGGAAATGGCGGCAAGAACATTCAGCACGATGATAATTTGCCCAATGGAATCCAAAAGCTTTTCTAGGTAGCTCGTGTTTTTCTTAACGATGACGAAATACCCTTGCTCGGGGATCACAGGGTAGGCAAGCATACAAAAATCGTCCGAAACGTCAAAACTCATATGCTTGCAACTCTCGTTTTTAGTGGTTTTGATTGTGTAATCTTCCTTGTAGCTTATCTCAAAGTTTTTCTCCAAGATCCGGCTGCGAAGGTGCTCCTTTTCTATGAGAGTTTCTGCGGTGTTGATTAGATCTTGCTTGATGTCTTTGTAGATCTTGTCCTTAATGAGCGCAAAAACAAGGAATGAAAACAAAAAAATCAGCACCCCAAAAGCGGGGACCAATCTGTATGCAAACTGAGATCTTATGCTATTTGCGGATAGCAAAATCGATAGCCTCGGCGACGCACGGTTTCAATCGTATCTATTTTTAGCGGTTTATCCATTCTTTGGCGGATCTGATTGATGGCAACTTCAATCACATTCGGCGTAACAAGCTCGGGCTCTTCCCAAATGGCGTCTAGCAGCTGCTCCTTTGAAACGATTTGGTCGCGATGCCTTGCAAGGTGCGTCAGCACTTCAAATGGCTTGCCTTTTAGCTCTATTTCTTCGTTTTTGAAAAAGATCTTTTCTTCGTCTGGGTTTATGATGAGATCCACGATCTCTATAACGTTTGTCCCGCCAAAGCGCAAGCGCGCCTCAAGCCTTGCTACAAGCACGTCAAAATCAAAGGGCTTTTTGATGTAATCGTCCGCGCCGCTATCTAGCGCTTCTACTTCGCTATCCACGTCATCTCTTGCGCTAATGACGATGACCGCCGTTCGCAAGGATTTTTCCTTTACCTGCGCCACGATGTCAAGCCCGCTGCCATCGGGCAAGATCCAGTCCGTTAGCACAAGATCATAATTTCTAATCCCTATGTAATACTCGGCGTCTTTTAGGTTTTCGGCTTCGTCGGTTTGGTAGCCAAGCTCGCGCAAACCTTCTGATAGCGTTGTGTTTAGAGTTTTTTCGTCCTCTACAATCAGTATTCTCATTTTTTTGCTTTCGTCTTAAGTTTTTGCGCAAAATTCTAGCATAATCAGCCAGCCGCGCTTATATAACGGCCTTTTCTTTGTGCGTGATGAGCCTATAAATGTTTGGTATGTGCTTGTAAAAAATCACAAAGCCAAGGATCAAAAGCGGCGTATGCACGATCTGTGGGTGCAAAACAAAGCTAAACGCTATGGCTGAGAGCAAGCCCGCAAGCGATGCAAGCGATGAAACTTTGAACTTTTTACCCACAATAAACCACGCAACAAGCCCTAAAATGGCCTCAAGCGGGAGCATTACCATCACCACGCCAACGCCCGTTGCCACGCCCTTGCCGCCCTCAAACATCAAGTAGGGCGAAAAGCAATGTCCCACCACCGCAAGCACGGCTATCGTCCAAGCAATGTTAGGATCTTCAAAGCCCGCAAGCCTTGCTAGCAAAATAACCGCGCCGCCTTTTAGAAAATCGCACGCAAAGGTCGCGACGCTTAAGATCTTACCAAGGCGCGGATCTTTTTCTTTAACAACGCGCAAAACGTTCGTAGCACCAATAGATCCGCTGCCGCTTTTTTTGATATTCACGCCCGCAAAAACCTTTGCCAGCAAGAGCCCAAAGGGTATCGCGCCAACCAAATACGCCAAAAGGTAAATCAAAACGTTAGCATTTGAAAAAAACTCGCCCAAAGATGAAAGAACAGGCACTTTTTCCCCTTAAAATTAGTTTATTGTTATAATATTAACCTATTTAACATTTAAATTTTAGAGGCAAAGCTTGCAAAACGAAATCAAAAAACTGCAAAAAGAGTTGGGCGTAACGATAGCCGCGCATTTTTATCAAAAAGACGAAGTTTTTAACATAGCCGACATCACGGGCGATAGCCTTGAGCTTGCCAAGCGCGCTAGGGAAGATCCTAACCCATTTTTGGTGTTTTGCGGCGTTGGTTTTATGGGGCAGAGCGTGAAGGTCGTGGCGCCGGATAAGCGCGTTTTAATGCCAAAAATCGCCTGCTGCTCGATGGCTAGAATGATAGACGAAGCAGCCTTTGAGCGCAACGTGGAGCTCATTTGCGCTTGCGGGGTGGCGCGGGAGGACATTTTGCCGATTGTTTATATCAATTCATCGGCTGAAGTCAAGGCGCAAGTTGCCAAAATGGGGGGGCTTGTTTGCACGAGCTCAAACGCCAAAAAAATCATCACGCACGCTCTTGTCTCGGGCAAAAAGATCTTTTTCTTGCCTGACCGCTGCCTAGGGCATAACATCGCAAACGCGCTAGGGCTAAAAAGCGTAACGGTTGCAGCGGGGGCAGATCTGCGGGGCGCGGACGTTTTTTGCTACGACGGCTTTTGCTCTATCCATCAGCTTTTTAGCGCACGTGATGTGGATTTTTACCGCAAAAAATACGCGGATATTTTGGTGGCAGTCCATCCAGAATGCGACCCAAGCGTCGTGCAAAAGGCGGATTTTGTAGGATCTACGTCGCAGATTATTGAGTGGGTCAGAGCGCAAGACGCGGAGCAAAAAATCGCCGTCGGGACGGAGTTTAACTTGGTAAATCGCCTAAGGGCGAAGAACACCTTTGTGCTTTCATCGACAAAGCCTGAATGTCCGACGATGAACGAAACAACGCTAGCTGATGTGCTTAGCACCCTGCGCTCTATTAAAGACGGCACGTTTCACAACGAATTGTCGCTAGATCCTAGCGTTACGAAGTGGGCAAAACTTGCGCTGGATAGAATGCTAGAGATTAGCTAAGCCCGCGCGGATTGCTGGAGTTTGTTTTGAGCCGGTTGATTAGGGTGCGGTTTGCTGGAGTTCTTTGCGCGGCAATCCACAACTATCGCAATTGCTAAGCGCGTATGCCCCCCTGCTAGCTCT
>CAUTXO010000037.1:0-14178 GCA_963542625.1 uncultured Helicobacteraceae bacterium | reverse complement strand
TGCTAAATACGCCAGAGATTATAGCAACTACAATTTAAACGTCACTAAAATTGGCGGGATTTTTTGCCCTGGTGTCTTGCCGGCGTTCAAAAGCTGAAGTTTGCGGCGGTAAATTTTGGAAATAAATCTGCGATATAAAAATTAATAATTCACAACTAAAGCCAGCAATAAAAAGTGCAACAAACGCTTATTTTGTAAGCTTTTTTTGCGCGCACGTGCTGGGTGAAAAATTGTAAAAAAATTGATCTTGATTTTTAGATTTGCACTAATAGATAGTAAATCTTAATTTAGTTTTAAGATTAGATCAGCTAAAAATTTAGTCCATCTCTGGAAACAAAAACCGTTTTTGTTTCTAAATCTAAGGAGGTATTATGGTAAAAGGTTTAGCAGGTTTGTTCTATGGCGCGGCTTTGCTGTCTATGATGAGCTGCGGGGGGGGGGGCGACGGTAGCAACGCTTCTAGCCAACCAACGGTAAAATCTAAGGCGGATAAGCCGGCGGGCAAAGATCTAGGCGAGAAGCCACAAAGCAATAACAATAAAAATGCCGGGGGCATAAACAGTGGGCTTGAAGAAAGCGACGATGGATTTAGCAATTCAGGCGCTGGTGGATCTAGCAGCGGCAATCAAAACGACAATGGATCTAATAGCTCAGGATCTACGGGCAATACAGGCTCTGGCAACTCAGGATCTAATGGCGGAAGCCAAGGCGGATCAACCGGCGGTAGCACAAATCCAAGCACCAAACCACAAAATAATTCTCTTAAAATTATCTTTGATGTAGCACAGGGTGCAAGTGTTGCCACAAATAAAAGCTTTGTTATAACTGTAAATCAAGACATACAGAATGAAAATTTGGATAAAGCAATTGAGCTTTACAGGAAAGATCCAAACAACAAACACACCGTGCTAGAAACGGAAATTAGCTATTCAAACAGGCGGATTACCGTTAAGCCAAAGCAAAATCTTGGCGTGGATTCAAATTTTGCCTTGAAAGTTAAAGCGTTTAGTTTAGTTGCGGTTACGGGCGGTAAAAATCAATTCGAGCATATTGTTGGCTTTAATACAAAAACAGCAGTTGAGAGTTGCAGCAATGGCTTTGCTTTACAAGACAAAGACGGCAACAAATGCTATAAATTTTTCAATGACAACGAAAAGCAAACATACGATAATGCGAAAAAAGAATGCGAAAAGCTTAATGCAACTTTAGCGCAAACCGAAATTATTGTAACCTGGCTAAAGCAAGACAAAATGGTTGATGACGGCGTTGATTGGGCTACAGGAAGCAAATCTATAGGTTGGTTTGAAAAGCTAGGCGGAAAATACGGAAAGGAATATTGGATTGATGATAGCCAAACTTTGACTAAATCAAGCTATTTTAAAGATCCTGATGTAAAAAAAGAGACAAGCACAAACGCTGAAAAGGCGTTTATTTGCTACAAAGATAAGATTGTGCCTGAAGTTGTTGGCGATGGTAAATTTGATGGCGAGAAAACTGTAACGTTTAAGTTTAATAAGGATCTTAAGGGCTTTACCGCAAATTCTAGCGTGGTGCTTAAAAACGGGCAAGGTTCAAGCAACGTTAATAAGGTTGAATTTAAAAAAGAAACAAAGACGTTAACGGTTGAATTAGCTAACGTAGAAAGCGGCAAGCAATACACTTTGACGCTTAATCCTAGTACGGCAAGCGACAAGATCACTGACTATTACGGAAATGTGTTAGAAAAGGTTGATTTTACTTTTGGCAAAGCGGCTTCGGATCGATGCAGCACATTAGGTGGAGCAAAGGTTGGTAATTCTTGCTACTTCAAGGGCGAGAAAAGAATGTATTGGAGCAATGCTGATGCATATTGCAAAGGCAAATCCGCTAAATTGCTATCCGTAGAGGATGGGGGCAATTTAAGCCAAATCGCGCAAGTGTTTAATTTAGACAAAATTGACACAGAATGGCACGAGCCTGTAAAATATTGGCTACAAGAAGAAGTTACTGTATTTGGCTCTACAAAGTATCGCTATTTTTCTTGGGGTGGTAGCAAATGGGTAGTTGGATTAGGCAGACACGACGGAATAAGCGGCACATACAGAGAATATCCTTTCGTCTGCAAGCTAAATTAAGATAAGGCGCTGATATGAAAAAAACATTTATTCTTGCAGCGGCGATCTTAATGGCTGGTTGCGGTGGGGGCGGCGGATCCGGTGGGAGTGCGGTTAGCACAAGCGGCGCTCCTAGCCGGGAGCAAGACAGCTTTTCCGTGCGTGAAAAGCCCTTTTTAACGGGCGAGATTTTGCATAACGGGCTTGTGTATAACACGGTGCGCTCGCCTGTTACGGGCAGAACGTGGCTAGATAGAAACCTTGGCGCAAAAAAGGTTTGCGAAAGCTTTGACGACGAAAATTGCTACGGCGATTACTTCCAATGGGGCAGAAGCGCAAACGGGCACGAGAAGGTGTATAGCGAGGTAGAAGATCACACAAGAGACGGCAGAAGCGGGGTTGTTAGGGACGTCAAAAAAGGCGGTAAGTTTGTTACGTGGAAGCCGTTTGATTGGAAAGCGGTGCAGGATAATACTTTGTGGCAGGGCGTCAATGGTAAAAACAACCCTTGCCCTAAGGGATACCGCGTGCCAACGCGTGATGAGATCTTAGCTGAAACTACAAATGCCGATGGGTTGCAAAAGCTTGGCAGCACACGAAACCACTTGAAAAATTTCTTGAAGTTGCCGGCTAATGGCTTTAGAAAACACGATACAAGAGATGGTATAGTCGAACAAAAGGGGTATGTCGGGAATTTATGGACGAGCAGCACTTCTGATTCTAGAACGGTTTATTCTTTTTGGTTTGACGGGAGCGGATCGGGCTGGAAAAACGCGGATAGGGCTACGGGCTATGGCGTGCGTTGCATTAAAGATGAGAGCGCCAAAGCAACCGTGCGCGTGATTGGCACAACGCCGCACGATGGGCAAACGGGCGTTGCCGTGAATGCGCAGATTATGATTGAGTTTTCAGGGCGGGTTTTAACAGCTGGCAGGGAGCATTTTGTTATCCGCAATAAGGCTAGCGGCGCCGAAGCGGCGATTGCGAATATCTATCAAGTCAATCCCTTTATGCTAAAGCTTCTTTTGGAGCGGGGAAATTCGGCGGCTAATGGCGGGCTTGAGCCGGGCGCAACATACGAGCTCATCGTAAAGGCCGGGTTACCAGACGCGCAAAATACGACCTTGCCTTATGACTATAAAATCACTTTCAAAACAAGGAGCGGCTTATGATGAACGGAAAATTTTTAATTTCTAGCGTTACGGCAGGGCTAATTTTTGCTTCTTGCGGGGGTGGAGATGGGGGATCTAGCGCTGGCGCTAACTCAAGGGTTGGCGTGCGCGGCTTATACGTGGCGCAAGATCTAAACATCACCTGGGATAGAAAAACGGTGTTTGATAACATCGGCGAGATTAGAGACGGCGAAGATAATTGGTATAAACCCTTTGGTTTTAGCTATTTTGGGAACGTCTTAGATCTTGCCACCACAGAGCGCGTGGTGAGCCTAAGCGCAAAAAATAACTTCATTATTGCCGCTAGCGCATACCACAACGCCCTAAGCGTGATTGACTACGCAAGCGATGAAAAAGAGCACAAATACACAAAATTTGCGAGCTTTAGAATAAATCACAACACCAAAAAGGGTGGGCTTGCCCGTGGCGATGGCTCAGGCGGTGGTATGCAAGATCTAGATGGCGGATCTGCTAGTAGCGGATCTAACGGCGGCGCGCACGTGGATAGCTCAAGCGGCGCTAGCTCAAGATCTGTAGCAAAACAATACGCAGATGAGAGTTGCCGCAGCCTAGACAAAGAAAACGAGAAAAGCCTTTGGGAACACAAAATGGATACGGCAAGAATTACAGCCGATGGCAGATATGTTTATGCGCTTATTAAACCGCGCCTTGACGATGCCTTTAACCCACGCGTGGCTACTTACGGGATCTTTAGGGCAATGACTGGCTATTGTGGCGTTAATCCGCACGATGCTAAAAGCACAAACAAGATAGATTCACGCGGGGTTGAACTCATCGAGCTTTCACGCAACGACAAAATGCTAGCCGTTTATGGCAAGGGAAAAATAGGCGCTGATGAAATAAATACGATCAGGATCTACAACAATACACTTACTAAGATCCTAGCCACGCAAAGGGTGGATAGCGTCAGGAGTTTTGACTTTGCCTTTGGCGATACAAGCATCGTAGGCGTTACAGATAGCGTTTCAAAAATGGACGAAAACGGCAGCATCACGCAAAGCCCTAAGATTTTTAAGCGTAGCTTGCCGGATCTAAAGCGTTACAGGGAAGCTAACTTGCCCTTTCTTGCTAGCACGGTTTTGGGGACAAAAGACAGGGCGATTGCCATCTCAAACGAGCGTGGCTTTGTAGCGCTATTTGACGCAAACCTAAAAATGCTAAAAGAGATAAAGGTGCAGCTTGAAATTGGCGAGAGAATCAGCCACGCAAGCGTATCGCCAAACGGCAAATACCTAGCCCTAGCAAGGCACAAGGATCTTTTGATTTATGAAATTACGGGTAATGATCTTATCCAAGTAGCGGGCTTTACCACAGGCAAGGTGCGCGCTTTAACCTTTGTAAATGACGGGACAATTGCCTATACGCCCTTTGGCGTGATTAAAGCTAAGCTAAAAGACAAAGAAATCAAGGTTGAATCTAACGTCAATTCTATTGTAACACTACGCCTAAGCAAGCTAGCGCTCATTCAAGATGACGCTAGCGATGAAGCAGGCGCCAACGCGCAAAACCAAGCGCAGATCTTAGATCTTGGCGAGTTTGCAAAAGACTCCATAACCAAAACCCACGGCGGAAAATGGCTAGCGGGCAAAACGCATTTTGTTAGTATGCTTAATGATGCGCTTTTGGCTTTTAGAGAACTTGGCGAGAAAGAAAAGGGTTACAGCCTTTTAAAACCAAACGGCGCGGAGCTAGAAACTGCCGATGGTAGCACGGCGCATACCGTTATAAAACTTGGCGATTCTAACGAGCTTGTAGGCTTTAAGCTAATAGACCAAAGCAATTTTGTAACGCTTGAAAAATGGAAAGGGCTCACAAAGCTTTACATCAAGAAAATTGAAAACGGCAAGATTGTTGATGTGTCTGAAGCGCCAGGCGTTACGGGTGTCCCATATGACGTGAAGTTTTCTAAAGACGGGCGGCGCATTTTTTCCGTTAAAAAGCAGCTTACAGACCAATGGCTAGCACCTAGCGCAAAGGGCGGAAAAGAAATTTATCTTGTTGATGTGTATGCGCGCAATGGGTATTCTATTGATACGCTTGCAAAAGAGATCCCGATGGATCATATAGAAACGCACGAAAACGCCGTTGCCGTTAATGACGATGGCAGCGAGATCTATAGCATTGGCGCCGGTAGACTCTACAAACATCACGGCGACTTTAAAAGCACCGAGCCGCTAAGCGTTAGGGTGCGTGGGGCAAAAGGCGTGTTTTATGCAAATGGGCTTGTGTTTGTTGTAACGGACGATGGCTACTTTCACACCTTTAGCACAAACCTTGACGACAAAAAAACATATAAATTTGGCAAAGCCATAAAAGACATTCAAGGCACAACAAATTACGTCGTGATTGCGACCGAACGCGATATTTTTGCCTTGCAAAATAGTGGGGATCTTAAGGCGGCTAAGCACATCAGCGCGCCATCGCCTTTTGTAAAAATAGACGTTTGGGGCGATAAGATCTTTGCCGTAACCGTTAAAAACGCAGATGGTATGTTACGCACATACGCATATTTGCTTGCGTTGTAAATCTTTGCGCCACAAGCCTTGCGCCTTTTCTTGCGCTAAGGGCTTGGCGCGGGACTGGATCTTGCCGTGCGGATCTAGCGCTAATGTTAGCGCGGGTCTCGCGGCTTGGTTCATTAGCTAGGGCGCGCGTGGAACCAAAGCCATTCATTTTTGAATTTAGCGCGATGAGCACGCCCTGCGTTTTGCAACTTTACGGCGTGCGTGAAAATTTTGCCCGCGCCCTTAGCCTAGAAATCAAGCAAAACACGCTAGCGCTAGAGAAAAAATACAGCTTTTACGACCCGGCGTCATTCCTAAACCGCCACATCAACGCCCGCGCGCAAAACAAAATCCGCCTAGACGCCCAAAGCCTTGCCTTGCTAAAACGCGTCCGCGAGCTTAGCGCGCACACAAACGGCCTTTTTGACGTGAGCGTTGGCACCTACAAGCACTGCTACCGCTGCCGCACGCGCGCGGAATTTGAAGCCTGCGCAGGAGAGTTTGCGGGCAAAACAGGTGCTAGCTCTTGGCAGCTAAGCGGCGAGTATTTGGAATTTGCCTTTTTGCAAACAAAGCTAGATCTTGGCGGGGTTGTGAAAGAATACGCCGTCGATGAAGCCGCGCAAATCCTAGCGCAAAGCGGCGTGCAAAGCGCCATTGTGAATTTTGGCGGGGATCTCTACGCCCTTGGCAAAAGCCCGCGCGGCGATAGCTTTAGCATAGGCGTGAAAAACCCAAAGGATCCAGCCAGCCACATTGTTTGCGTGGAGTTGCAAAATATGGCAATGACGACTTCGGCGCATTATGAGCGCGGCTACGAAATTGAAGGCAAGCGGTTTTCGCACATCATACCAAGCCGTTTGCCTAGCGGCGTGGGGGCGAGCGGCGGCTGTGCTAGTGCAGGCGCAGGTGATAACCACGCGGGCGCGCTAAAGGGGCAAGGCGAACAAACAAAGCCCAGTAGTGCAATCCTGAGCGCAACGGCAATCAGCCAAAGCGCGCTAGAAAGCGGCATTTACAGCACGGCGTTTATGCTTGGCGGCGCGTTTGATATCCCAGCGCACGTGAAAATAATCCTAATTGACGAGAGCCTTAGGATCCACCAAAACCTTTTGCGCTAGGGCTTGCGCGCTATCTTGCGTGGTGCTAGATCTTTAGCGTGCTTGCCTTGCAAGGCGTTGGATCTTAAACCTTGCGCGCTGCTTAAGTTTTTGTCTTAGTTTTGATTGCTAGCGAATTAAAAACACCACCTGCGCCACGCTTAAGATCTTTGGCGCACCTAAGATCTTAGGGCGCTTAGATCTAAGCTCGGCTTGGATCTTGGTCTTAGATCTTGCGCTAGATCTTTGGCAGCAAGCAGATCCAATGCGCCTAGATCTAACACAAACCGCAAGATCCGTGTTTGCTACGCTCCATCTTTCTTTTTGTAAAGCTTTAAAATCTTGCCTTAGCTTCGATTGCCAGCGGATCAAGATTTGTCACTTCGCCCCGCTTAAGATCTTTGCGCCGCAAGTTTGGCGCGCATTAAAACACAGGCGCTAAACGCGTGAGCGAGCATTTGACACAAAGGCTTTTGTGCGCGTGAAAATTAACCGAGTATTAACTTTTTTTGGGGATACTTCCATCACCCTAATTCAAACAACTCCTTTTTGCTTAGGGGGCTTCGGCCCCCTAGGTTTTTTCTCTTTTTAGCTCAAAATCAAACTAAAGCGTTTCAGGCGTCTTGAATGCTATTGTCTAAGATCTGGCAAAGCGTGTGCCCTACCAATATATGCATTTCTTGAATGCGTGGGGTGTTGTTGCTTGGAATGATGATGTTTGCGTCGCACAAGTCTTTCATTTTGCCGCCGTCCTTGCCGCTTAGCCCAATGCTTTTGCAAGATAATTCGCGCGCTAGGTTTAGCGCCTTTATGACGTTTGCGCTGTTGCCGCTTGTGCTAATGCCAAAGAGTAAGTCGCCAGGCCTTGCAAGAGCTCTTACTTGGCGGGCAAAAACTTCGTCGTAGCCGTAGTCGTTGCCAATTGCCGTTAGCGCGCTTGTATCTGTCGTAACGGCAACGCCTGCAAGCGGGGCGCGCTCTTTTTTGTATCTGCCACTAAGCTCTGCCGCGATGTGCTGTGCGTCCGCTGCTGAGCCGCCATTGCCAAAAAAAATAATCTTATTTCCGTTTTTGATGGTTTCTACAAAAAGCTCGCCCGCCTTTTGGATCTCGGCAAAAATTGGCGGCATAAGCTCAAGCGTTTGCCTGTGCGTATTAAATTCTTCTAAAATAACGTTTTGCATTAGAACACAAACTTCACGCCGACGAAAAACGCCTTGTTAAACTCAAAATAATCCTTTTCAAAGCGTTTTGATTTGATGCCTATGTCTCTAAAACCGCCGTAAATCATACCGCCGTCTATGATCTCTACGTCTAGCTGAGCCCTAAAATCGTAAAAACTTTTTAGATCCATAAAAGCAAGGGAGTTTGGCCCATAAACGTAAAGCACGTGGATGTAGGTTTTTACAGAAATTGGCAAGGCATACAGCACATCGCCTTTGATACCAAAGCCTAGTAGATCCCAGTCCTTAAGCGGGCTATAATCCACCTTAGCAAGGATTCCCTTAGCGCCAATGCCAACGGATAAACCAGGTATTGCCGTTAGCCCCATTACGGATGTTTGAATATCTGTTAGCCAGTTTTTTCTTTTCCAGCCGCTTTGCTTGCTATAGGTGCTCTCGCCACGCAAAAAGTGCGCAGAGGTGTAGATCTTAGTGTTTCTTGAAAACTTCTTGATGTGCTCGTATCCGGCTTCTATGTCTGAATCGTTTAGGTTAATATCGACAACATTTTGCGCGCTTGCTAAAAGCGCAGCTGCTAAAAACAGTAAAAATTTTTTCATATTCGTCCTTGTTTTGAAATGCAAAAATATATCTAAAAACTTCTTGCGCGGCTAAGCTTGTAGCCTTTCTACGATCTTCGTCGTTGAGTAGCCCACTTCAAAGTCAATGAGCCGCAGCTCGCGCGCAAATTCCCTGCCCGCAACTTCTTTGCCCTTATAATCCGCGCCCTTGGTTAAGACATCTGGCACAATGAGTTTGATTAGATCTCGCGGCGTGTCTTCGTCAAAAATCACGACAAAATCGACCGATTTTAGCCCCGCTAGAACATACGCCCTGTCTTCTTGGCAGTTGATTGGCCGCGCCGCGCCCTTTAAGCGCCGCACGCTATCGTCCGAATTTAGCCCAACGATTAGCACATCGCCTAGGCTGCGGCTTTCTTTTAAATACTTCACGTGCCCGCGGTGCAAGATGTCAAAGCAACCGTTTGTGAAAACGATTTTTTTGCCGTCTCTCCGCAACTTTGCCACGATTAGATCTAGCTCTTCTTTTTTGATGATCCCGCTTCGCGTGCTCTGCGTGGCAAAAAGGGAGATTTCTTCTGGCGTAACCGTCGCGCTGCCAACCTTTGCCACCACAACTGCCGCGGCGGTGTTGGCGATTTTTATCGCTTCCTTTAGATCCTGCCCCAAAGCCGCCAAAACGCCAAGCGTGGCTAGCACGGTATCGCCCGCGCCCGTTACGTCAAAAACTTCCATCGCCTTTGCGGGCGCTTTAATGAGCTTATCTTTATAAAGCGCGATGCCATCTTCTGAAAGCGTGATGAGCGAGTAGTCAAGATCCAAATCCGCTCTAAGCTTAACTAGAGCGCGCTCAAGGCTTGCGTCATCTGTGATGGCAATGCCCGTTGCTTGGCTTGCTTCCTTTTTGTTTGGCGTTAGCAAGGTTGCGCCCTTATATTTTGAGTAATCCTTGCCCTTTGGGTCAATCAAAACGGGCTTATTTTGCGCTCGCGCGGTGCTAATTGCCGCCTGCGCCACGCTAGGGGTTACCACGCCCTTGGCGTAATCGCTAATTAGCACGCAATCGTAATGCTGCACGCTTTCTTTGATGGCGGCTATAACGGCTAGCTCATCATCACGGGCTAGATATTCCTTGCTTTCTTTATCCACCCTTAGCATTTGCTGGTTGCCCGCCATTATGCGCGTTTTGCGGCTGGTGTGGCGGCTAGCTGACGTAATCACCGCGCCTGTGTCTATGCCCTTTTTGGCGAGCATTTCCTTAATGAGCGCGCCGTTTTCATCATCGCCAAGCGCGGAGATAACCCCTGCGCGCGCTTCAAGCGATAAAATATTATTAATCACATTGCCCGCTCCGCCTAGCCGCAAGGTCTCATTCTGCACATCAACAACCGCCACGGGAGCTTCTGGGCTAATGCGGTTTGTCTGCCCCCAAAGGTAATCATCAAGGATAAGATCCCCGATGACTAAGATCCTAGCGCCGTTATTTTTTAGCAAATACATCAGGCAAGTTCTTTTTCGTAAATGCTTTTTATCTCGCCGATGTAGGCGTCAATGCCCCTTTCTAGGTTAAATTGCGGTTGGTAGCCCAAGATCTCTTGCGTTTGCGTGATGTCTGCTTCCGTGTGCGTTTGGTAAAAGCTCCACGGGTTATCGATGAACTCCGCGTGCGCTTCAATGCCTAAGATCTTAGTCAGGTAGCCAAACACTTCGTTAAACTCGCGCGCTTCCCCGCTGCCAACGTTAAAAGTGCCGTTTTGCCTAGCTTCTAGCGCTTTCATATTGGCTTGAATAACGTCTTCTACAAACACAAAGTCGCGCTTTTGCTCGCCCCACTTAAACATCTTAGCCTTTTTGCTAGCTAGGATCTGCAAACCAAGCTGCAAGATCATCGACGCCGTCTTGCCTTTATACACTTCCCTAGGCCCATAAACGTTAAAATACCTAAGCCCCACAAGGCGCATATCGCCCACGCTCTCGCGCGCGGCGAGCCTATCCATAGAAAGCTTGCTAAAGCCATAAACGTTTTGCGGCTCTTCGCCAGATCCCACGCGATTTGGCGCGGGAGAGTTGCCGTAAGTGCCAGCGCTTGAAGCATACACAAAGGCCTTCGTCCCCATAGCGCGCGCAAGATCTAGCAAGTGGTAAAGGCTGTTTGTGTTTGTCCGCACCACAAGGGCTTGATCTTGAACAGTTGTGTCGCTAATTGCGCCTTGGTGGAAGATGTAGTCAAATTTAAAGCGCTCTAAGATCTTTAGATCTTCACGCCTTGAGAGATCCCCGCTAATAACTTCGCCCATAAACCCGCGCAAATTCTTAAAATGCCCCAGCACAAAGGCGTCAAAAATTACAATGCGCGCGTGCGGGTAGTGCTCTTGAATGTGAAAGGCAAGGTTTGAACCAATAAAGCCCGCACCACCTGTGATTAAAATGGTTTTGTCGTTTAAGTCTGTTTCAATGTATTTCATACGCTCTCCAAAATATTTTTAACGCCCGCGAGATTGTCGCACACAAAATGCGCGCGCGTGGCGTTCTCATCTATTGCGTGCCCAGATCTAACAAGCACCAAATGCCCCACGCCTGCGTTAATGCCGGCTGTTATGTCGCTTTCTTTATCGCCAACAAGCCAAGAAGCGCCAAGATCTATGCCGTGCGTGCGCGCTAGATCTAAGATCATTCCCGGGCGGGGCTTGCGGCAAGCGCAATTGCCATCTGGCGCGTGCGGGCAATGGCGCGTGTCTTTAATGCTAGCTCCGCGTGCGCGAAATTCGCCTTGCATAAATTCATTCAAGCGCTCGTAGTCTTGCTCGGTGTAAAGCCCGCGCGCAATGCCTGATTGGTTGGTAACAATAAACAGCGCAAAGCCCCGCGCGGCAATGAAACTAGCCGCGTCAAAAACGCCGTCTATAAACTCTAGATCTTGCGGCTTATAAAGGTATTCTTTTTCCACGTTTATCACGCCGTCGCGATCTAAGAAAAACGCTCTCACACAAGCTTCCTTGCCGCTTCTATCACTTCCCAAGCTTGAATATCTTTCATACATTTGTGATGCACTTGCGGGCAGGTGCGCTTTTTGCACGGCGCGCAGTCCATATCGCGCCTGACGATTATTGACTTTGGATTGTTCCACTGGTGCGTTTGCTTGTGGTCGGTTGAGCCAAAAATCGCAACGGTTGGGATCTTAAACGCTGAAGCAATATGCATAGGGCCGCTATCGTTTGTTACAAAAAGGCTCAGCTCTGAAATGGCGGCGATGAGCTCATAAACGCTCGTTCTGCCCGCTAGGTTTTTGTAATTTTTCACGCCGTTAAACATCAGCACGCTTTCAATCTTGCGCGTTATATCCATCTCCGCTTGCGTGCCAAAGATGATGATCTCGTAATTTTGGCTAAGCTCAAGCGCCACCTGCGCGAATTTATGCGCTTCCCATCTTTTGGCGCTACCGTATGCGCCGCCAGCGTTTATACCGCATTTTTTCGTCTTGCTCTTTTTGGCGTTATTTACAAATAGATAAGGATCGCCCGTTTCGTAGGTTGTGTGGAGCGTTCCGTTGATGATTTCATTGTAGATCTCAGCCTGATGGGCCTTTGGATCTACCTTGATTGCACGCGTTAGCAGGTGGTCTCTTAGGCTCACGCTTGCGCCGTAGATCTCTTTTATTTCTAGTTTTTTAAGTAGCAAGGCTGACGGCAGGTTGTTTTGAAAGGTAAAGCCTATGTCTATGATCCCAGTTACCGTGCGGATTTGCGCGGCTAGCTTGGATATGCCGCTTAGCCTAAAAAAGCTTTTTTTTGAGTCGTCTATGAAAACTTTTTTAATGCTTGGATCGTAGGCAAAAAGCCCATAAACCGCGCTTGAAGTGATGATGTAAAAATTTGCTTTTGGGAAGTGCTTTTGTAGGTTTTTTAGCGCGGGCGTTGCCATCACGGCGTCGCCTATCCAGTTTGGCATTCTAACGGCTATATTCAAATTCGTCTCTTTTTGTATATGATTTCATCTTTTTTGCAAGCGCTAAGGTCCGTTTCATCGCCGCAAATTTTATAATATTTATACTTTTTGCAAGGCTCTAACTCCCGCCCCCAGCTGATAAAAACTTCTTCTTTTTCGTCGGTGGCAAAAAGCTCGTATGAAGATCCGCGCCGCTTTAAAAATCCGCGTTTTTTGCCAGCAAGGCTTGCAATCAAAAATTTCATCGCAAAAAATGACGGGTTTTTTTCGCCATTAGAGCGCACCAAACCAAAGCTTTCGTGGATTAGCTGGTGCCACGAGGCAAAGCTTAGATCCCTTTGTGCTAGTGCAAGGCAATAGTATTTCACAAGATAAACCGCTTGCTCCTTGGGGCTCACGGCTTCGTCGTTGCTCGTTGGCAAATAGGGGAAGGTGTCTTTTAAAGACCAATTAAACTCGCTCACGCAAAGCCGCCCGCGCGCGCTCTTTGGCGAAAGGCGCTTTAGCATAGAAAGCGTGGCTAGTTTGCCAATTAAATTTAAGCCCGCTTGGCTATTTTGCGGGTCGCCGCGCCTATCCACATACAAAAGCGCGTTGGTTAGATCTAGGCGGAATTTAAAGCCATTAAAAAGCGTGCGCGCCGTGATTAAAAACTCGTAATCGATGACGCTTGAGCCAGCCAGCTTTATCCCCGCAAACTCCGCGCGCAGGGTATTGACGGCTTCTAGGTTGCTTAGGTATTCAGCGGGCGTGATGTAATCCCACTTGGAGCGGTTAATGGCAAGACCAAAGATAAACAGATCCGCGTAGGGCTTAAGATCTTGCACCGCGCGCCTTGTGTGCTCTAGCAAGGCGGCGTTATCTAGCACAAGATTCCTTGATGGAATGAGCGCAAAAATGGCTTTAAACTCAAGCCTTGCCGCTAGATCTTTTGCCGCTTTTAACTGAACGGCGTCCCACAGCATAACCCTAATCAAAACCCGCCGCACGCCAAGATCTTTCACAAGAGATAAGATCTGCGGCGCTAGGATCTTAGGATTAACATTCACGCAAAAAAAATCATCAGCGGGGGCGATTTTAAAGCTTTTCTTGCGCTGGAAAAAATACCCATAAGGCAAGGCGGCAAGGTAGAGTAAGCCACTAAGCGCGATTTTTAGCATTTCAAAGGGCTGCCTAAGGCGCGCGGCGCGTTTTGCCCGCCTATCCATCATCACAAAGGGCTGCTCGCTTTTTTCGTCCCAGTTCATCAAAAGCTCTTGTTGTGAATAAAGAATGTGTCAATGCCATCGGCAATGCCTTGTGCTACGACGCCCTTGTAGGTGGCGTCTTTAAGCCGTGCGCACTCGGCGTGGTTGCTTAAAAAGCCCACCTCCACAAGCACGGCTGGCATTTGCGCGCCCACTAGCACCCAAAACGGGCCTTCGCGCACGCCGCCGTCTTGAATGTGCGTGTAATTTTTACGCAAAGAAAGCAAAATGCCCTTTTGCAGATCTATGGCAAGTTTGTTCGACGCCACGATCTTCTCGCGGTTTAAGAAGTTTAAAAACGCAAGCTTGCTAACGCCCTCCATTGCTTTTAGATCTACCGCGTTTTCTTTCT
>CAUTXO010000036.1:0-15312 GCA_963542625.1 uncultured Helicobacteraceae bacterium | reverse complement strand
AGCGCGATGAAAACGGCAAAAATATTCAGCCAAGCTAGCCAAATAGCGGTGCGCAACTTTTGCTTTTGCAAAAACAAAAATGCAAAAATCACGGGCGCAAGGTCAAGGGCGTAAAACTCGCTAGCGCTTAGCATAGAAAGGTCGTAAATCGCCACCGCAAGCAAGTAGCTGCTAGCCTGTGTCATAAAAGCTCCGGCTTAAATTTTAGAATAAACCTAAGCGAAAATAACGAAATGAGCCCTTCAATTACCATTAACGGCAAGTTAAAAAGCAAGATCATATACACGGCGTAATCAAGCTTGGCGCTGTTTAAAAGTAGCACGCCAACTAGCATTGCAAGGCTAAAAAGCACGGGCAAAAAGCCGCCGACGAACGAAACAAGCGCGGGGTGAGATCTAAGCTGCGGGCGCAAAAAATGCCAAACAAGCACCGCCGGCAAAGCCATTATGAGCGTATTAACACCAAGCGTGCCAAGCCCGCCAAAGCCATAAAGCAAGGCTTGGAAAAATAGCGCGATTGCAATTGCCAAAAACGCCTGCACCCCGCCAAGCGCGCCAATTACGCCGTTAAAAAGCAAATGAACGCTGCTAGCGCCGACGGGAATGTGGATAAAAGATCCAAGAAAAAACAGCGAAGTAAGCATTGCAACCTTTGGAATGTCGGGCGTTTGCAACTTGTAAAGCGCCCACGCCGCCCCCGCGCCGCCCATAGCCCAGCCAGTGACTAGGATCTCTACGCTTAAAACGCCTTCTGAAATATGCACTTAAGCCTTCCTTGATTTAAAAAGCGCAAGGAGCCCAAAAAGCCCAAAGATGACGCCAAGCGCGCCTAAGACACTTGCGTATTTGTGATACGGCGCTTCTTGGTAGCCCTGTAAGCTAAAGGTTTCATCAACGTTTAGGCTAAATTCTTTGACGTGATTTCCGTGGTCGCTCGTGGCGGTTATTTGGACGCGGTATGTGTTTTTTTCAGGCGGCAAAAAGGCAAAGTTGCCGGCGTTATCCATCGTGCTTGTTAAAAGCGGAATGGCGGAGGCGCCCTTGTAAATGGCAATCTCCGCGTAAGCTGCCGGCACGCTTTGGCTGAAATTTGCGTTTATGATTATTGCCTTGCCCTCTTTTGCGCTGTAAAAAAGCCCGTGAGAAAAGGCTTGCGCGCAAAAGATAAGCAACAAAGCCGCTAAACGCATTACTTTAGCTCAAACGAAATGGAGCTTTGCATAAAAAGCGTATCTGCTTTGGCGTCGTTAAAAATGCTCTCGCTAGCGCGCGCGGCGATTATATTCAAGCCCTTTGCCTTAACGGGGATTAGCGCAATGCCAAACTCGTTTGTAACTTCGCTTAAATCGTCCTTGGCGTCTTCAAAGCCAGCTCCAGCTAGCGGCTTGCCATCTTTTAAAACAAGCACGGGGAGTTTGTCGCCAACCTTTAATTTAAAAGGGTTTGCAAGCGCTATGACTTCAAGCTTCAAGCCAAGCGGCTTTAGCATTTTTTCATTCCAAGAAAAATACGATTTTCCGATTTTTACGCTTTTTATGGCGTCAAAAACAATGCCCTTTGCGCTTAGTTTATCGCCCACGATGTAGCCCTTGTTTGTCTCCACCCAATACCCAGCGTCAAAATTCGCAACGATGACCGCCGGCGCTTTGTCTGTTAAGATCTCTGGCGTTTTGTCGCTGCCGTAATTGTAAAGGAGCCCGGTTTTTATCTCTTGCAAGTCCTTATCGTAAGCCTTTGCGCCTAGCAATTGCTGCGGCTTGTATTTTTCAAAGCTACCGTGCGCCCAAAATTTTGCTTCAAATTTATTCGCCCCCACGCTTTGCGCTATTATCTGATGAGCCTGTGCGCTCACGCCTAAAACCGCTGCCAAACCTGCTGCTAGAAAAGTTTTTCTAAACATAGTGTTCCTTTTTTTGGTATGAGCCATTATACAAGCTAAGCTTTAAATTTAGCCAGGCGCTAGATCTGCGCCAAGATCTAAGCCTAGATCTAGCGCAAGATCTAGTCAAGATCTACGCCTAAATCCGCGCCTAGATCTTGCCCTAGATCTGCCGCCCGTTTTTTAGCCACGCAACCGTCAAATAAACAAGCGGCGTGTTAAGAAAGGCAAAAGCCACGCGCAAAAGATAATACGGCACCGCCATAGAAAGCACGAACAAAAACGTAAATTTAGGTGTAAGTCCATAAAACGCAATCATCATAAAGACCATCACGTCGATAAATTGCGACACCGTCGTAGAAAAGTTGTTTCTAATCCACAGCGCGCGCCCGCGCGTTTTTTTGCGCCACCATTCAAAGGCAATGGCGTCGTGGATTTGAGAGATAATAAAGGCGGCAAGGCTTGCAAGCATCATTCTAAGCGAGCTGCCAAAAATCGTGCGGTATTCGTCGTTAAAGCTGTATCGCTCGTGCGGGCTTAGCTCGATAAAAATCAGCGCAAAAACAAAGATAATCAGTAAAGAAAGGATCCCGCCGTAGATGAAGATCTTGATGGCGCTCTTGCCATAGACTTCTTCCACGCTATCGGTGATTAAAAACGTAAAAGGCACCATAAAGATCCCCACGCTAACAGACACGCCAAAAAGCTCTATAATCTTGCCGCCTAGCAAATTCATACCAAGTAGCATAGTGATAAAAACGCAAAGCAAAATTTGCAATCTCACGTCTTGCATTTGTTTCTCCTTTTAGAGTTTTGCAAACTTTAGCCTAAGCGAATTTAGCACGACCGTAAGCGAGCTAAAGCTCATCGCCATACCGGCAAACATCGGCGTTAGCATTACGCCAAATAGCGGATAAAACACGCCAGCTGCTAGCGGAATGCCAACAGCATTGTAAAAAAACGCCCAGAAAAGGTTTTGCTTAATAAGGCGCATACTTTTTTTTGAAAGCAAAATCGTGCTTTTTACCGCCTGCATATTTTGGTTAATTAGCACCACGTCGCCCGCTTCTTTGGCGATATCCGCGCCGCTGCTTAGCGCAATGCCAACGTGCGCTTGTTTTAAGGAAAGAGAGTCGTTTATGCCATCGCCCACAAAAAGCACCTTTGCCTTTTTTTGCAAATTTTTGATGATTTGGAGCTTTTCATTTGGCAAAACTTGGCTAAAGATCTCAGTAATTCCAAGCCTTTGCGCCACATCAGCCGCCGCTGCTGCGCCATCGCCCGTTAGCATAATTGGCGTTATGCCTAGCTTTTTTAGATCGGCAATGAGCTCAAACGAGCTCTCCTTTATCTTATCTTCAATCTCAAAACTGCCGCAAAATTTCCGCCCAAGCGCCACAAGGATCTTGCCCCTTGCTTCTTGCGGAATTTCGCCCGATGTTTGCTCTTTTAGAAAGGCTTCGTTGCCAATTATTAGATCTTGCCCGCCAACGCGCGCGCTAATGCCCCTGCCCGGTCTAATGATTAGATCTTGCACGTCTAGCTCGCTAGATCTTTGGCGCGTGCTAGGGTCAATCCCGCTTTCTATAAACTTCACAATCGCCTTTGAGATTGGGTGCTCGCTGCGTTTTTCAAGCGCAAGAACTAGCTCTAAGATCTTGGCGCCACCGATACTACAAGCCTTAACGCTAAGCTTGCCGCTTGTGAGCGTGCCGGTTTTATCAAAAACGGCGTATTTTATGCCCCTTTGCTCTAGGATCTCTGGGTTTTTTATGAGAATTCCGCTTTTTGCCGCGCGGCTTATGGCATTTACAATTGCAATCGGCGTGGCAAGCCCCAAAGCGCACGGGCAAGAAACAACAAGCACGCTAACAAACGCCAAAAACGCGCTTAAAAAATTGCCCGTGACGATATACCACGCAAAAAACGCCACCAGCGCCGCTGCAATCACAAAAGGGACGAACACATTAGAAACGCGGTCAGCAAAGCGCCCGATTGGCATTTTTTGGCTTTGTGCTTCGTTTAGGAGCCCTACTATCTTGCTTAGCATTGAGTCTTGCGCCGCGCGCGTTACACGCACTTTCAAAAAGCCCGTTTTGTTTATCGTGCCGGCTATGACTTCATCGCCAACCTTTTTAAACGCCGGCAAGGGCTCGCCCGTTATCATTGAAGTATCTACGTCTGCTTCGCCTTGAATGATTATGCCATCGGCGCTAATTGCTTCGCCGGATCTAACGGCTACAATATCTCCGGGCGCTAAGCTACTAGCCGCAACTTGTGTTTCTTGCTCGCCCTGCAAAAGCGTTGCCATTTTGGGGGAGAGATCTAGCAAGTCTTTTAGAAAATCCGTCGCGCGCGCCTTTGACTTTTCTTCTAAAAACTTGCCAAGCAGGATAAACGTAATAATCATCATAGCGCCGTCAAAATACATATAGCGCAAGTGCGGCGGGAAAATGTGCGGAATTAGCACCACAAGCGCTGAATAGCCATAAGCGGCGGTGGTGCCAAGCGCTACAAGCACGTTCATATCGTAATTGCTATGCCTTAGCGCGCCAAAAGCGTGGGCGTAAAACCTTTTGCCGATGACAAATTGCACGATGGACGCAAGCGCTAGGACGTTCCATTTATTGAGCCAGCCAAAGTTCATTCCAGCCATCACGGCAAGGCTTAGAAAAAGCGCGATGAAAAAATCCCGCTTTAAGTTTGCTAGATCCCTTAAGCGCGCACTTTCTAGATCTAGCGAGCTGCCGATGACCTTATAACCTAGCTTTTCTATTTTTTCTACGATCTGCTCTTTTTTAATAAGCGCGTCGTCGTAAATAAAACTAGCGCCCGATGACGCAAAGCTAACGCGCGCTTCTTCTACGCCGGGGAGTTTTTTTGCCACCCGCTCGATGGCGCCGGCGCAATTAGCGCACGTCATTCCGGAGATGTTTAGCTGTATATTTTGCTTAGGCATTAGATCTCTTTGGTAACGTCAAAACCTATATCCGCCATTATTTCTTTGAATTTTTTCTCGTCGCTAGGCGAGCCAAGCTCAAGCGTAACTTCTTTCTTTGCCACATCGACTTTTACTTCGCCAAAATCATCAAGGAGCGCCGCTTTAACGGTGTTTGCGCAGCCGTTGCATTCAATATTTGCCGCTTGGAAAGTTCGTTCCATCTAGTCTCCTTTAAAAAAAGCAAAATCATAGCTTAAAAGTTTTTAAGCCATAATTCGCCATTTAAGGATGTGCTTGACGCTAATAGATCTTCAAAAAATTTCAAAAAAATTCACCGATAAACCGCTGCTAGATGGCGTGGATCTAACAATCAAGCGGGGCGAAAAAATCGCCATCATAGGCAAAAACGGTTGCGGAAAATCAACGCTCATTAAAATAATAGAAGGCGCGTTAGAGCCAGACGGCGGCAAAAAAATCGCCGCGCAAAATTTAAGCATTACCTGCCTAAGCCAAGCGCCGGTTTTTGCTAACGGAGAGAGCGTAAAAGGCGTAATTGAAAGCTCGCTAGCCGAGATTAAAAGCGCCAAAGATGAGCTTGACGCCATAAACGAAGAGCTAGCCGCGCAAAACCAAACAAACTTAGAGCGTCACGGGTTTTTAACGGCGTATCTGGATTTTCACGATGGCTGGAATATAGACGCCAAATGCGAAAGGATCTTGCAAGAATTCAAGCTTTTTTCTATGCAAGACGCGCAAGCAAACCTGTTAAGCGGGGGCGAAAAACGCCGCCTTGCAATTGCCGCCGCGCTTTTAAAGGGCGCGGATCTCTTGCTGCTTGATGAGCCGACGAACCACCTTGATATTTTTATGATTGAATTTTTGCAAGAGATCCTAGCTAGGCCGCATTATACGGTTGTTTTCATCTCGCACGACCGCTACTTTATTGACGCCCTAGCGCAAAAAACCGTTGAGCTAGAAAATGGCACGCTGCGGCATTTTAATGGCGGGTATTCAAAATATTTAGAGCAAAAGCAAGAGATCTTAGAGAGGCTAATCAAGGCGCACGAAAGCGATATGCGGCTTTTAAAATCTGAACTTGAGTGGCTAAGAAAGGGCGTCAAAGCGCGTCTAAAACGCAACGAAGGGCGCAAAAAACGCATAGAAGAGCTAAAGCTATCCGTCAAGAAAAACCCCGCCGCCATTAGGAATATTCAATCTTTTTTGCAAAAAGAAAGCCTGACGCTAGAGCCGCCGCAAAATCAAAGAAAGTGTCTTTTTGAGCTAAAGGATCTGTCTTTGGCAGTAGGCGGCAAAACGCTTTTTGATGGCTTTAGCACGCGGATCTTGCAAGGCGATAAAATCGCAATCGTCGGCGCAAATGGCTGTGGGAAAACAAGCTTTTTAAAGGTGCTGCTAGGCGAGCTGGGGCTAAACGCCGGGAGCGTTAAGCGCGGCGAGTTTAGGCTTGGGTATTTCTCTCAAGAGCTGGGGCTAGACGGCAGCAAAAATCTCATAGAAACCTTTTGCCCAAACGGCGGGGATAGGATAAACGTAAATGGAAAAAACCTGCACGTTTATGGATACCTAAAAAGCTGGCTGTTTCCAAAGGAATTTTTAGAGCAAAAAATCGGCGTGCTAAGCGGTGGCGAACAGACGCGCGTAAAGCTTGCGCTGCTTTTTAGCAAGCAATACGACTGCCTGATTTTAGACGAGCCGACGAACAACCTTGACATAGCCACTATCAACATTCTTGAAGAGTATCTCATCAATTACAAGGCTTGCGTCATCTTTGTGAGCCACGACAAATACTTCACAGATAAAACCGCCGCAAAGCTTTTTAGCTTTCAAGACGCAAAAATCAACGTTTTGTCGTGTAGTTATTCAGAGGTTTTGGAAGCCTTGCAAGACGCGCAAAAGCTAGAAGGCTTTGCAAAAGAAGCCGCAAAGGAGCAAGGGCGCGCGGCTTTGGCGGCAGACACAGATCCTTCTAGCAAGGGGCAGGATCTAGCGCAAGGGCGCGCGGCAAAAACGGCAAAAAAGCTAAGCTACAAAGAAACAAGGCGCCAACAAGAGTTGCCCGCTTTAATAGAAGCGCTGGAGACAGAAACCGCCAAGCTTGCAAAATGCCTAGAAAACCCAAGCGCCTGTGCAGACGCGGGCGGCATTACAGAGATTTACAAGACCTATGAAGACAAAAAAAGCCTTTTAGATAGGCTCGTTGATGAATATTTAGAGCTTGAAGAAAGAGCTGGGGGCGGTTGCGGCTAATGCACGCGCGCAAAATGGGGCAAGATCTTAAAGCTAGCGCGGATCTTGCAAAAGGACAAGATCTTACAAGCGGCTTAGATCTTAAACGTAGTAAGGATCTTACAGCAGGCAAAGATCTTGAGCGCAGCAGAGATCTTGTGGCAAGCAAAGATCTTGAAAGCAGTGCAGATCTTAAACTCGCCAAAGATCTTACGACAGGCAAAGATCTTGCACCGGCTCAAGATCTTAAGCCCGCCAAAGATCCAACGCCAGCAAGCGCAAAGCAAAAGATCTTGCGCGCCCTAACGCGGGCGTGGGAATTTTACAAAGCCGACACGACCTTTGAAGAAGCGGCGGGGCTTAGTTTTTACACCATTTTTGCCATCATTCCAACGCTTGCCATTGCCATCTCCGTCGCCGTGCGCGTGGATAGTTTTGCGCCGTTTTTAAAGCGCTTAAACGACTTTTTAGTCGCCAATTTTTTGCCCGTCAATCAAGAAATAATCTCAGGCTACATCAACGGGCTTTTGGAAAATTCAGCGCGCGTGGGGCTTATGGGCGCGGGCTTTGTGCTCTTTAGCGCGGTGATGTTTTTCTCAAGCTACGAATACATCATCAACAAAATTTACAACACAAAAATCAAAAGTTACGCGCTCTCGGTCGTCATCTACTTTTCTTTAACCGCCGCGTTTTTGCCAGCGCTTGTTTTTAGCTTTTACATCTCGGACGAATTCACAAGCATTCTAAGCCGCTTCTCGCTCACGCGCGGGCTTGAAGTGGCGTGGTTTTTGCCCTATCTTGTCTTTTGGCTTTTGTTTTACATCTCTTACAAAATTTCGCCCAGCAAGCGCGTTAAACCTAGCGCCGCGCTCGTTTCATCGCTACTCTCATCGCTTGCTTGGATCTTGGCGAAAAACTTGTTCGTGTATTACGCCTTTTACAATAAAAATTACGTCAGCCTTTACGGGCAGCTAAGCATTCTTATGCTTTTTATGCTCTGGATCTACATCTCGTGGATAATCTTCATCTACGGCTTAAAATTTTGCAAGTTCCTAGACGCGCGCTAGCTGTTTTTGTGGTAAGTGGAGCGGCGCGTTACCATTAGCGATTCTTCGTAAAAAATTAGCAGCGTCATTGACACGCCAACAGCAAGGGCGATGGATACAAAGGTCGTCGTTAGCACGTTTTCAAAAAACAGCACCAAATACTTGGCTTTTAGCATCGTATCGTCGCTTCTCATAAAGGAAAAAATGGCAAGAATGCTTTTGTAGGCGTAAATGCCGGGGATCATCGGCAAGAGCGCTGGAAAGGCGATGATTTCAACGGGCGTTTTGACCTTTTTTGCCAGCGCCATACCAAAGATCCCGATGATAAGCGCGGATAAAAAGGTAGCAAGCACGATGTTTGCGTTCCAAAAATTCAGCAGCGACCACCTAAACGAGTGCCCAAACGCCGCAAGCAAGGCGGATAAAAATAGCGTATGGCGCGGCGTATTGCTAAGGTAGGCAAAGCCAAGCCCAGCAATAGACGCAAAAAAGGCGTCCCAAAAAACTAAAATCACAAAATCAGCCATCTATCGTCCCTATGTTTGTAATGCTTATGGTGGCAAAGATCCCAATGGCAATGCAGATGATTAAAATACCGATGTTTATCGCGCGGCTGATAGCTACAAGGGTGTTTTCGTTTAGCACCTCGATAACAGAATTTATAAAATACACGCCTGGGATTAAAAACAAAACGCTTGAGGCAATGGCAACGTCATACGTGGCGGTAAGCCCTAGCCGAAAGCCCATATAAGCAAGGTAAGAGACCAAAAAAGAAACAGCAAGGTATTGCAGCCTAAGATCCACGTGCAATTTTCCAAGCAAAAAGCGCGCGTTAAAGCCAATGAATGTGGTAATAAACACGACCAAAATCGCCCCAAGATCCCCGCCAAAGAGCCTGCTAAAAGCCGCGTTGGCAACGCTAACTAGCATCAGCGTGCTTAGGTGCGTGTGGCGCTTTTCCGCCGTGATCTCCCTAAAATAGCGCCGCGCTTCTTCAAGGTTAAATCTATCGTCGTAAATGTGCCAGCTAAGGGCGCTAAGCTTTAGAATAAGCTTAAAGTTTATACTCATTGAGTTGTTTTTTCTCACGTAAGTGCGGCGGATTGAAAAGTCGTCTGGATCTAGCACGGTTAGCGTCGTGCTTTTTAGAAAAATCGTCAGCGCAACGTCATAGCCAAAGGCGTTTGCAATGCGCGTAACGCTTTTATTCACCCGCGCGGCGTAAGTGCCAGCTGAGATCATTGCAACGGAGTAGTCCATTAAAAAGTTCGTAACTTCTTGAATATCGGGCTTCATTTTGCTCCTTAAAAAAGCCGTATTATACATTAAAGGCAGTTTTTTTATAATGCCGATTATTTTTCCAAAGGTTTTACCAATGAAGCGCCTTGCTTTGTTATTTGCCGCGCCACTTGCCGCGCTTTTTTTCAGCGCTTGTGCGCCTAAGCAAATTCTCCTAGATACTTTCTCGCCACCCAAAGAAGAAGCAAAGATCCGCTCGCTTGTTTCAAACACAGGCGGCGCAAATACCCTGCTTAGCCTTGGCATAGATCCTAAGCCTGATACCAGCGGCATAAAAGACGGCAAGCTAGCGGGCGAATATTTGCTCTCAGATCTTAAAGAAATGCTGACGCAGACAAACTTTATAGAGATCTATCCCATTTACGAAGACGCGCGTGTAACCTTGCACGTGAAGGTTATAGATCTGTCGTTCGTGCAAGAAGCGGGCAGTATTCAAGCGGATTTAAGCGTGCGCTATGCCATCAACAAGGGCGCTACGGAAGCCTTTAGCAAAACTTACAGCAAGCAAGACAAGCGCTTTAGCGCCTCCGCGCAAAGCCTGCCTAGCAAACAAAGCGTCATCAGCGCGCTATCTAAGCGCATTACGCGGGATTTTTTGAAAGACATCACGCCGCTTAAAACAAAAAAACTCGTGGATCTAAAGAGCCTGCCAAGCGAGCTAGCGCACGCCGAGCAATACGCAAGGAGCGGGGATTTAGAAGGTGCAATTGCCGCAATGGCAGCCTACAAGGGCAAAAACCACTACGACCTTGGCGTTTTTTACGAAGGGCTTGCCGCGACGAAAATGGATATAAAATTGCTGCACGCGGCAAACAAAAGCTTTAACGCCGCGCTGGCTCTAAGCCCGCAAGACGCACAAACGCTAAAGGCAAAGGGTGAATTTGACGCCTTTTACCGCCTGTTTGAGCGCTTGCAAACGCAAAAAGATGAAAACAAAAAATCCATTGACAAAATCAACAAGGATTACGAAATTTCAGAATGAAAGGCGGGGTTTTACGGCGGATCTTGGGGGGCTTTGGCGCGTGGGGGATCTTTGCGCGCCAAACTGCAGATCTTGGCGCTGGGGTCTTGCGGATCTTAGAGATCTTGAACGTCCGCAAGATCTTAAAAGTCTTTAGCGCGTGGTGGATCTTTGCGCGCCAAAGATCCACGGCAGGGCTTAGCACTGGGATCTTACAGATCTTAGACGCTAGTCGTGCGGCGCGAACGTTGCGGATCTTGGGCGCAGGGCGCACCGCACGGTGGATCTTGCCAGCTCGCAAGATCTTACACAGCTTTGGCGTCCGCAAGATCTTAAAAGTTTTTGGCGCGGGGTGGATCTTTGCGCGCCAAACTGCAGATCTTAGCGCTGGGATCTTGTGGATCTTAGGTGCTAGTCGTGTGGCGCGAACCTTGCAGATCTTGGGCGCGGGGCGCGCCGCACGGTGGATCTTGCCCGCGCTGGAGATCTTGGGCGCTCGCAAGATCTTGCGCGCCACGCGGGAGATCTTAACGCCCGCTCGCAAGATCCTAGCTACCACCATTTTATTAGCCCTTTTGCCGCCCGCCATAGCCTTAGGATCTAGCGCTGGATCTAGTGAGAGCCTGTTTGCGCTTGTAGAAGCGCCGAACGTGGAAACGCAGCTAAACCGCCTAAACGTGGGCGTAAATTTGCTGCGAGTTTCAAACGTTATGCTCTACGACGTGCCCGTTTCGCAAGACGCCGCGTGGATAGACACCGCCGCCGATGAAATTAGCGCGGCTAGAAGCGAGCAAATTATGCAAAGCGCGCCCGTGCGGGATAACCCCTACTACGCGACGATTGCGCTTTCAAACGCCTTTTTGGGGCAATTCACGCTCTCAAGCCTTACGCCCGTTGGATTTTCAATGTATAACAAGCTTTTTAGCGTGTATAAAAATCCGCTAAATTCGCAAAGCAAGGACTACCGCACGCCTGAACTCTACGCTATGCCAAACATCTTTGACGCCAAGAGTTTTTCTAGCTTTCCAAGCGGTGGCGGGGCGGAGATCATACAGGTTGAAGCGCTTTCTGGCACGCTTTACAAAAACGCTTACGAAGCCGCCTTTAGCCTTTGCCCTGAGAGCTTTCAAGAAGATTTGCGGCAAAGCTTGGCGGCTTACAAAGATCTTAGCAACGCCTACGAAGATCTTAGCGCGCAAATAGAAGCGATGAAAGCAGACAAAGAGCCAACTAGCGAGATCCGCGCTAAGCAAGCCGAGCTAGATAGCCTTAAAAAAGATCTAAGCGCCAAGCAGCAGATCTATGAAAAGACCATAAAAAACGCCGCTAGCGCCCTAGCGCTAGATCTTGACCCCACGCGCGCGCCGCTAGCGCATAAGCTTGACAAACTCTTTGACGCCTTGCAAAAAAGCGCGCTAGAAGCAATGGCGGTAATGAGCGCGGCTAGTATCCATCTGGCTAAAAACGGTTTTGCAAGCCTAGAAGACGAGCTAAGAGCCATCACGCTAGCAGGTGCGGTAGCAAGCGCTACGCGAATGCAAAAAAATAACCTAGAGCGCCGCGCAAAGCAGCTGGCGATAAACGCCATTTACGCCTTGCCAAATCTCACAATCGGGCTTTACAGGGCGGGCGTGCTATATTTTGAAGCGGGCAGGCTAAAAAATCTAACGAGCAAATTTAAGGACATAAAATGAAAAAACTTCTTGCAAAAATCGCGGGCGCGCTGGCATTTGCGGCGCTTATTTCTTGCGGGGCGCAACCAAAGGCGCAAAATGAGTTGCCAAGCTGGTATTTAAACACGCCGCAATCGGCTGAATTTTACTATTCAAGCGGCGCGGGAGCTAGCCCTAGTGAGGCAAAACTAGCCGCGCTTAACGCGATTTCTTCGAGTATTTTTGTGGGGCTTAGCTCTAGTTTAGAAGTAAAAAAGGAGCTTTTAGGCGATGAATATTCGCGTAACATCACGCAAGATCTGCGCGCGCAAACGCAAAAAATCAACTTCACAGGCGCGCAAACCTTGCAAACAAAGGAGATTGACGGCACGTTTTACCTATCTTTGCGCGTGAAAAAGCGCGATGTGTTTGGCACTTTGCAAGCAGAGCTAGCACAGCTTAGGCAAGATCTTAGCGCCCTTAGTGCAAACGCGCTGCAATCTGGCGAATTTTACTTCCTAAAAAACAAGGACGCCTTTGACGCCAAGCTAAAAGATGCCTTTGTTAAAGTGACGCTTTTAAAGGCGGTCGATGAGCGCTACCAAGACGCGCCCGCGCTTGCTACCCTAAACGCGCAAAAAGAAAGCTTTTACGCGCATATTTTCGCCCTAAAATTCCACGTGCAATCGAATGTGAAAGAATACGCCGATACGCTAAGAAGCCACTTGTTAAAGCTTGGCGCAAAGAGCACGGACAGGCTGCGCGGCGAAAAGTCCGAAGTTAGCATAAGCGTGCAAGCAAGCGCAAAGCCAAAGCAGATTAGCTCGGATAACCCCAAGCTAGCAAGCGCGCATTTTGCCGCTGTGAGCTTAGATCTTGTCACAAAAGACGCGGCGCAAAAAACGCTGGCGCAAAACCGCGTGACTCTAACAAATGGCTCAGCCAAAAGCTACGACGACGCCATCAAACGGCAGGGCAAATTTAGCAGCTTCATCACAGAAAACGGGCTGGTTAAAACCCTAACGGGCGCACATTAAAAAGCTTGTTTTTTTCGCCCTTGCCGCCGCCCTTAGCGCAAAAGTGCAGCTTGTGCTAGTTGGTAGCGGATCTGGTGCTGGCTTGTTCGGGCACAGCTTTTTGAAGCTAGAGCAAGGGCAAGAGCAAAAGGCAATCGACTTCACCGCTAGCAATGCAAGCAGCAGCGCGGGGCTTTGGGGGTTAAGCGGGACAGCGCGCCTACACATCGCGCCCTACAAAACAAGGGAATACGCCTACACGCACAAAGAAGCTAGAAACCTTTACATCATCGATTTGAATTTAAGCAGGCAGCAAGAAGCAAGGCTCGTAGCCGTGGCAGCGGCTAGGGCAAAAACGCCTAAGCCCTATGGATTTTTCAAGGCAAATTGCGCGGGGGAAATTTTGGATCTCTTAGCAAGCGCGGGGGTTAAAACGCGGCAAAATTATCTCTACATAGCCCCGTTAGATCTAGTGCGCGCGCTTAATGTGGAGCAAGGCGCGGCGCAAAAGATCCAAGCCAAAAAAAACGTTTTTTACGAGCAAAGGGCAAGGCTTAGCGCGAGCGATAAGCATTGCGTAGATCTTGCGCTAAGCGGGCAAGACGCCTGCCTAGATACCGCCCCGCGCGAAAGCACAAAAGCGGCGCTGGCGTTTTTAGACGCCGCGGGGGGAGATCTAGCGCTAAAGGTGCGGCTAGTTAAACGCGCCATTACCTTTAGTGATAAAAACAAAAGCGCGCGGCTTGATGAGCTTAGGGTTTTTAGGCGGCTTGGCGTGAGCGCGGGCGGGGCAAATGCGGGCGCGGACGCGGGCGTGCTTTTTACGCCTTACTACAGCGAGCAAAAGGAGCAAAACAGCCTGCAAAAAATCGAGCTTTTTAGCCTGCACCTGCGCCGCAGGGGCTTTGCGCGCCTTGAAGTTTTTCGCGTGCTAAAAGAAAACGGCTTTGACCTTTACTTCAAAGACACAAGCGGCGAATTCGCTCTTGGCGTGGCGCGCGCTGGCGGCAAATTTTGCCCCTACTTGGATCTAAGCGGCGGCTTGGTTTTTAAGCCCTTTGCCGCCCAGCCCTTTTTGTGGCTTGGCGCAGTGGCGGGGAATGGGGGCGGGCGACGGCTGGGTGCTTTGCTTTACGCGAAGGCGGGCGTGCAAGCTAGCCTTTGGCGGCTGGATCTAAAGGCTTTTAGAAAAGAGTATTTGCCAAGGGGCTTTGGCGCGCTTGGATCTAGCACGGATCTTAGCGCCAACATTTTGCACGCCAAACTTGAAGTTATGCCGCGTCTTTTTTTTGAGCTAGATCTAACTAGCCGCCACCACCGCCACGCGCACCACGCGCGCGGCTGCTCTGGCGACCGCGCCAATGATGACCTAAACCTAGCCATTAACTTACTTTTTTAATCCACGCCAAACGCACAAGATCTAAGCGCGCTTGGGCTTTGTGCCCTGTGCCTAAGCGCTAGCGTAGTGCGACCATCAAAGATCTGTGTATAAAGCGCAAGGTAAGAAGCTTTAGCAGGCGCAAGATCTTGCACGGATCTTGCCCGCTCGCCAACGCAGATCTTGGGCGCACTCAGATCTTAAGCTAAAGTCTTACCCGCGCCCTTGCCGCCCACCAACCCGCGCAGATCTTGCCCGCTGGATTTTGACTAGGATCTAAGTGATGGATTAGGTCTAAGATCTAAGGCTAGGATCTGTTAGGTATATCTACGTTAGATCCTTATGCTTTGTTTTAGGGGTAGATCTTTAGCTAGGATCTTGACTAAGATCTGTTAGCTAGATCTTGGGCTTAGATCTAAGGCGTCTATTAGGGCTTATGTTTTTTTATTTATCAAAGGGGAAGGGGGCTTGAATTGCTGCGTCACGGCTCCCGTTCCCCTTTGGATCCCTAACCCCCGACGACGCTTTTCAAATGGGCACAGCTAAAGCTGTGCGATTTATTTTTTATTCTAATCTGCATAGCGTAGCTATGCACCATTGAAAGCGTGCTAGGTTAGGGGTCTTAGGGGGAAGGGGTAGCTTCGCAACTTGACCCCTTCCCCCTAAGAAAAAAGATCTTAGTCAAGATCTAACTCTAGATCTAGCTAACAGATCTTAGTTAAGATCTACCACTCTCTAATTAAAAAGAACAACGCACCATAAAAGCAAAGAAAGAAAAGACAAAATCTAAACGGCGCCATAGATCTAAACCCTAAGATCACAGCTCAAGATCCTAGCCCTAGATCCAAGCGCAAAGATCTAGCGCAGATCTTAGCGCTAGCAAGGTGCGCTAGG
>CAUTXO010000035.1:0-15930 GCA_963542625.1 uncultured Helicobacteraceae bacterium | reverse complement strand
GCGAGTTTAAAAGGCTAGGCGGCACAGATCTTAGCGCCTACAATTTTAGCCACGTTTTAGTAGATCCCCCGCGCGCCGGGCTTGACGCGGACACGCTAAAAGTGGCGCAAGGCATAGAAAACATCATCTATATTTCGTGCAACAAAGACACGCTAAAAAGAGACTTGCAAGCCCTGCAAAAAACGCACACCGCCCAAAGCGCGGCGGTTTTTGACCAATTCGCATACACAAAACACATAGAAATCGGACTAATCCTAAAGGCAAAATATGCAATTTAACTTCCAACCATACCCGTTTGAAAAGCTGCGGGATCTTTTTAGCGGCATAACCCCGCCGGGCAGCGTTACAGATCTAAGCGTCGGCGAGCCAAAGTTTCAAACGCCGCAAATTATTCAAAACGCGCTTGCCGCAAGCACGGGCGAGCTTTCAAAATACCCAAAAACGCTTGGCGAGCCAGATCTAAGCGCGGCGCAAAGGGCGTTTTTTGCCCGCCGTTTTGGCATTGCGCTAAGCCCTGACGAGCTCTTGCCAACGCTTGGCACGCGTGAAGTGCTCTTTAACTTCCCGCAATTTTTGCTCTTTGGCAAGCAAGATCCTACTATGTGCTACACAAATCCGTTTTATCAGATCTACGAGGGCGCAGCAAAGGCTTCTCGCGCGCGGGTTTTTCACATTAGCCTAGAAAAACAAAACGGCTTTAAGCCCGTCATTGACACGGCGCAACTAAAGCTAGCGGATCTTGTCATACTCAACTTCCCAAACAATCCAACGGGCAGCGTGCTAAGCGTGCAAGATCTAGCGCGCTGGGTGAGCCTTGCGCTTGAATACGACTTTTTCTTGCTAAACGACGAATGCTATTCAGAGATCTACACGCAAAGCGCGCCGCCATCTATTTTGCAAGCGTGCAAAAGCGTTGGCAACGATGAATTTAAAAACGTTTTTTGCGTTAATTCCATTTCAAAAAGGAGCGCCGCACCCGGGCTTAGAAGCGGTTTTATAGCTGGAGACACGCGCGTTTTAAAGCAATACGCGCAGTATAGAACCTACCTAGGCGCGGCAAACGGCAACCCAATGCAACGCGCAGCGGCGGCGGCTTGGCAAGATGAAAGCGGCGCCGAAGAAATCCGCAAAAAATTCGCCGCAAACACAGAAGCCGCGCGCAAGATCTTTGGCAGCGCGCCAGAAGCAACGTTCTACCTTTGGCTAGAAGTGCAGGACGACTTGCTTACGGCACAAAACTTGCTAAAAAACTACGCCATTAAGGTTTTGCCCGGCTCATTTCTTGGTAGAGGTGGCGCGGGGCGCGGGTTTATTAGGGTTGCGCTTGTGGAAGAGCCGCAAAAAATGCAAACGGCTTTAGAAAAATTGAAAGAGTGCTTAAGTAAATGAAAATACATTTTATCGGCATAGGCGGGATTGGGATCTCAGCCCTTGCAAGGCTTGCTGCGTCTAGGGGCTTTGAAGTAAGCGGTAGCGACATACAATCATCATACATCATAGAAGCCTTGAAAAAAGAAGGTATGAATATCGTTTGTCCGCACGATCCAAGCGTCATAAAAGACCAAGATCTTGTGGTGCATTCGGCAATCATCACGCAAGAAAACGCCGAGATAAAAGAAGCCGCGCGGCGAGGGATAAAGATCCTATCAAGGCAAGAAGCGCTCTTTGATTTTTTGAAAGATTACAAAGTGTATTCAGTTTGCGGCGCGCACGGCAAAAGCACCACCACGGCAATACTTGCGTCCATTTTGAAAAAAAACGCGCTCATCGGGGCGATTTCTAAGGAATTTGGCTCAAACGCGGTGTTTTCACCGGGCGAGAAAACGCTTGTTTTTGAAGCTGATGAAAGCGACGGTAGCTTTATCCACTCAAACCCTTACTGCGCCGTCGTAACAAACGCCGAGCCCGAGCATATGGAGCATTACGACTACGACGAGCAAAAATTTTACGCGCATTACAGGGAGTTTTTGGATAAGGCCACGCGGCGGGTCATAAACTGCGCGGATCCTTTCCTAGCCGGGCTAAATACGCCCGCGCAAAGGCTCTACCCGCAAGATGTGAAAAACGTTGAGCTAAAGATCATAAACGGCGAGCCATACACGAGCTTTGAGCTGCAAGATCTTGGTAGCTTCAGCGTTTGGGGCTTTGGCGAGCACATAGCCGCTGATGCAGCTTTGGCTATTCTTGCCGCGCTAGAAGAGATGGATCTTAAGACGATTAGGCAAAATTTAAAGGATTTTAAGGGCATAAAAAAGCGCTTTGACATCATAAAAAACGACGGCAAAAGTATCGTCATTGACGATTACGCGCACCACCCAACGGAGATCCGCGCCACGCTAAAATCCGCGCTTGCCTTTGCGGCAATGCAAGGCATAAACGGCGTAAAGGTCATTTGGCAACCGCACAAATACTCACGGCTGCTTGATAATTTAGACGGTTTTAAAGCGTGTTTTAAGGGCGCTTCAAAGCTCATCATTTTGCCCGTTTGGGAGCCCGGAAACACCAAAGCAGACGTCAAGCTGCAAGAGCATTTCAAAAGCTACAAACCCATTTTTGCTGCCAGCGTTGCCGATGTGGCAAGCGAGCTGCAAGATGGCTTAACTATAGGCTTTGGCGCCGGCGACATCACAAGCCAACTCCGCACCGCCATTTAGCACCAGCAGATCTTAGCTTGTAGTGCCAATGCGCACCAACCCCGCGCACGCATAGGCAACACTACAAAAACTAAAAATGATGAGAACAAAAAATTTTTTAAAACAGGGGTTAGAATTTTCAAAAAGAAAGTTTCTGTATGAACAAAATTTTTGGTGACTATCCATTTTTGAGCAACAAAAAGCAGTCTTTTTCAGCTCTCGTGCCAGCTATTCACGAACTCACAGATGCTGTTTGACTAGAGCAGCATTTCAAAAGAAAAAATAAAAAAGATAGGCAAGACAAGGAATGACGAGGCTCAGAGATTTTCGGATTTAGTAACTATCACAGAAAAAAACGTATTTTTTTTGAAGCAAAACATAAAAGGCACAACTTTGATAGTAACAATTTTAGCCAATACTACCGCGATAAATGGTGCAATGCGATAGAACAAATATCACACCTGACGTATCAAATTTTACACGATGAGTATGAACTAAAAACGAGATATTTTACAAAATAGCTTTTATGATAATATCATCGTATTCAACCAAAGGCAAAAGCAACAAGCACGAAAATCATAATTTTCCCAGCGCCAAAGAAAATGAACAAAATATTCTTGAATAATTAAAATCTCTCAGAAGCAAAAAATGCCCAATTGTGTTACAAGCAACAAACTCAATACAAAAATCATCTTGATGGATATAATCAAATTTTTCCTTTTTTGAACTTTATTGCTAGGGGTTGAAAGCTTTTGACAAAAAATGGAAAAAAATAAACAATCATATACATATATAAATTGAATACGATCTTTACCAAACTAAAAAACGCAGCCGTAGTAGGCTTTATGCGAATACAACCCTGCAAGCTTTAAGCAACAAAAGCATACAGGCAAACAAGACAAGCTAAATGTGTAAAATCTAAATGCTATTTTTAGAATTAGCGGCTAAAAATACAAAATGCAGCAATTTACTATGTAAAAATGCTAAGTGGTCTTACAAACAATTGCTAATTTTGCACTAAAAGTGTGGCGTTTGGCGTTAAACCTAGTCTTATCCACTGCAATAATAAATGAACTAGAAAAATACGCACATCCCCACAAAACCTGCGAAGTTTTATAAGACAAGCTTGAATTGGCAAGCTTAGGATCTTTGAGCTTGCCAAGGCGCTGTAAATTTGCTTAAGTCTTGAGCGCGCGCAAGATTAAGATCTTAAATGCAATGCAAAACGTGCAAGATCTTAAGCACTGGTAAATTTAGCAAGCGGTTTAAATTTGGCGCACCATAACCGCATAAACCGCGCCAAAGATCCACTAGCCCTTAAACGGCGGCTTCCCAACCTACTTAACGTTTGAAACTTGCACCCAAATGCAAGCGTCTTGGCTTAGCTCCTTGTCTTTAAAGGACTTCTTAAGCCCCACGCCGCCAGCGCAAATCGCCCACCAGCCCGCGCGCGGCAAGAAAAACGTAAATTTTCCGTCTTCATCAGCCCGAAATTGTATCGTTTGCATAGCCTGATTTTGCTGATTTGTCTTAGGTTTAGAGGGCTTAAGGCTCGCAAGATCTATGTCGTAATTCAAAAATTCTGCGTCAATAGAAGCATAAGGGACGGGTATGCCGCTTGCCTTTACCATAGCGCTAAAAGACGAGCCAGCCCAGATCCCATAAGGCTTTGAAAGCGGGACAATCTCCGCGTCTAGCCCTAGTTCGTCGCCCCAGTCGCTCGGTTTTGCGCCGACATTTACAACAAGCTTTGTAATCGGCTGCAAATACACGCCCTCAATCGACGAATAAAACGGCGCGGGCTTTAGCACGAACAAGTGGTCGCCAAGCTGTTTTACGCGCACGCTTGCCTTGTAGCCCTTGACGCTCTTTTTTTCGCCGTTATATTTCACAGGCTGCAAGGTTTTTTTAAGATCTTCTTTGATGGTCTTATGCACCACGTAAAATTCTTCCACGCCCAAAAGTTCCTTACCGCTGTGCTGAACGCCCATATCAAGCCCTTCCTTGCCCGTGTAGGGGTGAATAACGGCGCTTAGGATCTCGATGGTTTTGCCGCCGTCAAGCAAGGTTTGTGGTGTGTATAAAAGCTGAAAATAATCAGCAAACAAAAAGCCAAAAGCCGCAAAAAAAAGAAAAGATTTTTTCATTTTTACCTACTTATATATGTTTTTACTCTGAATTTTCACCACGTGCTCGGGGCCCGCGTCAAAAACGGCGGTGTAATTGCCATCGGGCTTTTTAAAATTGACCTCGCTACTCGAGTTTAGCTTGGTTTCTAACAAGATCTTGCCGCCTGCTTCCACGCGAAAATCCACGCCGCCTGCGCTAGATCCGTCGCTAAAACCGCCCTCGCAAGTAACGCTGCCGTCGCCTTCATCTATGCAACTCATTAGCGGCGTGTGCGCAAAAAGCGCCGCTACTGTTACCATTACCGCCACCAATGGCGCGCCTATGTGCTTCATTCGTATTTTCTCCTTAATTCGTATATGCTGCCAAAAAGCACGAGCCCTAAGATCAGCGCGATGAAAATATACTCTCTTGATTCATCGGTGAGCGTGTTTGGCTGCTGTTTTTCTAGCTTTTGCCCCGTTACCTTTGGCGGCTGCGGCGTGCTAACCTTTGGAAGCTCTTGCGTTTTCACGCTTGCCCTAGTCGGCGCTAAAAGCCCAAAACCTACCGCCTTATCTTGCACAAAATCCTTAAATTTTTCATTAAAAGTTTGCACGTTGAAGCGGTTTTGTAGCTCTTTGTATTCCTTTATAAGCTTTTTGAGCGTCTCTGCGTCGGTTTTGAAATACCCCTTGCGGTTGGCTTCAATAATGCGTTCAAGGAAGCGCGCAAAGGCATCTGGGTTAATATCTTTAAACCATTCTTTAATGTTTAGATTAAATTTGTCATTTACATAAACTTCGACAAACTCTTGCCATTGGTCGTCGCGGATCACGTTTGGATCTACCACCTGCCAGCCCCAGAAATTATTCATCACATCAAGAATGGTAGAAGTCCCGCCAAGCCCTTCGTCCTTCATTTTCTGCACCCAGTTCGGGTGGAAATACCTAGATCTTAGCTCCTGCGCCATAAATTCCGCCGTCGTTTGCACCTTGGCGTCCTTTGGATCTCTTAGGTTTGAGATGTAAGAAGTCGGCGCTTTGCCGTCTATGTTTCTAATCGCCATTGCCATAGATCCGAAGTATTCAAACGGGTCGTCGCTTGTTAGCAAGCCGTAAAGGTTGGACGTGCGCGAAAACACGACGCCTTCTGTGCCGCTTAGGTTTTTGCTGTATAGATCTAGCTCCACGCGCTTCTCGCTCCAGCGCGAAGAGTCGTTACCAAAGTAATAGCCAAGCGTTTGCACGTAATTTTGGCTAATGCGCTTGTCGTCCTCCCAACGCGACGTTTCGTCGATTGCATCAACGCCGCTGCCGTAATTGCCCGTCTTGTTTGAAAAGATCCTAATAGTAGAAAGATACTCGGCTTCTGAGGCGTTAATGTCTTTCATAGCGGAGAGTTTTTTCTGCAAGGCAAGGGAGTTTTGGCGCAAGAAGTTGTTTGGCTCTTTGAGCTTTGAAACCTGCTCCACGCCGTCTGCAATTAATTTCATCGCGCCTGGAAAGGTATCGCGGTAAAGCCCCGTGGCGCTAATGACGACGTCAATTCGCGGGCGTTTTAGCTCGCTGTATGGAATAATTTCTACGCCTTCTATCTGCCCCTTTGCCGTGGCTTTTGAGTGGCGGATCATTTTCTTTGCCGTTGCCGTCCATTTCTCAGGCAATAGATCTAAGACAAACTCAATCCTAGAGAGCGTTATAAAGGAGCTTATCCACCTACTCACGCCATCTGGCAAGTAAGATTTCAAAAATGAATGCGCGACGTCTTGAATGTATTTATTGCTAATGCCCGTCTCATTCCACACGGGGCGCACGCCCATTGCGTATAAGATCTGCGACTCCAAAACCCCGTGGTGGCGCATTGTTTCTAGCGACCAAAGGTTAAACGCGAGCTTTTGCGGGTAGCGCTTGTTCTTTTCATACTCTTTGGCTAGGAGATCTTCCATAAGCTTCTTGCCCGTCTCCCACGCGGCCTTTGTTGGTACCTTGCTAGGATCAAAGCCATACATATTATTGCCCGTTGGCATACTGTTTGGATCTCGTATCGGGTCGCCGCCAACGCCCGTTTCTATATACTCGCCGTTTAGCGCCCTTAGAAGGTTTTTGGTTTCTTTTGTATCCCTAAAACCTTTATAATATGTTTTGGCGGTATCAATGTAGATCTTAAGGTTTTTGTCAAGATCCTTTGGATCCTTGCCGTCGATGACGTAATCTGAAATGAGCTTGTAGGTTTTAGACACGTTAAACTCTTCAAAATTTTTGGCAAAAAAGTTCTTGTCGCCTTCTACCTTTTCTACAAAATCGCCGCCTAGCATTTGAATTAGCGTCGTAATCAAAAATTCGCGCTTAGGATACGTCCCATAAGTGTGCATTCCAAGCGGCTGCGCCTGCTTTCCTAGCGCCAAAATGTAATCCTGCGCCTTGGCAACAAAGGCGCTAAAATGCTCATTAACGCTTTGCTCATCAAGGTTCATATCTTTATGAATGTTTAGCTTAAACACTTTTTCTGTGATCTTTTCTTTTAGCTGCGACTTCACAAGCCCGTCATCAACGCTTTCGTATTCATTCATCAGACTCATAATCTCGCTAAGCTCGCCGTAAGTCCCCGCTAAGCCAAAGGGTGGCGTTTGGTGGGAAATGAGCGTTGCCCGCCCGCGCCGCTTGGCTTGAATGCCCTCGGCAAGGTTGTTCGTAATGTATGGATACACCACGACCATATCCCCAAGCACAGCAAAAATATCGTCATACATACTGCCCGCGCGCTCCTTGCCGCCCGACCACTCTTGCGTCCCGTGCGTCCCAAAGTGGATTAGCGCGTCTGCTTTTAAAACGTTGCGGACGTAAAGGTAGCTAGCCAAATACGCGTGGCTAATCGGCACGCTTGGGTTATGCCAAAGCTTGGCGTCATCGCGTGAAATATCCAAATTTTTCTGGCGAATGCTATCCTCGCGCTCGCCGCGTCTTGGCTGCGGCATAAGCGTAACGTTGCCAACGCTAATGCGCGGCACTAAAAAATACCACTTTTTGTCTTTGTAATAAAGCATTTTAGATTCAAGCGGATAGCCCCACACGCGGATCATCTCCGTGCGGGTTTTCACGGGCAATTTATAAAATTCTTTGATGTATTCGTCGTAAGGATACAGCCCCGCGCTGCCTTCTGCTAGCATTTTTTTGGCGTTTGGATAAAAATTAACGTCATAAAGCCCGCTGATTGTTTTCGTAACTTCTTCTGTGAAAAATTCAATGGGCTTACTCTCCACGCTATAATTGGCGTCTTTTAGGTCATTAAAGAGCTTCACAAAAGACTTTGGCAAGTTTAGGTTGCTAGCGCTCATATTTTTTATGCCCGCTGGGTAGTTGTAAAACATCACGGCTAATTTTTTCTCAGCGTTTGGCATATGGCGCAGCTTGGATAGGTTCATCGCCTTGTTGGCAATGGAGTTGATCTGATACTCGATAGGCTTTGTTTGGTGATTTTCTTGCGACGCCGCCATCATCGCGTCTGTGTAGCCGATTGTTTCAGGAATGATGTAATACATCGGGATCATTGTAAATGTTACGCCCTGCGTGTCTTGCTCCCACGCCGCGCGCGTTTCATTCGTGTAGAAAGCGTGCAACACGGGGACGTTTAGCTTTTTATACTCTTCTTTGAGCGGCTCGTGATCTATTATCATAATTTGAAAGGTAACAATGGCATCAACAATCGTGCGGCCATCTTGCGTGATAAAGCTTTTGCCGATGAAATCCCCGCCCGCTACCTTTGTAAAATAGGCAATCGGAATAAAGCCCCGTTTCTCAAAATAGTCAATCAAATAATCAATGTGCGCGGTGGAGATAGAAACAAGCGAAGTGCGGTGGAAAGAAATGCCGATGTATTTTGCGCCCGCGGCTGGTTTAATAAAATCTTGATACTCTTTGAGCGTTTTAAACACAAGATCCTTTGAGCGCGGGTGGTAGATCCCCTCTTCTGGCAGCACAAGCGGTGCGGCTAGATCTTGTGGCGCGTCCGCGCCTTGGATCTTAGCCTTTAAAAAGAGCACAAGGTTTGTTAGGTTTGCCCGCCCGCCGTTATGCCAATAGGCGTAGATCTTGGCTAGATCTTCTTGCGTGATGTTGCGCTGAAAGGGCGAGCTCCCGCGTGAAAACATCGGAATAATCATCGCCGCCTTGTCCGCGCTCTCAATCTCAGGCTCAAAGCTAGCAAGCAGGGTTTTTAGCATCATATCGCCCGCAAGGCTATCAAAAACCACCGCCTTAAAGCCCTTTAGGATCTGTGGCTTTTGCGTGGAGTTTATGTCTGTGTCAAAAAGGTATTCAAGGCTCATACCGTTTTCTTGCGCGATCTGCTTCATCGCGTTAAGTTTGGCGTCTTGCGTGGCGCGACCCATCGAACTTGAGATAACCAGCACGTCCGCCGCTAGGGCAAAGACCGCAAAAGCCGCAAAGATGAGTAAATTTTTCATTATTTTGTCTCCGGAACGTAAATCATACTACCGTCTTTCATTCTATATGCCACGCCCGCTTTGCTCCCCTCGCCCTCGCCGATTTTGCCGTTGGCTTTATATTTGGTGAGCTTTTGCCCTTGCTTGGTAATTACTTCCATATTTTGCTTGCCGGCGTTTTTAACGACCGTAACGTCGTCGTTTGTAAAGGGGTTAAGCGGGTTTTGCGCGATGGCAATCAGCAGCGCCGCCACAATCACCAAAAAAACATCGATGAGATTGACGGTGGAAAGTATCGGGTTTAGGCTCTCGTCGTCTTGTAAGATCTTCATTGCTGCTCTTTAATTATGTCTTGGATCTCAGCGGCATACCAGCGCTTGCGAACGCTTGTGAGCCAGTAGGTAATAGACGCCGTGATGAGCGAGAAAATAACCGCGCTAAAAGCAATAATCAAGTTTTCACTAATGCCTTGAATGTTACCGTTTGCCAGCGCTTTGAGCGCAGGACCCATCGGAATCATCGTCGCCACCAAGCCAAGCATAGGTGAAACGCGCGTGGTAATGGAGCTGTATTCGAGCTTTTTGTAGGCGTAGATCTCTAGATCATCGGGGTTTGTTATCCCATTTGCGCGCGAATAACCGACGATGTCATAGCCGCGGTCCATATCATCGCGGTGACGGCGGCGCACGAAAGTTTGCGCCAAAAACATTCCCATCGCAAAAAGCGAATACACAAACAAAAGCAAGATTAATAGCAGCACGGGAAAGAGAAAGATACTAGAGATGTTATACATCAGATTTTCTATCAAAGACGTCATTTTTATCCTTTAAAAAATTTTGTATTGTAGCTTTTGAGACTTAAAAACTCTTAAAATCCGAACCCCGTAAAAACGCTTACATTCACAAAGGCGCTTCTTTTTATACCATCAAAAGGCGAGTATGTCTCGTGATAAATGTTGTCAAAAATATTTCTAACGCCAGCGTTTAAATTAAAGGCTCCGTGCTTGAGCCCAGCGTAAAAATCCGTAACGCTAAGAGCAAATTTCTTATCTTGCGGCACGATACGGCTTACATCGTTTATATAACGCTGCCTGATCCTAAGCCAAGGCCTTAGAAAAACAAAAAAGCGCTTCGTAAGACTCACCTTTAATTCAAGCGGCTCGTTTGCAAAATGTTGCGTAAGTTTTGCGCCACTTTTTGTAATGTAAATACTAGGGCTTATTTGCGTTTGCGCGGCGTTAAATGCAAGATCCAAGCCACCCGCAAACGTCTTTTGCAAATCAAATTCCACACCTTTGCGCTTAACGTTTTTAAAGCTCGTGTAAATGAAAGATGTTTCAAACAGATCGTTTTCTTTTTCTCTTGAATAAGGATCGCAAGCGCTATCTGCCTTGCACGCTTCAAGCGCGGCCTTGTCTTTAATTTTTTTGTGCTCTCTAAGAGAATTATAAACGCTAAAATCTGTATAAAACACACTAAGATCCCAGCTTAAAAAATCATCAAGATATTTAAAGCTTAGCTCGTAATTTTTTCCTTCTTCAGTCGTTAGATCTACGCCACCACCAATTATCGTGCCATCAAAAGCAAAACGCTCGTATAAACTCGGGTAGCGGTAAGTCGTGCTAAAGTTTAGCCCCGCATTAAAATTTTCACTAAAGCTATAAACCGCACCCGCGCTAAAGTTAAACTTAGAACTAACAAGCGGTCTTTTCAAAATACCACTAACACCTTCAAGATCCTTAGCTAGATCTTCATTTTGCCCAGGGCGCAAATTCTGCTTAACGTAATGATTGTTGCTCCTAAGCCCTGCGTAAAACACCATCGGATCCACATAAAACGTGTTCTCTAAATACGCCGCCAAATAATCTTGCTCGCTAAAAACCCTTGTATGCGCCCAGTCTTTTGTGTATTCTAAGCCAAAAGCCGCACCATAACTGTCAAAAATAGTCTCTAGATCCAAGCGGTTTGCAAGCGTCTTTAGATTGACCGCACTTGAAGTTACTATACGCTCTTGCGTTGAATAATCCACGCTAAAACGCGCTTTTTTAAAAGCCCCAAATGGCGCAAGCGCAAGCCGCAAAAGATGCGTATCTTTTTTTAGGCTATCGTAATGAAGGGCTAGTGGATTATCAAGCCCCACGGCAAAGGTAACGTCGCGCGTTTTTGTAAAACCGTATTTATAAAGCAAGTCTGCCACGCCTAGATCTAAGCCTATCTTAAAGTTTTGCGCTTCTTGCTTGTAGCCAAAATTGCTCAAGCGGTATTCATCAAAACGCTCCTGCCTTGCGTTTGTGTCTTCTAAAATCAGCCGTTGCTTTGCTTTGTTTTTGACGAGCCTATCAGCAGATCTTGCCCTAGAAATTAAAAAATATGCATAAACAATACCCTTTTTCACACTAAGCCCAGCGCCTTGTTTATCCAAAAAATACCCCCAATCATAACCGCCAAACAGTCTAAGGTTTGCAAAATCCGCCCCACTCTTAAACCCGCCAAGCGTATCCACAAGCACCAAACCGCCAACGGCTCCTGGATCATATATCACGCTCGGGCTACCTTTAATTACTTCTATGGAATTTACGCTTTGAGTGTCGATGCTTCCAAGATCCGCGCCGCCACCCATATCAAGCCCGTGATTTGAAACTTTAGCGCCGTCTATAAAAGAAGAAACGCGCGAACCGCCAAACCCCCTAATAGAAAAGCCTTTCTGATACGAGCCCCTGTCTTTTGCTGTGATTCCAGAAATATTTTTGAGAGTATCAACAATATTATTCGCCCCGTCTTCTTGCAGATCTTGAGCTTGCAAAAGGCTTTTTGAATACGGTTTTAAAAAGGTCTCGTTCAAAAAATCGTTTTTTTGATCTTTAACGTCTTTTACGACCATATTTTCAAAGCTAAAACAAAACAATCCAGGCGGCAATAAAACCGCCCAAAAAAATAAAATTTTACTCATAAATCCACTGACCGTAAGGAAGCAACTCTACTTCTTTAATTTCTCCTTTGTCTTTTGTAGAAAGCAAAAATAGCTTAAACGCGTGGTCGCCAACGCCCTTTGTGTCATCTTTAAACATTCCCAAATTTGCAATGCCTGAATATGGGATCCCGTTTGTTTGCGAGCTAACGCCGGTCATTTTTTTGCCACTTAGTGCTGCTTTTATAGAGATTTTACCCTCATCGTCGGTGATTGTATTTGCGGTGCTATCCCAAGTAATAACCTTGCCTTTCATTCTGCCATCTTCTCTTTTGCTTTGCGCCAAAATGTAGTTTCTGCCGTCTTTTGTCATTTGGAAATTGCCGTTTAAATCGTAAATATATTGCTTGTATTTGTATCCAGTTTGTTTATTTCCGCCGTCAAATAAGCTCACAATCAGCTTATCGTTTGCAATAAACGGCGCCATTCTCCTTGCCACAAAATATTCCAAACCTGTTTTGTTTAGATCTTTACCATTGTATTGCAACTCGTTTATTTTGCTTGCCGCGGATGAAACACTGGTATCAATAGATCCGTAAAAAAGATTCAAGCAAGAAGATCCTTGTTTCATACCTGGCATAGCGTGCGATGGGTATTTTTTAGTGCATTTGCCGCCAAGTGCTGCATTGCCGTCAAAATTAGCCATTTCTACAAAAAGCTTGCCACCATCACCAAGCCCGATTAAATTTATATGCCCGCTAACTTGTTTGTTATTATCCACCAAAGATTTATCAGTGCCATCTGAATTGTCAAAGATCTTACTAGCAACCGTGCCCTTAAGGCTAAAAACCTGTGCGCTTTTAAACATACCAAAGGCGCCAAATATAAACAACTCGCCGACATTTTTTTGCAAGTCGTAATCGTAAGCTAGATAAGCCGTATCCCCACTGCTTAGATTTTTAAGCGGCAAAGATAAACTTGAGCCGCCATTAATGTAGCTCACGCCACCGTGAATGGCAGAAACACTTCTGATGCTTTTGTTATATTCGCCAGCAAGTTGTGCGCCGCTTAGCTTTACTAGGCTTGTTGGATCTTGCTTGCTTAGTGCGTAAAGATCTTTGGATTTTTGCTTAAAGAAATAAATATGCGTAGAATTTTCCGCCGCATAGAAAAACTCTCCATCGGAAATTTTGCTTTCATTTTTTAAGTTTTTATCCGCAGAGTATAAAGCCCAATTGCCACTTGAAGCAGATGGCTTGTATGGATCTGACTTACTTAGAATAAGCTTATTTACAGCGCCAGAAGGCGTCAAAACAGACGCAAGCAAAACCCCGTTTGCATTCAAAGCTTTGTTGTTCACATTGAAAGTGATTGCGGCTTGGTTTTTATCCTTGTAAGATTCATTTTTGAATTGATCCGGTAAGGAATCGTAGGCGTTTATTGTGATGTAACTTTCGCTTAAATCAAAGCCTGGTTGAGAGATTTTATAACTGCTACCAAGCACCTTAATTCCACGCTCTTTTAGAGTGGCTGGAATATCGTTTGAGTTAAATAAAGAAGTAGCGGATCTTGGGCTTGATGCGTGAAAGATCTTAAGCGCGCTATCTTTAAAAAACGTGTATGTAAAGCTCTCAGGCTTGCCCCCCCCCCGCGGCGGTTTTATGCCTGTTCTTTCTTCCTTATCCACATTAGGATCTAGGTAAATTCCCATATCGTAAGAAGCATCTTTGACATAGTCTCCGTCTTTTTCTTTCTTAACCAAAAATACCTTGCCAGCACTTTCTAGCACCACATCTTTATTTACCACAAAGGCTTTTTTTGCATTCCAATCATAAGCCAAAAGCTGCTCGTTTTGAGTTTTTGGATTTTGCACGTGATAAAACGCATCGCCTCGCAAATTTTGGGAATCGCCACCGCCACTGCCACCGCAAGAAGCAATAAAACCGCTTAATACAACAGCTAAAAGTAAATCTTGTTTTTTCATATTTTCTCCTAAAATTTTTTAGGAATTGTAAGCCCAATAAACTTAAAAACAATAAATGTTATCAAAGATTAGCGTTTATTTTTCAATGAAACACACAGGCAAACAACGGAAAATTCTCAAACGCCGGGAGCAAATTTGCGGGCTTTTTTGCCAAATTTTGCAAAAAATGGGCGGATTTTTCAAAAAAGCCGCCAAAAACGGTGCTAAATTTAAACTTAACAAACTAAACTAACACAGTTTTTTTCTTTGGAGGCGAGTATGAAGCATACTTTGAGCAAAACTCAGTTTTTGGTGATTTCCCTTACGCTTTTTGCGATGTTTTTTGGCGCGGGAAATTTTATCTTTCCACCAATCGTCGGCAAAAATGCGGGCGATAATTTCTACATAGGGATAATGTTTTTCTGTGTCACAGCGGTTTTGCTGCCGGTTTTAGGCATCGCCGCCATCGCAAAGGCAAAGGGGCTAGAAAACCTAGTAAGGCGCGTAGATCCGGTCTTTGCCGTGACCTTCACAACGCTTCTATATTTAACAATCGGGCCGCTTTTTGCCATTCCGCGCGCGGCAAATATGCCCTTTGACATCGCCGTTAGATCTTATATAGAAGGCGGGGGCGCGCAGCAGTGGCTATTCATATACTCGGCGGCTTATTTTGCGCTTAACTATTATTTATGCCTAAATCCATCAAAGCTTATCAGCGTGCTTGGTAGATACCTAACGCCTATTCTTTTGGCACTCATTGCGGTTCTTTTTGTTGGCGGCGTCCTTATGCCTATGGGCGCGGGCGGCTTTGGAGCACCAGTTGGCGCATATGCAAACCACGCCGCGGCGACGGGCTTTGTAGAAGGCTACCAAACAATGGACGCGCTCGCCTCGCTTGCCTTTGGGATAATCGTTGCCAAAGCAATACAAGACGCGGGCATAAACAACGAAAACCATCTCGTTACATCGACGATAAAAGCCGGAATGCTAGCCGGTGCCGTGCTTATGACCGTTTATTTAATGCTAGGCTTTCTAGGCGCTTCTGCGGCTTCTCTTTTCCCGGAAGTCAAGGCAAACGGAGCGGATCTTCTCTCAAAAATCAGCAACCATTTGTTTGGATCCTTTGGCGTAGTGGTGCTTGGCACGGCGTTTTTCCTTGCTTGTTTAACGACAACTCTAGGGCTCATCACCGCCACCAGCGCGTATTTTGAAAAGCTCACAAACGGCAAAATCAAATATAAAACGTGGGTTTTCATCTGGAGCGCGGTGAGCTTTGGCGTCGCAAACTTTGGGCTAGAAACAATCATACAAGGCAGCATTCCGGTTTTAATAGCCATCTACCCTGTGGCAATCATTTTAATCATTTTGTCGCTCATAAATTCGATTATTGACGGCAGCCACCTTATTTACAGGGCTTGCGTTTATGTGAGCGTTTTTGTCGGGACGATAAACGCGCTGGATATTTTAAAGCTTGAGATCCCAGGCGTTACGCCGTTTGTCAAAACCTTGCCCTTTTATGACGCGATGCTTGGCTGGATAGTCCCAACGCTCATTGCCTTTGTTTTTAGCTATATGCTCTCGCTAATTTACGTAAAAAAGAGCAATTACTAGCACCTAAGCTTGGCTAGATCTAGACGCTGGTCTAGATCTAAGCCCCAGATCTAGCGCATCCACGCCTTACACCGTATCTAAGATCTAACGCAAGGCTTGAAAGTCACCAGCAACACCAGCTGAGAGCTTTTTTGTTTTAAAATGCAGCGAGCGGCTTGGCGCTTCTTGCGCTCGGAGCGTGTAACGGTAGGCTTTGCGTCTCCCCGTTGCCGTAAGAAATGTTGTGGTGCTTGAATAAAAAAATCGTAGGTGTCGTTTAGCAGGCG
>CAUTXO010000034.1:0-16909 GCA_963542625.1 uncultured Helicobacteraceae bacterium | reverse complement strand
AAAGCGCCCCCCCCCCCCGGACAGATTTTTTTCATAATGTGCTCCTTTAAAAATTTTTGCGCGGCATATTACTCACATTTTTCTTAAACTATAAAGCCACCTGCAAATGCCACGCCTTTTGCGAAGAAAAACGCGGGCTACGCTTTGGCCACCGCCGTACTAGATCTTAGGCAAAGATCTTAAAACCCCCGTGTGGCGGGTTAGATCTAGGCAAAACCAAAGAGCTAGGGCTCCCCATAGAGATCGTTTAGTAAAACAAATAAGCCGTGCGCCTATTTGCGTTGAAACAAGCGCAAAAATGTAATGCATATCTGCGCTGATAATCCAAAAATCTTTCCTATCAACCGGCTTCTTTCACACCCACAAACTCAAACGCGCGCCAAAAAGAGACTTGCAAAGCTTTTGCAAAAAACAAAAAAATGCGGTTGCACTTTGCCCGCCACTGTGCTAGATCTTAGGCAAAGCTAAGATCTAAGAGCCCGCCACCCGATACTCAAAGTGCGTAAGTTTAAGATTTTTGACGCGCTAGATCCTAAACAAGATCTTGACCCCACACCACGCGTGACGCGTGGCAAAACAAACAAGACGTGGTGAAGCGTGGCAAGCACGCCAAAAGGCAGCAAGCCACCCCCCCGCGTGGCGGGTTAGATCTGGGCAAAGCCTGTTTCAAAGTAGCGGCAAGCCAACGCGACGTAGCAAACGCCCTACACACAACGCCGCGCCAAACCCAGCGAGAGCCCCAACCCTAAAGACTAGAGACTTCCCTTAGGGTTTGAAATGTGCTCGATGATGTCGTCATTTACCTTTGTTTCTACAAACTTTATGGCTTGCAAAATGGCGTTTTTGATAGCTTTTGCGTTGCTTTTGCCGTGGCTTACAATGGAGCAACCGTTTATGCCAATCAAAGGCGCGCCGCCGTATTCCGCGTAGTCTAGCTCTTTTTTAAGCGTTTTAAACGCGCCCAGCATAAGAATGGCGCCAAAAATCGCAAGCGGGGAGCGCATAACGGATTTTTTTAGCATTTTATACACGGAGTAAGCAACGCCCTCGCTGGCCTTTAGTATGGAATTGCCGACAAAACCATCGCACACGACGACGTCCGCCGTGCCCTTGAAAATATCCCCGCCTTCAACGTTGCCGATGAATTTAATATCCTTGCGCTCTTTTAGCTTAAGGTGCGTTTCTTTCACAACCTTATTGCCCTTTGTGTCCTCTTCACCGTTTGCAATCAAACCAACGCGCGGCTGCTCTTTATGCAGAAGGCACCTAGCATAAGCCTCGCCCATAATCGCAAATTGCACCAAGTTCTCGCTCGTGCAATCAACGTTTGCGCCGACGTCTAACACAAGCGTTTTCCCGCGATTTATATTCGGCATAAGCGTAGCAATAGCGGGGCGCAATATGCCCTCTAGCCTACCTATCCTAAGCGTTGAAAGGCTCATCGTAGCGCCACTATGCCCGGCAGAAACAATGGCGTCGGCTTGCTTGTTTTTCACAAGATTCACAGCCATAAAAATGCTGCTTTCTTTTCTTTTTAGGGCGTCGGTTGCGCCTTCTTCCATTTTTATGTAGTCCGTTGTATGTAAGATCTCTATTTTTCCGTGATATTTTTTAGGTAAAAACTTGAGAATTTCCGCCTTATCCCCAACCAAAACAGGCGTAAATTTTACCTTTTTAAGAGCTTGCACAACCCCCTCGACAATAGGCGCGGGGCCAAAGTCCCCACCCATTGCGTCAATTGCAACCTTAATCATTCGTGTTCACAAGCAGAATGAGTGTGAGGCAATTTGTATTCGTTCGTATTCTTGCACTTTACGGGCGTTTTTAACGTAACCTTGTAATGCGTTCTTCTCTTTGCCGCTCTTGCGTGAGTGTTTCTTCGCTTTGGAACTGCCATATTTTATCCTTTAGTGTTGTTTTTACATTTTTCACATTTATGGTAATCTGTTTTAACGGTCTGAATTTCGGAGCTAATCAGCTCGTCAAAGTCAATAAAACCGTCGTAAAATTCTATCACTTCTTTAAAATCATCTTGCCTATCTTGTCTATAAACCCCGTCGCTAAAATAAACGTCCAGCTTTTCGCCGCCCTCAAACGTAAAATCCTCCGCGCACAAATCGCACTGAAGCGCCAGCTTATAATTAACCGCGCCTTCAAATTTCAGCAAACCGCCGCTTTTTTTTAGCTTGCCGCTAAGAAAAAACGCATCGGCGCCATTTTCAAAAGACGTCTTAACTTCTTCGTTATTCGATACTTTTGAAAAGGCGATTTTCATTTATTTTAAAGGATCTCAAACTCGCCAAAAAATTGCGAAATTTCAACCTTTGCGTTTTCTACACTGTCGCTTCCGTGCACGGCGTTTGCGTCAATAGAATCCGCAAAATCCGCTCTAATCGTGCCCTTTTGCGCTTCTTTTGGGTTTGTGGCGCCCATCAAAGCGCGGTTTTTAGCGACTGCGTCATCGCCTTCTAGCACCATCACAACGATAGGACCGCTTGTCATAAAGCTCACAAGATCCTTAAAAAACGGTCTTGACGAATGGATTGCGTAAAATTTTTCGGCGTCAAAAGCAGACAGGCGCACCTTTTTCATCGCCGCAATTCTTAAGCCGTTACTCTCAAACCTACTGATTATCGCGCCGATGACGTTTTTCTTGACGGCGTCTGGCTTAATGATAGATAGGGTTCTTTGCATTTGGATCTCCGTAATTTAAAAAACGCGATTATACTTTATGAAACTTTAAAAATGCGCTCGCAAAACAAACTGCAACCGCCAAGATCTAAGCCAAATGAAAGATCTTAGCGCAAGCTAGACCCGAGCCAAGCCGAGCTAACCACAAGATCCTACGTAAAGCGGGCGAGGCGTTATACGCGCGTGTGGGGGGACTTATGTGCGCTGGAGCCAGCAAAAGCAAAATGCGGGCGGATTTTGCGCACCGACAAACACACTTCCATATAAATAGCGCAACTTTTGCGGGGCGTTATACGTGCTGGCAAACGACTAGCATAAACGCGCTTCCATATAAGTAGCGCTAAGCTTTTGCGCTGGGTTTAAAAACTTCCAAAAAGTTATCGAGCCTTGAGTGCAAGTGCAATAACATTTTGTCTAGGATCACACAGGCTGTCATCGCTTCGCAAACAACGCTGCCGCGCACGGCAACGCAAGGGTCGTGCCTGCCAAAGATCTTGATAGTGGCGTCCGCACCTTGCTTGTTTATGGTTTTCTGCGCGATGGAAATGGAGGGCGTTGGCTTAAAATAAACCTTAAGATCTATCGGCTCGCCAGTGCTTATCCCGCCTAAGATCCCGCCGCTGTTGTTTGACAAAAACCCACCGTTTGCCATTTGGTCGTTATACTCGCTGCCACGCATCAGCGAAGATCTCGCGCCAAGCCCAATCTCAACCGCCTTAACAGCATTAACGCCCATAAGCGCGGCGGCTAGATCCCCGTCTAGCTTGCCAAAAAGTGGCTCGCCAAGCCCAGCCGGCGCGTTTAAAACTCGCACGATGACGCTGCCGCCTATGGAATCGCCCGCTGATTTCACGTCTTCTAGCAAGCGCATTTGCGCTTCTTGCGCGCTCTCATCAAGCGAGTAAATCGGGCTTTTTGCCGCGTGCGCGAAGTCTATTTTTTGACATTCAAGCGCCCCAATAGAATAAACGCCGCTTAAAACCTGCACGCCAGCTTGCGCTAAAGCCTGCTTTGCTAGTGCGCCAGCTACAACCCTAGCCGCGCTTTCTCTGGCGCTAGATCTTCCCCCGCCGCGGTGGTCTCTGACGCCGTATTTTGCGTAATAGGTAAAATCCGCGTGCGATGGGCGGAATAGATCTTTGATGTCTTCGTAGTCTTTAGATCTTTGGTTGGCGTTATAAATCACAGCGGCAATCGGCGCACCAGTGGCAACGCCTTCAAAAACGCCGGATAAAATTTCTGTTTTGTCGTCTTCGCGCCTTGGGGTTGTGAATTTATTTTTGCCGGGCTTGCGCCTGTCTAGCTCGCTCTGAATTGCGCTCTCGTCTATTTTTAGCCCCGCCGGCACGCCTTCTATGACGCACCCAACCGCCTTGCCGTGCGACTCGCCAAAGCTTGTGAATTTAAAAATTTTGCCAAAGGTATTCAAGGGCGCCCAAGTGTTTCTATCGCAAGCTTTGCCGCCATTTGCTCGGCTTGTTTTTTAGTCTTGCCAACGGCCATAGCAAGGCTCTCGCAGTTTATGAAAACCTGCGCTTCGTATAGTTTGTCGTGATCGGGCCCCGTTTCTTTTACGATCTTATATGTAGGCAAATGCTTGTAAATTTTTTGCGTGGCTTCTTGGAGCAAGGTTTTGTAATCCTTGAAAAGCTCCTTTGGATCAAGCACAGGAAATTCATCTTGTAGCAAGCGCAAAATCACCGCGCGCGCGGCGTCTAGCCCGGCGTCTAGGTAAATCGCGCCGATGATTGCCTCAAGCGCGTTTGCTAGGATTGAGTTTTTATTTTTGCCGTTGTTTTTGCTCTCCGCCTTTGAAAGCTTTACAAACTCGGGCATTGAGATCTTTCTTGCAAAACGCGACAAAACATCTTCATTAACAAGCGAAGATCTTAGCCTAGAAAGCTCGCCCTCACTCGCGTTCTCAAAAACGCTAAAAATATGATCGGTTATGACAAGATCTAAGACCGCATCGCCTAAAAATTCTAGCCGCTCGTTGTTTTGCCGCCCAAGCTGGCTTTTGTGCGTGAGCGCGACGCTTAAGAGTTCCTTAGACTTAAACTCATAGCCTAAGATCTTTTCTAATTCCGGCGCGCACATCAGTAAAACCCCGCGCTAGAATCACTAGCCCTAGCCTGCCCGCGCGGCGCTAGATCTGTGTTTATGCCCATACTAAAAAGGCTGTGGCACATCGGGCAGCGGTAAAAACTAAGCGGAAAGGTGTTGCCGCAATCCTTGCAAAAATACTCAAATTTCAAGTCCGCCTTTTGCCTAGCCGCTGGATCCATAAGCATATCTAGCGCAAAAACACGGCTTCTTACGGAGCTTTCTAAGTAGCCCTTTGCCGCGTAAATTTCTTTTAGCGCCGGGAATTTTTCCACGATGCCAAAATCCACGCTCTCCTTTTCAAAACCCCAAAGAATATCGATGAGCTCTAAAACCTGCTCTTCTTTTAAATTTTGCCAAAAATCCGCCGGCGAAAAGCTGGATAAATACTCATACGCAATACGGCTAATGCTTGCGTCTTGCTTTAAATGCGCGATGATTTGCGCCGTTTTTTTGTCGTTGGTAAGCTGCGGATTGTTTATCACAGCTAAGATCTTAGTAGCGGCGCGCTGTTTTTCAACGTTTTCACCGTTTTCTTCGAGCGCGTCTACAATTTCTTCAGCCTTAACGTAATCTTTTAAATTTTCATAAATCACAAGCAATAAATGTAGCGCTTGCGTGTTGCGCGTAATTAGCTTTAGCACTTCTAGCAAAATATACTTACTGCGCTGCATAAACCCCGCCTTAAAATACGTTTGCCCGAGCATTATCATTATTTCTATCTTGCTTTGCTTGTCTATCAAAACGTCCAAGAGATCAAGATAAATTCTAATGGCATCTTCGTATTCGCCCTGCCTAGATTTTAGCGAGGCAAGCAAGGCAAGGCTTGAGGTTTTTTGCTCCTTATTTAGCAAAAATTCTTTGTAATCTGCGGTTTTTTTGCTTAGCTCAAAGCTTTTTATAAAATTCGCAATCTTGCGGTTTTGCTTGCCTGCTTTGATCTTTTCAAAGATCTTGTTCGACACAATCACCGTCAAGATAAGCACAAAAAAAACGGCAATGCTAAAGAGCGGATCCCTGTAATTTAAGATTATAAATTCCATAGCGCAAATGATACCAAAAAGCCAATTACAGCCACAGCTTGGCAATGATTGCGGCTAGCTTTAAAGCCCTTGTGCGATGAGAAATTTGCGCCTTAACTTCTGGGATCTCTCCTAGCGTTTGCTCGTATCCTTGCGGGATAAACACAGGGTCGTAGCCAAAGCCACCCTGCCCGCGCGCCTGATGGCAAACCCTGCCGTGCAAAAAGCCGTGCGCACTGTAGCAAGCCCTGCCGCGCATAAGCGCAATGGCACAAGTGTAAAAAGCCGGCGAGCTACCCAGCCCAAGATCTTTCAAAGCCGCAACGAGCTTGGCTAAATTTTGCTCTGACGTTGCCTTTTCCCCCGCGTATCTTGCGCTGTAAAGCCCTGGCGCCCCCGCTAGCGCTTCCACGCTAAGCCCGCTATCGTCAGCCAAAATAAGCGCGCCGCTAAAGCGCGTGTTTGCAAGCGCGGTAGAGATTGCACGCGCCTTTATAAACGCGTTTTCTTGAAAGCTTTTTCCCGTTTCTGCTATCTCAAAACTATCCATAACATCAGCGTAAGCAAACACGTTAAACCCCGCAAAAAACGCCTTTATTTCTTTAATTTTGTCCTGATTTGAACTCGCAACGACGATATCCATAAAAAACCTTTGAATAATTGTAAATCTTTGCGCCTTAATGGCAAAATCTGTAAAATCCGCCGCAAGGATCACAAATGAAAGCGTCTTTTTGGCTTAGTTTTATTATGTTTTTTAGATTTTTAGGGCTGTTTTTGGTTATGCCGCTCATCTCAATTTACGCTATGGAGCTCACTCATAACGGGCTTTTGGTTGGGCTAGGCGTCAGCGGATACGCCCTAACGCAAATATTTTTCCTGTATTTTTTAGGCAAATTAAGCGACAAAATCGGCAGAAAGAAAGTCATCGCAGGCGGGCTCTTAGTTTTTGCACTTGGCTCGCTAATAGCCGGGCTAGCCCCCAACATATACATATTAATAATAGGCAGATTTTTACAAGGCGCAGGGGCAATAAGCAGCACCGTTACAGCGTTTATCAGCGATCTTGTGCCAGAAGACAAAAGATCTAGGGCAATGGCGTTTTTTGGTATGTTCATAGGGCTAAGTTTTATTGCGTCGCTCATTTTAGGGCCCGCGCTTGGCGCAAAGCTTGGCGTGCCTAGCCTATTTTTGATAAGCGCATTTTTAGCCTTGCTAGGCATCGGCGTTTTGGTTTTTTTGGTGCCGCCTCAGCCTAAGATCCTCCACCACAAAGAAGACGCACCAAACCTTAGGGCAATCCTAGCTCAAACAAACCTTCTAAAAATGAACGTTTTTATGTTTTTTCACAGCGCGGTTATGACGACGGCGTTTTTCATCATACCGGTGATTTTTACCGAGCGCTTTCATTACGCAAGAAGCGAGCTGGCGTTTATCTTTGTGCCCGCAATGGCGCTTGGCATAATCTCAATGGGCGCGGCGATTTACTTCGGCGAGAAAAAAGGCGGCGTAAAACCCGTTTTTATCTTCGGGATCTTAATGATAATCGCCGGATTTTCGCTTAGCAAATGGCTCCCAGATCTTGGCGCGTTTTTAGTTAGCGTGGTGCTGATTTTTGCAGGCATAACATCCGTTGAACCGCTGCTGCAAAGCTCCGCCACAAAATTCACCAAGGCAAGATCCAAAGGCGCCGCGCTTGGCGTTTTTAGCTCATTCCAATACGCCGGGATCCTAAGCGGCGGCGTGGCTAGCGGCATTTTGATAAAAACCGCCGGGCTTGAAAGTTTGATAAGCGCCATTTTGCTCCTTAGCGTGCTTTGGCTGGCGTTTAGTTTTTTCATAGAAAATCCGCCAAAGATCAAGACGTTTCTAGCTAAGGATCTTAGCCCACAAATAACCGCGCTCAAAGGGTTTGTGGAGTTTTACCAAAGCCCATCAAGCGGCGATTTCGTTATCAAAATAGACACAAGAAAAACAAGAGAAGAAGACGTGCAAAAGCTCATAAATGTATAAATTAATCTTTTTCGTGCCGCGCGAACACAAAGAAAGCGTCAAAAATGCGCTTTTTGAGCTTGGGCTTGGGCGCTTCAAGAGTTACGAGCGCTGCGCCTTTGAGACAAGCGGCGTGGGGCAATTTAAGCCGCTTGGCAGTGCCAAACCGCACATCGGCAAGCCGGGCAAGCTAGAAACGGTGGAAGAATTCAGGGTCGAAATGCTTTGCAAAAAACGCCTAATAAAGGACGCAATCAAAACCCTAAAAGCCACTCACCCATACGAGGAAGTCGCCACGAGCTGATAAAAATCAAAAGATAATCGCGCTCATAAAAGCAAAAAAGTTACGCCCCACCCCAACGTTAAAATTTAGCATCTCATAAACCAACAACACAAATGTTTTTTACTAAAAACTACACCTAAAACATCAATTTATTAAGTTTTAAACCTTAAAGCAAAAGGCATTTTTTGTAAGTATTTTTGCGTAAGGCAAGTGGGCTGTTTTTGCACGTGGTTTATTTTTGTTTTAAGGGCTAGAAAACTTGCATCATTAAAAATATTTTAAGAATAAAAGCTATATATTTACATCGTCTTTTCAAAAAATTTTGACAATAGCTATTAATATTATGAAACCTTGCTGTTACGGCGTTTTTTGTGAGACGATTATTTTTTACGAAGGTGCAAGATGAAAAAAATTGTAATTTTGGCGGGCGTGCTTGCCCTGCACACTAGCGGCATTGCAAAAGCGCCAGAGCTAGCGCAAACGCAGCACACAAACGCCACGCGGGCGGCTTTGGCGGGGCTTAACGCGAATCTCACATTTTACGCGGATAATTCACGCGCCACGCAGGCGCTGGGTTTGGGGCAAGATCTTAGCTCTAGAGATCTTACGGTGGTTAGCACCAAAAATCTTGCACTCGCGCAGAATTTACACCAAAATCTTGGCTCTAGCTCCGAGCATTCAACATCAGAAAATGCCAAAAACTTGCACGGTGCGGATCTTAGCGGAGCAGATCTTGACAGCAAAGATCCAAACGCCAAAGATTTTACGGGGCGCAGCGTGAGTCTTACGCCAACGCTAGCTAAGAGCGCGCAAGCACAAAACGTGCTTAGAAACCTTGTGGTTTTTAGTGGTCGGGGGGGGGGCAATCTACTAAAGGGCTCTGATTCTAGCCACTTTAAACCGCAACTCTCTAACGCGGGCAAAAATCCTGCGCTCGCGCCAAATTTCGCACAACAACAGCCAATAAACGCTCAAAACTTGCAGGGCAAAGGTCTTGACGGCAGGGATCTTGCGGGGGTTGGCAATAAAAATCTAACGCTTTACGCGGATAATTCGGCACTGCAAAGGCAAGGCGCGCAAGGATTGGGGCAAGATCTTGACGGCGGGGATCTTAGCAGCAAAGATCCAAACGCCAAAGATCCAAACAACCAAAGCGCCATCAACAAAGCGATTTATCTAGCGCAAAACGACTTTAACACTAGCCGCCCGATGAGCGCAGAAGAAGCAATGACGCTAGATTCGGTCATCGTCAGCGACGAGCAAAGCGCCGATGAAGCGGGGCTTGACAGCGTCTATGAAAACGATCAAGTAACATTATTTAAAACCAAAAAAGACCTAGAGAGCTACCGCGGCGTGAATGTTTCAGACTTGCTAAGCGGTTTTGAGGGCGTTTATAGCGGGGACGCGCGCAACAGCGGGGCGCTAGACCCAAACATCAGGGGCGTGCAGGGGCAGGGCAGAATCCCTATCACGGTGGATAACACGGAGCAGTCGATTAGCATTTGGCGCGGCTTTGCGGGCGTTAGCAATAGAAATTACCTAGATCCAAGCTTGATTGCTGGCGTAAAAGTGCAAAAAGGCCCGAGCTTAGATAGAAACCTAAAGGGGGGCGTTGGCGGGTCTATTTCTATGCGGACGCTAGATCCTAGCGACATCGTGAAAAGTGGCGAGAAATGGGGCGCGGAGATTAAGCTAGAAAGCGCCACAAACTCCATCAAGCAAAGAAACAACCCCTTTTCAAAAATCGGGCAAGACTACAGAGAGCTAGGGCTTCAAGGTAACAATTTGCTTCTTGGTGAGTGGGCGTTGTTTTTCAGGGAAGACGACAAGCTAGATGCAAGAAGCGGCAAGGGCAAGAGATACAATCCGCTAAACGACAAAGCAGCAAGAATCGCCATCGCCACAAAGCAAGAAAATTTTGAAGCCTTGCTTGCCTACGCCTACCGTAACAAGGGTAATTATTTTGCAGGCAGAAACGGCGCAAAAAAATACGGCTTGGGTTTAACATACGATGATATTTTAAAAAAATTAGACAACCAAGATATAGACGACCCGTCCATTCCGTTCATCGCCGCCTTTTACAAGCCAAATTACGAAGTTGCCAATACGAATATGCAAACAAAGTCGCTCCTTTTTAAAAATAACTGGTTTCTTGGCGACTACAAATTAAAGTTTATGTATAGAAATACGAGTTTAAAAGCGGGTGAAATGATGCCGTCAAGACTTTTTCTAGCAGCTACAAGAGCTGGAACGGTTATAGAATGGCCGCAGGCGCACACCAAGCAAAACGCCCTAGATCTAGGGCTAGAATACAAGCCGCCCTTTGATCCTTACATCAACTTTGAAGCTAACGTTTGGTCTGTGTTTAATGATTCTAAAACAAACACTTCAGGCGGTAGCCCAGGCGACGTGCTTTGGCAAGATGTCAATCACTCCAAATACTACCAATGCCAACAAGGCAAAAACGTTACTGAGGGTTGCGATAAATTTCCATACCCCCTAGCAACACCAGGGCTTCCTAAAGAATTATTTGAAACTCAAGAAGCACAAGCGCAATACAACAAAGACAACCACTATGGGCTTAATTTAAGTAATAAATTCAGCTTTAGCGACGAGCTAGATCTAAGCCTTATGGCGTCGTTTAATTACGAAGATCTAGACTCTGATAATGTCTATGGCAGGTTTGGATACAAGTTTTTGCAAGATAAATATAAAAAATTTCTTGACGAGCAAAAAATACAAGAAGTTCCAAATAGAGCCGCAAGTGGGCCAAGAAAGGGCAAGCGCCACGAGCTAAACATCGGAACAAACCTTAACTATAAGCCTGCAGAATGGCTTGCCTTAAACGCGGGTTTAAAATTTACCAACTACGAAACAAAGGACGACTACTACTCAGAATACATCAAAAAGCAATATAGGGAAAATAAAGAAAAGGCGCGAGTGCCTATCGGCAAAGCTTTTGCGTATGATCGTTTATATACAGCCACAGAAAAAGCAAAATACGATGCCATACGAGCAAAGGGCACAGCGTATAAGCCAACAATGGAAGAAAAAGATTTTTTAGATCGCGTTAGTGAAGCTAATCCTGGCAGTCAAACTGGTTATATAAGAGATTACATTGTTTGGAGAAATGACAAATACGGCAGGTTACGCGCTGAAAACTTCCCACGTTTTGACGGGCGTATGGACGAGCTATTAAGCCACATTCACGAAAAGGGCACAAACCTAGTAACAGGAGCACAAGTTTATAGAATTAAAGCTATTTACCCGCAAGCAGGAAATTGCGGTGATAGTAACAAGCAATGCGCACGACCGACACAGGCTCAGTGGGACAAAATGATTGAATCTAAAAAAAGCGCAAGTGGGTTTTCTCCGTCTGTTGGCGCAACGGCATTTTTGGGATCTACTAGGTTTTACACGCGTTACGCTCACTTTCAAAGAATGCCAAGCATTTTTGAAGATACATATGGTTTTAAAACTGACTTTAACTCAGATCTAGAGCTAGCCTATGAAAGAAAGCCCGAAATTTCCAAAAACTTTGAAATAGGCTTTGTGCAAGATCTTAGCCGCTTTCTTAGCGCTAGGCGGGCAGACGTAAGGCTTAACTACTACTACAACGTAACGGAAAATATTTTTGATAGGGACGTGAATTTTCAAATGCTTCAATTTGACGAGCGCACGCTATCAGGGCTTGAGATTCAAGGCAGATATGATCTTGGCTTTTTTTACACAAACCTTGGCTTGCATAGGAGCTTAAAAAACGTTCTTTGCGACGCTGGGGCAGCCCTTAGCGATGATCAGGGCGGGCCAAACTCCTATCTTTCCAAAGGAGTAAGAACAGAGGGCAAAACAAAAGAGCAAATAGACAAGGCAGTTCAAGATTTTAGGAACGTTAAATATTTGCCTAAATGCGTTAATGGCGGCAGTGGTGGTGGCTACCTTAAAAACGCCATTCAGCCTAAGTATTCATTTAACGCAGATCTTGGGTTTAGATTCTTAGGCGGCAGGCTAGAAACAGGAGCTAGGACGCAATACCACTCAAGAGCTTACGACACAAGAGAAAAATCGCTTCAAGACGCTGGGGTTTCCATAGGCACATCAAACGCCGTTAGGTGGCAGGCTATCCACGTTTATGATGCCTATGTGCGTTACGCGGCAAGCAAAAATTTTAGCGTAGAAGCAGCAGGAATGAACTTGACAGATGAGTATTACATTGACCCAATGACAAGATCCGTTATGCCAGCTCCTGGTAGGAGTTTTAGATTTGCAATGACTGCTGGATTTTAAGCGGTCAAAAATGGGCTTTATACAAGAGCTCATTTTCGACCGCTTATTTTGCCTTAAAACGAAGGGGCTTAAAAAGCCTATTTTAACCCCTTTATAGGCAGGGGCAAAAAAGTTGTCGGACTAAAAAAATTTTTCGAAAGGAATTTATTATGAATCAACATAATATATTCAAAGTGGCGGTTGCCGCCGCTGGGCTTTTAGGTTGCGTTAGCTTTGCTAATGCTAGTAGTGCAGATGGTTATAACCAAAGCACAAACGCTAATGATCCAAAATGGATTAAAACGTATAACAAGGACAAAAACAATGCTGACAAAGCAAGTTTTTGGGTGAATTACCAAAGCGCAACGGGAAACACTGCGGCCAACAAATACATTTCTTTTTCAAGAATCAAGCAAATGGCTCAAAATCCACTTGTTCCAAGTGGCATAGCAACTATTGATGGCAATGGTGTTATTGTTGGTAGAATGTATAAATTAAAGAAGCTACCGCTAATCCCTATGCCCGATCACTCCGTGCTTGGCAGAATGAGCTTTAAGCAAGTTGGCAATATGGACGTATGGTTTGGAGATTGGGAAAACATTGCCCCAAAAGGACAAGCCCAAACAGAACCTAAGAATTACAGCGTTTATTATGCAGGTGTAGGCTTAACAACAAATATGCCTACAAGTGGAACGGCGACTTATAGCATTAAAGGTATAAATAACTACGTTAATCCTAACGATAGCATTCTAAGTGGGACTTTTAATGTAAATTTTGGTAATGGCAGCGTTACTGGCAACATAAGCAACGGGGCTTTAACAATAGGCGTTGATGCAACAATTAGCGGTAGTGCTTTTACAGGAACGGCTACCGCTGGCTCAATTAGCGGTCAAAGTGAGGGTGCTTTTTATGGTGATGGCGCAGCAGGCTTAGCTGGTATGGCTACCTTTGGCGTAAATAACCAAAACAACACAGCCTTTGGCGGAACAAAAAACTAAACAAACGGTGGCTAGCTAAGGCTAGCCGCCTACTATCTTAAGGAATACAAAAATGAAAAAATTACTTTTTTTAGGCTTAGTGGCGCTTTTTGCCTTGTCTTGCGGCGATGATGATGTAGGCGATAAGAAAAAGTCAAGTGCTGTTGAAAATAACACCATCACAAAAGAAGGTGCTTGCGGGGAAAAGCAAAATGTATCAATCGCCCTTCCTAAACAGATAGAAGTTGAAACAGAAATTCAAAGCTCTGATCCTAGATTGGCTTTTGCCACAAAAAAGGGCTTAGTGGGGCTAAAGCCTTTCTTGGTTGCAGAAACTCCCGTAACAAACAAATTATGGAAACAAGTTAGCGCTTGGGCTAAAGAGCACGGCTACAAATTCCAACACGAAATAGATTCAAAGCTCCTTGAGCTTGGCGATGGCTACCCAGCCCTTACCATTAGCTACAAAGAATCTCTAGTATGGCTCAACGCTCTTAGTGAAATGGTGTATGGTGGGGATTGCCAAAGCGTTTATAAGCTTGATGGCAAGGTGGTAAAAGACGCCACACAAGACATAGAAAACGCAAAAGCCGATGAAAACGCAAAGGGTTTTAGATTGCCAACGCATCAAGAATTTATGTTTGCGGCTAGGGGTGGGCTTAAATCTACTGCTGAAGTTTTTAAATCTAAGTTCGTAGGAACAGCTACAGCAACAGAAGAAGAAGCTTGCAAATATATGAGTTGTGTTGATATACAGGAGCCAACTAGAGTAAAAACAGAAACAGTTAAAGAAGTAAAAGACAAATCACCTAATGATCTTGGGCTTTACGATATGGTGCTAAACGGCGGAAAATGGCTTTACAATTTTGAGTTCAAAGCAACAAAAATTATTTTTTATGAATTTGACGAAGACGTTAATTATATAGAAGAAGATTCCAACAATATCAAAGATCCAAAAGCAACCAATTGGGCAACAACTTTCAGAATCTACCAAAGCAAGTAAAAGCCTTGCGTTTTATTAAAATTTGCCTTATTTGCTTTGCCCTTGCTAGCACTCTTGCCGCAGACGATACCGATCTGCGGCTTGATGAAAGCTTGCGCCTTATGCAATCATCGCAAGGGCAAGCACCGCAAAGCGCAGCACCAGAGCAAGACGACCGCTATATGATGGATCTACTCCTAGCCGTTAATTCTATGGATCTAGCGCGCATTCAACGGGCGCTTAGCCTTTACAAACTAAGCGCGGACGCTAAGAAAGAGATAATCCTTTTTGCGCAGGCGAACGTGGAGTTTCTTAGCGGCAACTTAAGCCGCGCAATTAAACTTTACGAACAGCTTTTGCGCCTTGATGATGGCTTTGTGCGTGCGCACTTGGATCTTGCGCGGCTTTATTTCCTAGACCACCAAAACAAAGAAGCAATGCAGCTTTTTGAGAGCATCAAGCTCCCGCGCCAAAACGTTATGCTACGCGTGCAGCAATTCAAAGACGCCATTAGAGCAAGAAACGCTTTAGGCGGGAGCTTTTCTTTGGGTTTTGTGTATGGCAAAAACATCAATCAGTCATCACAAAAAAGCATTAAGCAAATTTTTAATTTTAACAATAAGCTTTACGAGAGCACGCGCAAAAGCCCTGACGCCATCAGCGCTTATGGGCTTAGGTATGACTTGAGTCTAAGCAAGCAATTCCCGCTTGCAGGGCATCACAACGCGTTTTTTAGGCTAACGAGTTTTGGCAATTTTTACCGCAAATACGGCATTTATAGCGACCAAACCGTGCAGCTTGGGCTTGGATACAAATACAAAAGCGGCGCGTTTTCTTTGCAGGGCGCGCCCGTTTTTGAGCGGGTGTTTCTGGATAAAAAAAGGCTTTTGGATAGAACGGGGCTAAGCCTTGAGTTTGGCAAGCATTTTGCGGATCTCTACGCTGGGTTTTACGCGGATTTTAAGCAGGAGAAATACAAGGGCGCCTTTAGTTTTTATAACGGCGATACTTTTAACGCCACGCCTAGCTTTGTTTGGGCAACGCGCGGGGCGGTTTTTGTCTTTGGTGGGCTGGATTTTTTGCAAAAAAGCCGCACAAAAGACGCCAAGGATAGCTACAAGCGCTACGGCGCAAGGCTTGGGTTTAGCAAGGGTCTTAGCAAGCTGGATTTTATTTTTAGCGCGTCTTTGCGCGGGAGTTTTTACAAGGGCGCTAACCGCGCTTTGAGCCCCACGCCACGCAAGGATCTAGAGCAAATCTACACCCTAACGGCAAAATTCAAAAGCCTAAACTTTGGCGGCCGCCTAACCCCCGCGCTTAGCTATTCATACACCGCCAACAAAGCAAACATAGACTGGCTTTACTCCTACAAAAGAAGCGATTTTTTACTAAAACTAGAAAGCGTTTTTTAGCTCTTGCGGACTTTAAGATCTAGGGTGCTGGCGTGGCGGCTTAGATCCTAGCACGGGCTAGGTCAAGATCTATGGCGTGGGCTAGATCTTAGCCCGCTAAAATCTAGCCCGCACTCTAAGCTCTTAGATCTAAGCAGATCCTAACGCACTCTAAGATCTAGCTCAAAGCCGCGCAGCGCTCACCGCTCTAAGATCTAGCCGCTAGTCTAGCGCTTCAAAAAACCTTAAAGCTAATTTCTTGAACCTTGAATGCGTCAAGCTTAATGATGGTTATTTTGCCATCTTGCTTAGGCAAGGCCGCCGCCACGTCTTTATCCCTGTTTATCGCCACGCTAAAGGGCAATTTTTTAAAACTTGGGAGCATAAAAAGCTTTAGCACCATAGATGGCGCGCGGCTTAGCTCGTAAATGGCTAGCGCGTTTTGCTCTTGCAAAGGATCCTTGCTAAGCTTTGCTTGCAAAGCCTTGCCCGTTTTTTTATCAAAGGCAATGTAGAGCAACTTTGTTTGCGCCGTGATGTTTAGATCCGCGCCAAATTGGTCGCTAAAATGTGTAAAGCCAAATGTCTCGCCCCTTTCAAGCGCAAGCGCAAAAACCGCCGCTGCCAAAAATAAAACCGCTTTTTTCATCGTTTCTCCTTGTGTTTATCGCGTTTGTTGCGTTTATTCCGTTTTCAAAACCGCGCCGCTTGAAGCGTTGCTAACGAGCATCGAGTAGCGCTTGAGCCATTTTGAGTGCACGCTTGGTTTAAAAGGCGCTAAATTCGCCCGCCGCGCCGCAAGCTCCTTCTCATCAACGAGCAGTTCAAGCCTGTAATTATCCACATCGATTTCTATTAAATCGCCGTCTTTCACAAGCGCTAGCAAGCCACCTTCTGCAGCTTCTGGGCTAATGTGCCCCACGCTTGCGCCCCGCGTCGCGCCGCTAAAGCGCCCGTCGGTAATAAGCGCCACGCTAGATCCAAGCCCCATACCGGCAATAAGGCTCGTTGGGCTAAGCATTTCTTGCATTCCAGGCCCGCCCTTTGGGCCTTCATAGCGTATGACGACAACATCGCCCGCCTTTACCTTGCCGCCAGTAATACCCGCCACCGCTTCTGCTTGAGAGTTAAAGCAAACCGCCTTGCCCGTGAAGTGGCGCATATTTTTTTCTATTGCGCCTGTTTTAACGACCGCCCCTTCTTGC
>CAUTXO010000033.1:0-16984 GCA_963542625.1 uncultured Helicobacteraceae bacterium | reverse complement strand
TAAGGCTAGGATCTTGCCCGCCAGCACCACCGCTGTAAGGATCTTGCTCGCGCTAGATCTCGACTAAGATCTGTTAGCTAACTTTGTGTTAGATCCTTACAGTTGGATCTTAAGCGTAAGACTTGATAGCTGGATCTGCACTCAATATTTGCAGCGCAGCACTTTAGCAGCCGTAATTTTGCACGCCACCGCCCAGAAATCCAGCAACCAAACCGCACCACATCTTTGCAATGACTTGCGCGTTTTGCTGCGCCACGCCATAGATCCTTACCGCCCGCAACGTGCTAAGATCTTGACGTTCCCACCACCCAGCGCGTGTTAGCACTTAAGCCAACCAGAGCCTACCACTGCGTAGAACGTGGGGTAAAGATTTTGCGCGGATCTTGTCCGCTGGATCTTGACTTGGATCTAGGGCTAAGATCTGTTAGTTAGATCTAAGGCGCTGTTCGATCTTATGTTTTGTCTTAGGGGGAAGGGGGCCCCAATTGCTACGTCACGGCTCCCGTTCCCTTTGAACCCACAACCCCGATGACGCTTTTTAATGGTGCATAGCTACGCTATGCAAATTAGAAAATAAAATGCATAGCCTTTGGCTATGCACCATTGAAAGCGTGCTGGGGTTTAGGGGGTATGGGGGCAAAGGGCGTGGTGGCTCGCAACTTGACCCCCTTTCCCCCTAATTTAAAAAAAGAAAAATACAAGATCTAACCGACATCTTAGAACTAGCTAACAGATCTTAGTCAAGATCCTAGCCATAAGATACGTCAAAATCCAAGCCCCAAGATCTGCCAAGATCTAAAGCCCAAGATTTAGCGGACAAGATCCATCAAGATCTAAAGCCAAAGATCCAACGCTCAAAATCTAGGCTTAAAGTCTAGCTCAAGATCCAAACGCTGCTTAGATCTAAGCGCCCCTAGAGCCTATCGCTTGGATCTGCAACTATATTCTTAACGTCAAAGACAAATTGCTTGCGTTTATTGGGCTTAAGCGCGGCAAATTCCCTATGCGCGACGGCAAAAATCAGCGCGTCGTAAGCGCTAATGTCGGGGTTGGTTTCTAGCTCCACGCCATAGACCTTTTTTGTTTCGTCCTTATTCGCCCAAGGGTCGCTCACAAAAACCTGCACGCCGTAATCTTTTAGCTCGTTTATGATGTCGATGACTTTAGAATTGCGAATATCGGGGCAATTTTCCTTAAACGTAATGCCAAGAGTTAGCACTTTTGAAGTTTTTACGTCGATGCCTTGTTTAATCATTCCTTTTATAACGCGGCTGGCGATGTATGCGCCCATTGAGTCGTTAATGCGCCGCCCGGACAAAATAATCTGCGGGTGGTAGCCAAGCGACTGCGCCTTGTGCGTTAGGTAGTAAGGATCCACGCCTATGCAATGCCCGCCGACAAGACCTGGCTTGAAATTTAGAAAATTCCACTTCGTCCCCGCGGCGGCTAGGACTTCATTTGTGTCAATCCCCATTTTCTCAAAGATCTTGGCAAGCTCATTGATAAAGGCTATGTTTATATCGCGCTGAGAGTTTTCTATGACTTTAGCCGCTTCTGCTACCTTTATGCTTGAGGCTCTGTGAGTGCCGGCTGTGATTATGCTTTTGTAGAGTTCATCGACTTCTTTTGCCGTTTGCTCGTTGCTGCCGCTTGTGATTTTTACGATTTTTGTAACGGTGTGCTGTTTGTCGCCGGGGTTAATGCGCTCGGGCGAGTAGCCGCAAAAAAAGTCGCGGTTAAACTTTAGCCCGGAGACATTCTCTAAAACCGGCACGCAAACTTCTTCTGTGGCGCCGGGATAAACGGTGCTTTCATAAATTACAATGTCGCCTTTTTTTAGCGCCCCGCCCACTGTTTTGCTAGCGCCAATTAGGGGGCTTAGATCTGGTATGTTTGATTTATCAACAGGCGTTGGCACGGTTACGATGAAAACGTTGCAATCTTTAATATCGCCCGCGTTATCCGTGAAAACAATGCCGTTTGCTATGGCTGCTTTTAGATCCGCCCCGCTTAGCTCCTTTGTTTTATCAAAGGCGCCCTTTAGCTCTTGCACCCTTTGTGAGAATATATCAAACCCGGTAACCTTATACTTAAAACTAAAGGCGTGCGCAAGCGGCAAGCCAACGTATCCAAGTCCAATTACGGCAATTTTTTTAGTCATTTTTCACGCCTATTTGGAAGTATTTAAAGCCGGCTTTGGATAGATCTTGGGCGTTATACTGATTGCGCCCGTCAAAGATGATTTTTTGCTTTAAATGTCTTGCTATTTCTTGCAGATCTGGCGTTCTAAACTCGCGCCACTCTGTGATTAAAACAAGCGCGTCGCAGCCGGATATTGCTTCGTATTTATCGCGCGCGTAAAAGACATCCGCACCTTTTAAGTAAAACTTCTTGGCTTCATCAGCGGCTTTTGGGTCGTAGGCTTTTACCTTTGCCCCGCGCGCTAGCAATTCTTTTATGATGGTAATTGACGGCGCTTCGCGCATATCGTCAGTTTCTGGCTTAAAGCTTAAGCCCCACACGCCAAAGCTCAAAGCGCTTAGATCTTCGCCAAAAAAGCTTACGATCTTTTTTACAAGCAGCTTCTTTTGATTTTTATTGACTTCTTCTACCGCGGCGATTAGCTTGGCGTCGTAGCCGAAGTTTTTTGCGGTTTTCACAAGCGCTTGGACGTCTTTTGGAAAGCAAGAGCCGCCGTATCCGCAGCCTGGATAGATAAAGTTATAGCCTATGCGCTTGTCGCTTCCTATGCCTATTCTGATTTGATTAATATCCGCGCCGACTATCTCGCAGATCTGAGAGATCTCGTTCATAAAGGAGATCTTGGTAGCAAGCATTGCGTTTGCGGCGTATTTTGTGAGCTCGGCGCTTTTGATATCCATCGCGATGAAGTTGTCGTGATTATGCGTAAAGGGCGCGTAAAGGCTTTTCATTAATTCAAGCGCTTTGGCGTTGTCAGCGCCCACGACTATTCTATCTGGCTTTAAAAAATCGTTTATCGCGGCGCCTTCTTTTAAAAATTCCGGATTGCTAACGACGAAGATTTCGTGATTGCTCCCGCGCGCGGCTTGCTCGCTAGCGATTGTCTTTGCCACAAGATCTGCTGTGCCAACCGGGACGGTGGATTTATCCACCACAACCAAATTTTTTTGCACCGTTTGCCCGATTTTTTTTGCTACATTTAGCACGTAGCTTAGATCCGCGCTACCGTCTTCGCCTTGCGGTGTCCCAACGGCGATAAACGCCACGTCGGCATTTTCTAGCGCAAGGCTAAGATCTAGCGTAAAGTCAAGATTACCCTTTGCGTAGTTTTCTTCCACCATTTCTTTTAAACCCGGCTCATAAATAGGAATAACGCCGTTTTTTAGATTTTCTATTTTTTCACTCACAACATCAACGCAAAAAACCTTATTTCCCATTTGCGCAAAACACGTCCCGCTTACTAGCCCAACATACCCCGTCCCAATCATTGCTACATTCATTTTTAGCCTTACTTACGCTTTTTAAGGCGCAAATTTTAACAAAATAAACTTTGGTAAAATTCCCGTATGAATGTAGCCTTTTTGTCTCATTATGGCCTAAATATTTACCTTTTTCGCCTTCCGTTAATAAAAGAGCTTATGCGTCTTGGGCATAAGGTTTTTGTGCTTGTCCCGCGCGACGAACACACATCGCGGCTGGAAAATGAAGGCTTGGATCTTAGGTTTTTTAAGATGAATAGGCGCAGCTTAAATCCGCTTGGCGAGCTTGCAACGCTTTTGCAAGTGCGGCGTATCTTGCGCGACCTTAACGCCGATGTGCTCCATACCTTTATGCTAAAGCCAAATCTCTACGGTGCCTTTTTGCGCCATAAAAATCACATCGCCACCGTCACCGGGCTTGGGAGTTTATACATCGCCACGTCTTTAAAATACCGGCTCATAAGGGTTTTGGTAGAAGCGCTAGAGCGCCTAGCCTTTAAAACAACGCGCCTTGTCATCTTTCAAAACTCTAAAGATCTTGAGTATTTTGTTTCAAGGCGCATAATCCCGCGCGTTAAGGCTCGGCTAGTAAAAGGCTCTGGCATAGATCTAAATGAATATTCGCCCGGCTCATTAGACCCCGCGCGCTTGAATGCCCTAGCGCAAGATCTGCGCCACGCGCCAAGCGCTAAGGGTAAAAAGATCGTTTTAATGGTTGCGCGCGCCATTTGGCATAAGGGCGTTAGGGAGTTTTACGCCGCCGCTAGCCGCTTAAGCAAGAAGTATCTTTTTGTGTATGTTGGCGGCACGGACGCGGGCAATATTAGTAGCGCCGATCCTAGCACTCTAGCTTCGCCGCACGTGCGCTATATGGGGCATAGGGACGATACAAAATACTTCTACGCCCTTTGCGATTGCTTTGTGCTGCCAAGCTACAAAGAGGGCTTGCCGCGCACGCTCCTTGAAGCTGGCGCCTTTAAAAAACCACTGGTGGCGACGAAAACAAACGGTTGCGATGAGGTAGTGCAAGATGGCTTTAACGGCAAATTAGTAGAAGTTGGCGCGGTTGATGAGCTTTGCGCGGCGATTGATTATATTTTGAGCGATGATGAGCGCGCGCGCACCTTTGGCGAGAGAGCCTACGCCAAAACGCGCGATGAATTTAGCCTACCTGTTGTGATAAAAAAATATGCGGCTTGCTATGAAGAACTTTTATAAACGCCTTGCCAAGCCCGCTGGAGACAGGATCTTTGCCGCTTTACTCATCGTGATTTTATTCCCGCTTATGCTAGTTATCGCCAGTTTTACGGCGGTTTTTATAAGCAAAAAATTTTTGTTTTTTCAAGCGCGCCCGGGCAAGGATGAAAAGATCTTCTTGCTTTGCAAGTTTAGAACGATGAGCGACGCTAGGGATGCGGGTGGCGAGCTTTTGCCCGATGAATTACGTCTAGGGCGCGCTGGGAAATTTTTGCGCGCTAGCAGCCTTGATGAATTGCCCGAGCTTTTTAACGTGCTTTTGGGGCAGATGAGTTTTGTGGGCCCGCGCCCGCTTTTGGTTGAGTATTTGCAGTATTACACACCCCGTGAGCGCTTGCGCCACAGCGTGCTTCCTGGGCTTACAGGGCTAGCGCAAGTTAGCGGCAGAAACGCGCTAAGCTGGGAGCAAAAGTTTGCGCTAGATCTTGAATACGTGGAGCGCCAAAGCGCGGCGTTAGATCTAAAGATCTTGCTAAAAACGGTTGGCGTTGTGATTTTTCGGCGTGGCGTAAATAGCGCCGGCAGTGCGACGATGGAGAAATTCAAAAGATGAAAGATCTCTACATCTACGGCACGGGCGGGCACGCTAAGGTGGTTTTTGACCTAGCTAGCGCGCTTGGTTACAACGTTTGCGCCTTTTTAGACGACGCAAAAACCGGCGAGTTTTTAGGCAGGCGCATTGTTGCGCCCAGCGCGCCCCGCGCATTTGGCGATCTTAAAGATCCTAGCGCTTCTAGCGAGCAAGCGAGCGTTTTTGTAGCCATTGGCGATAATAAAATCCGCTGGCAAAAGTTTGCAAGCCTAAAAGCAGCGGGCTTTGCTTTGCCTAGCCTTATCCACCCAAGCGCGGTTATTTCGCCAAGCGCCGTCATTGGCGATGGCACGTGCGTTATGCCGCTAGCGGTGGTTAATTCAAGCGCCACCATCGGCAAGGCTTGCGTTTTAAACACGGCTTGCGTGGTGGAGCACGATTGCAGGGTAGGGGACTTTACGCACATTGCCGGCAGGGCGTATTTAGCAGGCGGTGTGAGTGTGGGGGATGGCGCATTTTTGGGGCTAGCAAGCGGGGCCATTCAGGGCGTAAAAATCGCGCCCGGCGTTACGCTAGCAGCTGGCGCAATTGCCGTGCGGGATCTAACGCAAGCGGGTGAGATCTACAAAGGGATCCCGGCAAAATGAGTGCTGGGCTTGGCTTAGATCTAGTGCGCGCTAGTGGCTGGGATCTTAGTGCGGATCTTGGCGGAGATCTTAGGCTTAGATCTAGCGCAGATCTTAGGTTTAGATCCGGTGCAGATCTTGGCACGGATCTTGTGTGTAGATCAGCGCGCAAGCCGCCGCGCAGATCTTAGCGCTTTGAAAGGACTTTTATGAGAGTGTTTTTGTCGCCGCCGCATATGGGGCGCGCAGAGCTAAAGTATGTAAAGGAAGTTTTTAAAAGCAATTACATCGCGCCGCTTGGGGCTTTCGTGGATAGTTTTGAAGAGCGCGTAAAGGCTTTTACGGGCGCGCCTCACGCGGTGGCGCTAAGCAGTGGCACAGCGGCAATCCATTTGGCGCTAAAGGTGCTTGGCGTTAAGCCCGGAGATGAAATAATCGCTTCTACCTTTACGTTTATAGGCTCGGTTGCGCCCGTGCTGTATGAAAAATGCAAGCCGGTTTTTGTGGAAAGCGACGACGCGTCTTGGAATATGTCGCCCGAGTTTTTGCAAGAGCTCCTAGAAAAAAAGCGCCGCGCGGGGAAATTGCCAAAGGCTATAATCCTAACGCACCTTTACGGGCAGTGCGCAGACGCCCCCGCAATTGCCGCCATAGCCAAAAAATACGGGCTTTTTTTAATAGAAGACGCCGCAGAAGCCTTGGGCGCGGTTTGTGCTAACGGGGCGCACGCGGGCACGGTCGGAGACATTGGCGTTTATTCTTTTAACGGCAACAAAATCATCACGACAAGCGGCGGCGGTATGCTCGTTACGGCAAACAAAACCTACGCCGAGCGCGCGAGATTTTACGCCACGCAAGCGCGCGAAAAGGTTTTGCACTACGAACACAAGGAGGTTGGATATAACTATCGCCTAAGCAATGTTTTAGGCGCGATTGGTTGCGGGCAGATGGAAACGCTTGCGGCAAAAGTTGCAAAAAAACGGCGGATCTTTTCTTGGTATGAAAAGCTACTAGATCTTGAGTTTATGCCGGAAATTAAAGGATCCGTTGGCAATAGGTGGCTTACTTGCGGGCTTTTTAAAAAGCAAGAGCAAAAGACGCGCGCCATTGAAATTTTGGCGCAAAACGGCATTGAGTCGCGCCCGCTTTGGAAGCCTATGCACTTGCAGGCTGTGTTTAGGGGCGCTGAGTATTTTGGCGACGGATTTAGCGAAAATGCTTTTAAAAAGGGAATTTGTTTGCCTAGTGGCACCGCGCTTAGGCGCAAGGATGTTGTGGAAATTACAGATCTTATAAAGGAAAACAATGGCAGTCTATGAGATAAAACACCCGCTTATTAAGCATAAACTTGGGCTCCTAAGGGAAGATGGCATTAGCACGAAGTCTTTTAGGGAGCTATCCACCGAGATTGCGATGCTTTTGACTTACGAAGCAACGAAGGACATAGAAACCGAGACGCAGACTATTAAAGCTTGGTCGGGCAACACGCAGGTTGAGCACATAAAGGGTATGAAGATTACCATCGTCCCGATTTTGCGCGCTGGGCTTGGTATGCTTGATGGGGTTACAAACCTTATCCCTAGCGCAAAAATAAGCGTCGTTGGGCTTTATAGAGATGAAGAAACGCTAAAACCGGTTGTTTATTTCAAGAAATTTACCAGCAATATTCATCAACGCCAAGCGCTTATCGTGGATCCTATGCTAGCAACCGGCGGGACGATGATTGCCACGATAGAAATGCTAAAGCAGGCGCGTTGTAAGTCAATTAAGGCGCTTACGCTCGTTGCCGCGCCTGAGGGGATTAAAAAAGTGCAAGATCTTCACCCAGACGTTGATATTTTCACCGCCGCAATTGACAAGGGGCTAAACGAAGACGGCTACATTTTGCCAGGCCTTGGCGACGCCGGCGATAAGATCTTTGGGACGAAATAGCTAGTTTCAAGGCAGCTTTGCCGTCTGATTGCTTTGCCACTGCACGCTTAGATCTGGGCAGCTAAGATCTTGAGCCTTGCTTGGATCTAGGGCTTAGATTTTAGAGCTAGGATCTGACCTTTTGATCTTAGCGCGAGTGAGAGTAGGGCGCAGTGAGATCTTAGCGTGTGGTGTAGATCCTTGCGCGTGTTGGAGAGCGCGGGTGGCGTAGATCCTAGCGTGTGCTTCAGTGCTGGTTGATTAGATTTAAGCTTGGATTTGCGGCGGATCTTAAAGCGGCTTGGCGCTTGGATCTTAAGAGATCTAGCGCTACCAAAGCCACGAGCAACGAGCCGCGAACACCGAGCGCAAATCTAAGATCCAAGAGCGCCGAGCACTAGCTTTGCGGACGAGTGTTGCAATAGGGGGCACAGAGTAGCCGCGCACGTGGTGTGTGTTATCACGTGTTTCAACGATTATCGCGGGCGAGTATTGCTGGCGTGGTTAAGATCTTGGCGCTTGGTGTGGCTACGCGCGTTTGTCGCGCTAAGGCGTTGGATCTTGGTGCGAGCAAAAGTAGGGCGGATCTTAGTGTTTGCGGTAAAGAGTTAGATCTTTTGCCGGCTAAGATCTTGACGCAGTGTTGCGTATTTGCACACGTGGCGTGGGCTGCCAAGAGCGTATTCGCGTGCGGTGCTAGATCTTGAACGCTGCCCCGTGTTATAAAACAGCGAGGCGTGGGTTGTAAGGGGTGCGTGTTACCAAACAGCGTGGCGGGCTTGCCAAGACGTAGCGGGCGTGTGTTGCCAAGAGCGTATCCGCGCAGCGTGGGTTACCGGCGTGGCGCAGCGTATCCGCACAGATCTACATATTTTCTTTCGTCGTGTCTTTGTGGTGAATGTGCCCGAGCTTTGTGCCGCCTAAAATGTGGAAGTGCAGGTGCTCCACTTCTTGCCCGGCGTCCTTGCCGCAATTGCTAATGACGCGGTAGCCGCTTTTATCTAGCCCAAGCTTAGTGGCTACTTGTTTGATGGCGTTTAGGCAGTTTGCCACTGTGTCCGCGCTTGCTTCTTGAATGTTTCTAACTTCATTTTTTGGGATTACTAATATATGTATAGGCGCTTGCGGGTCGATGTCGTGAAAAGCGAGCGTGGTTTCGTCTTCGTAGATCTTGTTGCAGGGGATTTCGCCGTCTATGATTTGTTTAAAGATCGTTTTCAAAGCCTGTCCTTTTGGTAAAAGTTGAAATGGAAAATATGATACCATAAAACCTTTTTATTTTACATCTTGGGAAGTTTGCAATGGACGCTATCAAAAGGATTAATTCCGCGCAGAGTTTGGACGAGCTTGAGCTTTTGCGTCAGGAGTTTTTTGGCAAGAAAGGGTATTTTGCGCAAAAATTTGAGACGCTAAAAGGGCTCCAAGCCGAGCAGAAAAAGCATTACGCCGCAGATCTAAACAAAGAAAAGCAAGAAATTTTTGACGCCATTGGCTCAAAAAAGCTCTCTCTTGAAGCGGCGGCGATTGAAGCAGAAATTAAAGCTGAGCGCATAGATGTTTCCGCTGTTTTTAAGCATTCTCAAGGATCTTTGCACCCGATAAACATTGCGCTTGAAGAGATTATAGACTACTTTTACGGTATGAATTTTGCCATTAAAGACGGGCCGCTCATAGAAGACGAATTCCATAATTTTGAAGCCCTGAATTTGCCAGAGTATCACCCCGCGCGGGAGATGCAGGATACGTTCTATTTGCAAGGTGGAAAGCTTTTGCGCACGCAGACTTCGCCCATACAGATCCGCACAATGCTATCTCAAAAGCCGCCGCTTAAAATCATTGCGCCGGGCGCTGTGTTTAGGCGCGATTACGACCTTACGCACACGCCGATGTTCCATCAGGTAGAAGGCTTGGTGGTTGATGATGAGGGCAAGGTTTCTTTTGCAAATTTAAAGTTTATCTTGCAGGATTTTTTGCGGCATTTCTTTGGCGACGTGCGCGTGCGCTTCCGCCCGAGCTTTTTCCCATTCACCGAGCCAAGCGCCGAAGCGGACATTAGCTGTATTTTTTGCCACGGCGATGGCTGCCGTGTGTGTTCTCATACGGGTTGGTTAGAAGTTCTTGGCTGTGGCGTGGTAGATCCTAATGTATTTAAGGCGGTTGGCTACGAGAAAAAAAGCGGCTATGCCTTTGGGCTTGGCGTGGAGCGCTTTGCGATGTTAAAATTTGGGATCTCCGACTTGCGTGCGCTGTTTGAGTGCGACTTAGATCTATTAGGACAATTTAGTTAGAGGGCAAAATGATAATTTTAAAAGAATGGTTGCAGGAGTTTTTGGACGTGAGTGTGCTTAGTGCGGCGCAAATTGTGGCGCGGCTTAATGCCATCGGGCACGAAGTCGCCGCGCAGAAAAAATACGACGTGGATAAAAACGTGGTCGTGGGCTTTGTGAAATCAAAGCAGGCGCACCCTGACGCGGATAAACTGTCCGTTTGTTTGGTTGATGTGGGGAGCCAGACCTTACAGATCGTATGCGGGGCAAAAAACGTGGCGGCGGGGCAGTTTGTGGCGGTTAGCCTTGTGGGCGCGGTGCTACCGGACGGCTTAGAAATTAAGCCCGCTAAGCTTAGGGGCGTAGAAAGCAACGGTATGATTTGCTCAAGCGCTGAGCTTGGCTTGCCAAAGCTAAATGATGGGATCTTAGAGCTTGACGAGAGCATTGGCAAGCTGGTTTTAGGCAAGGAGCTAAGATCTTACGGCGTGCTTTTTGATGAGATGATAGAAGTAGAGCTCACGCCAAACCGCGGCGATTGCTTAAGTATTTATGGTATGGCGCGTGAGCTTGGCGCGGCGCTTGGCTTGGCGCTTAAGGCAAGGGATCTTAGCGTGCAGGAGAAGCATTCATCGTCAATGGGGATAGGCCGGGTGCTAGCTTTGAAAACTTCAAACGATATAACGTCAAAAAACCTTTTTACGCTGATGACGGCGTCTTGCTTTGGGGTGTCACTAAAGCACCGCTTGCGTTTGGCGCTATCAGGGCAGGAGTATTCAAACGCCATCGACGGGCTCATCAAATACGCAAGCCTTGCAACGGGCGTGGTTTTTGACGCCCTTGAGTGTGACGCAACGCAAAAAGTTCAGCTAGCCTTGAAAAAAGAAGACGGAATAGACGTGTGCTACGCAAACGACAAGATCCTAGCGCAAAACGGGATCCGCTCGTATTCAGCTTTTAATGAAAACTCAAGAGAAATAGTCGTCAAAGCAAGCTATGAAGATCCAAAAAAGCTTTGCAGCGCGGTGCATAGCAAGAGATTAAAAACGAGCCCGTATTATTACAACACTTCACGCGGGAGCGAGCCCGATTTGCTCCTAGGCATAAATTACGTGCAAAAAGAAGCGGCGGCAAGCTCTGATGGCTTTTACCTTTACAATGAAAACATAGGCAACGATTACCGCGCGGGTCAAAGATCCGTCGAGCTTTGCATTGATGAAATTTCTAAAATAATAGGCGAGGACATCGGGCAAAACAAAATCACAGAGATCTTGCGCGCGCTAGGCTTTGAAGTGCTGGCTTTGCCTGAGCAGAACTTCTTGCGCGTGAATATTCCAGAATTTAGAAGCGACGTTGCCACCGCGTGGGATCTAGCAGAAGAAGTTTTGCGAATGCGCGGCATTGATAATTTGCCAGAAAAGCCCTTAGATCTAGTGGAGATTAGAAATGCTGACGTAGCCTACGCGGCGTATAAACTCCAAAGATCCATAGCAAGAAAGGCGCAAGCGCGCGGGGCTAGCGAGTGCGTAACCTTTGCCTTTGCGGACAGGGCGCGGCTTGTTAAATACGGCTTTGCCACCGTTAATGAAGCTAGCGATTTGCTAAACCCTATAACGTCTGAGCTAAACACCTTGCGAACGACCTTAGCGCTTGGCTTGCTTGACGTTTGCCGGCTCAACCTAAACAAGCAAAAAGAAAGCGTTTTGCTCTTTGAGCTTGGCGATGTTTTTACCGCAAGCGGCGAAAATGAAAAGCGCCTAGCGGTTTTGTCTTGCAGCAAGGACGAAGATTTTGCGTCATTTACCGCCAAGTTGCTTGGGATCATCGGCGATTTTGATTTGGTAGAAAACAAAACGCCCCGCGCCATAGAGCAAGCTGGGCAAAGCGCAAAGATAATGATTGCCGGCAAGGAAGCAGGCGGCGCGTATAAACTAAGCCCGCAAGTGCGCGCAGATCTTGAGCTCCCGCCTGTGTTTTTGTGCGAAGTGGATCTAAAAGCGTTAGCGCCAAGGGCGTTTAAAGCCGCGCCGCATTCAAAATACCAAGCCGTTAAAAGAGATCTTAGTTTGGTTGTTGCGGACGAGATTGCGTATTCTGAGATAAAAGCCTTTTTGCAAGTGCAAAACGTGAAGTATTTAACGAGCTTTTCGCCAGTGGCAACGTATAAAGACGCGAGCCTAAAAAACTCAAAAAGCCTTACCATTAGGCTCATTTTGCAGTCCTTTGAAAGCACGCTTGAAGAAGAAGAGATAAACGCGTCTGTGAATAGGGTCGTTGAGCTTTTGCGGGCGGAATTTAAGGCAGAGCTTAGATGATAACCTTTGGTAAAAGCGCGGAGAGCGTAGATGCCACGATAAGCAATTTGCCGGGCGATAAGTCTATTTCTCATCGTTTTGCGATTTTTTCCTTGCTTAGCAACAAGCCATCGCACGCGCGCAATTTTTTGCGCTCGCAGGATTGCCTGCATTCTTTGGAAATTGTGCAAAAGCTAGGCGCGCGCGTTTCTTGTGAAGATGGCGTGCTAAACATTACCCCGCCAAGCGTTATTTCTGAGCCAGCGGATGTGCTTTATTGTGGAAATTCGGGCACGTCGATGCGTATATTTTGCGGGCTTTTAGCCAGCGCGCGCGGGCAGTTTGTGCTAAGCGGCGATGAATATTTAAATGCAAGACCGATGAAGCGCGTGATAGAGCCGCTAAACGCCATCGGCGCGGACATAAAAGCAAGGCAGGGCAATAACCTTGCGCCGATTGTCATACGTGGCGCGGATCTTGCGGGCTTTGATTATGAAAGCTCCGTTTCGTCCGCGCAGGTTAAAACTTGCCTTATTCTTGCCGGGCTTTTTGCTAATGGCGTTTGCTACTTTAAAGAGCCTAGCCTTAGCCGCGATCACACAGAGCGAATGCTCCTAGCGATGGGCGCGGGGCTAGATCTTGGGGAAAAGATAAAAATAACCCCGCTAGCCGTGCCACTAAAGCCTTTGGATATAACAATACCAGCAGATCCTTCGTCGGCGTTTTTCTTTGCCGTGCTAGCGGCGGTAAAACCAGGCGCCAAAGTAAAGCTAGCCGGCGTTAGCCTAAATAAAACGCGCATAAAAGCTTTTGAGATCTTAGAAGCAATGGGCGCAAAGATAACTTACGATGAGCGCGCGGGCTTTGTTGAGCCAATTGGCGACATTACCGTTTGCGGCGCGGATTTGTCCGGCGTTTGCGTAGAGGATGATATTTCTTGGCTTATCGATGAGATTCCAGCGCTTGCGGTTGCCTTTGCCTTTGCAAAAGGGAAAAGCACCGTTAAAAACGCCGCCGAGCTAAGAGTAAAAGAAAGCGACAGAATTGCGGCGATTGTCTCCAACCTAAACGCTTGCGGCATTAGCGCTAGCGCTAGCGCAGACGGCTTTAGCGTAACGGGTGGCGAATTTAGCGCGGGCGATGTGAGATCTTATGGCGACCATAGGATCGTGATGAGCTTTGCCATTGCCGGGTTTTACACGCCAGGGCTTAGCATTGATGATGAAACGAGCTTCAAAACGTCCTTTCCAACGTTTTTTAAGATCTTGCAAGATCTTGGGGGCAATATTATATGGAAGTGATCTTGGCGGAAAAATACGGCTTTTGCTTTGGCGTTAAGCGCGCCATTAAGCTTGCTGAAGCAAACAAAAACTCCTTTACGCTAGGACCTTTGATACACAATCCAAAAGAAACGAACCGCTTGAAAGCGGATTTTAACGTCGGCATTGAAGAAGATCTTGCCAAGCTAAAGGGGCAAAAAGTCATCATCAGAACGCACGGAATAGAAAAGGAAAAGAAAGAATACTTGCAAAAAAACAAGTTTAATTTCATTGACGCGACCTGCCCCTTTGTTACCAAGCCGCAAGAGATCACGGCAAAAATGAGCCTTGAGGGCTATGATATTGTCATCTTTGGCGATGAGACGCACCCAGAAGTGCGGGGCGTGAAAAGCTATGCCACGAGTGCATTTGTGGTTAGTAGTGAAGAAGATCTAAGGGATTTAAAGCTCAGGGCTAAGGTTGCGCTCATTTCTCAAACGACAAAAAAGGTAGAAAATTTTTCAAAAATCGCGGATTATTTGATTAGAAATTACCGCGAAGTGCGGATCTTTAACACCATTTGCAATGCTACGTTTGAAAATCAAGAAGCCATTGATGAGCTTGCGCGCAAAGTGGATATCGTCATCATCGTAGGCGGCAAAAATTCATCGAACACAAAGCAGCTTTTAACAATCGCGCAAAAACATTGCGCGGATAGTTATTTGGTGGAAGATGAAACGGACTTGGATCTGTCTTGGTTTAGCGGCAAAAAGCTTTGTGGCATTAGCGCCGGAGCCTCTACACCCGATTGGATAATAGACGCGGTGGCTAGATCCATAAGGCAAATTTAACTACAATTAAAAAATTTTTTCAAAGGTTTAGGCAAATGGATAAAGAGGTGCTTAATATTAAGCTAGATGGAGATGAAGAGGAGGTATTTACATCTTGGTTTAATGAGGGTGAAAAAAAAGAAGATGTTGAAGGAGACGGCGAGCTTGTAGATGGCAAGATAGTATCGATTGATAACGAATCCGTTATGGTCGATGTTGGTATGAAGTGCGAGGGTAGGCTAGGGCTAGATGAGATAACGGACAAAGACGGTAAGTTGCTTTTTAAAAAAGGCGATACGATCTCTGTGCTAATAACCGGCACGACGACAGAAAAGCCGAAAATATCTTATAAAAAAGCAATCAAGCGGACAAAAACAAAGCAGTTTATTGAAGAAAACAAAGACACCTTAAAAGATAGAGTGGTAAGAGGCGTTGTTACTAAGAAAAATAACGGCGGCTTTATGGTTGATGTTGATGGAATTGATATGTTTTTGCCGTCATCTCTTGCGGGCTTTAAGCCGAAGACGAATTACATCAATAAGACTATTGAAGCTAAGGTGTTTAAGGTAGAAGAAGACAAGGGTTCGATAGTTTTGTCGCGCAAATCTTATCTCAACGAAAATAGAAAAAAGAAAAAAGAAGCCGTATCCAAGCTGCTTGATGAAGAAAATAAAGACAAAGTGTATGAAACGGAGATTAAATCCGTTAAAAGTTACGGCGTTTTTGTGGAGATTGAAGGCGTTGAGGGCTTGGTGCATTACACAGAGATTAGCTACAAGGGGCCTGTTAATCCCGTTAGCATTTTCCAAGTAGGGCAAAAAATAGAAGTAAAGATCTTAAAATACGACGCGGAGAAAAAGCGCTTATCCCTTTCTATGAAAGCTGTTAATCCAAATCCTTGGGATACGATTGCCGATGAGCTTGAAGTCGGCGATACCGTGAAAGTTTATGTTACGAATATGGAAAAATACGGCGCTTTTGTGGATCTTGGAAACGAGATAGAGGGCTTTTTGCATATTTCTGAAATTTCTTGGGATAAAGACATAGCACACCCAAGCGATCTTTTGAAGTTAGATCAAGAAATAGACGTTGAAGTTATAGAGCTTGATCCTAAATCGCAACGCCTGCGCGTGAGCTTGAAAAAACTTCAGCCAAAACCTTTTGATGAGTTTGCAAAAACGCATAAGGTTGGCGACCTTTTAAAGGGCAAGATCATCTCCATTAAAGACTTTGGCTGCTTTGTGAGAGTTGGAAACATCGACGGCTTAATTAAAAATGAAGAGATCTCTTGGGATAAAGCCAAGAACGCAAAGAACACTTACAATATAGGCGATGAAGTCGAGCTTGTTTTAGCCAGCATTGAAAGAGACAAAGAGCGTGTTTCTTTTAGTGTGAAAAGACTAGAAAAAAGCCCGATGGAGATCTATGTTTCTTCAAGGGGTATAGGCGATGTCGTCGTCGGCGAGATTGTGGATATTAAAGATTTTGGCGTGTTTGTAAGGCTTGACGAGAGCGTAGATGGTTTGATTAGAGCCGAAGATCTTGGAAACAAAAAGTTAGAAGAACTAACGCTTGGCGAGAAAATAGAATCTGTTATTTTGTCCGTTGATAAAGAAAAAAACAGAATGCGCCTATCCATTAGAAAGCTTGCAAGAAAGCAAGAAAGAGAGATCCTAGACAAAATCAATCACGAGGAGAAGGGAAACGACGCCTTTAAAGACGCGTTTAATGCCTTAAAAAATAAAAGGTGACAAGGTTTGTATTTATCTTTTCTGTGAGTTTGCTCTTGGCGGCTGTTTTTTTTGCCGTCAAGATAGTTTTGTCAGACAAGATAAATACGCCACCACTTGAAGCGGCTTACGTCATAAAGCCGCAAGATCTAAACATCTCCGAGAATTACGCAATCAAAGTTATAAACAAAATAAAAACGCAAACAAGCCTTATAGCCGATGAATACGAGCTTAGCTGGGATCTCTTGGATCCTTTGTTTGCAAAAATTATTATTTATTCTTTGGCGTATAAGGATAAGGATAAGTTTGAATTTTCTTGCATAAAGCAGGTGCTAGAAGATGAAAACGTTACATACGATCTCAAACAAACGAGCGCGGGCTATGATGTTTTTGTGAATTTGGAGCAAAAGATCAAAGCCGAGAAAATATACAAAATTTTAGAAGACTACGACATTAACGGCAGTTACAGCGAATCATTTCAAATAAAGGAAAATTTATACGATGAAAAATAATAAGGTTGTTGTGTGCGATCATATCCATAATGATGGGATTGAAATATTACGAAACGATAAAGACATAGATCTTGTCGTGGCATACGATGAGCCAAAGGATAGGCTGGGCGATTTTGTTAGCGACGCGGATCTGATTATAACGCGGAGCTCCACGCCCGTCGATGAAGCGTTTTTAGCCAAAACAAACAATCTAAAGTTTATTATCAGAGCCGGCGTTGGTGTTGATAACATCAATATTGACGCTTGCAGCAAACGCGGGATAGTCGTTATGAATGTGCCAACGGCAAACACAATCGCCGCTGTGG
>CAUTXO010000032.1:0-17326 GCA_963542625.1 uncultured Helicobacteraceae bacterium | reverse complement strand
TTTGCACGCGGTGGCTAAGATCTAGGAGCAGCTATGTGGTAGTGGTTTGGATCTTTGGCGCGCTAAAGATCTTAACCTATGCTTATTCTGAGTGCGTGTTGTTTGTGAATGTGGAGATAAAAAATACTCAAGAAATTCTTTAAATAATAAAAGTTAGTTATTATGCAGCGCAAATTATAAACGCGAGTAAATGTGTTAAAACCTAGTAGAATAGTTAAAAGTGGTGGCACGGTGGGGGCTGGGTGTGAGCGTATGGTGCGTGGGTTCTAGGCGTAGGGCGTTTGGGCACCAGAGCAGATACAAGCGCCAGCACTAGCAAATCAAACATAAGCGCCAAGCAAATAGTGCAAATTATAAACGCGAGTGGCGGTGCGTAAAACATAGCGAAATAGTCGAGAGTGGTGGCGCGGATACGTCCAAACAGCATCAAACAAGCGCCGTTAAAACAAGGGCGCTGGCAAATTTACAAGATCTTCTTGCCAAGCGCGCTTGTCTTTACGCGCCTAGCAAGCATTGGCTAAGCCTTTGCTTAGGCTAGGGGAGATCTGCTGGTGCTAGACTTGCGTGCTCGCTCACCGCCAGCCCCCATAGCCTAGCGCGCCTGGCTAGGCAAAGCGTTTTTCTAAGATCTTCTTGCCAAGCTCCACACCCGGCTGATTGTATGTATTTATCTTCATATGCGCGCCAACAAGGGACGTCAAAAGCTCGTAATAGTAAATCAAATAGCCCGCGGTGCGCTCGTCTAGGCGCTCAAGCTCGATTAAATCCGTATTCACGCCCACAGATCTAAGCGCTTCTTGTGTCGCGTCGCATTGCGCGCTTAGAAGTTCGTTGAATTTTTTGCCGTTTGCAAAGTCCGTTTTTTCTAAAAAATCAAGGCTAATCTCGGGCACTTTGGCGTCTGAGCCAAGATCTTTAACCTTAATAAACGTAACGGTTTTGTCACGCGGGCCTTCCATTATAAGCTGCAAAAACGAGTGCTGGTCGATGGATCCGATGATCCCAATCGGCGTCAAGCCCACGAAATCCCCGCTTTCATTTATTTTACCAAGCGACTCACCCCAAAGCTGAACGAACCACTTCGTAAATTCGCTAAACTCGTTGCCGTATGCAAACAAAACGCTTATTTTTTCCTTTGCGCTGGCTAAAAACGCCGCTTTTTTTAGTAGCTCGTGGCGGTCACTACCGCTGAAAAAATCTTCCGCCAAAGATCTAGCCCCCGCAAGGAGCGCGCGCACGTCATAGCCCGCAAGCGCAAGGGGCAAAAGCCCCACGACGCTTAGAACCGAGAAGCGCCCGCCGACGTTTGGATAAATATGAAACGCCTTTATGCCGTGCTTGGCGGCAAAGCGGTCTAGGTTTGAGCCAAGATCCGTTACCACGTAAGTCTTGTCAGCGCACGCTTTGATGCCGCCATAAAGCGAGATTATGTATTTAAAAATAGAAAGCGTCTCTATCGTCGAGCCAGATTTTGACGTAACAATGAAGTTTGCGCGCGCTAGATCTATCTCTTTTAGCGTCTCTTCAAGCTCCACCGGATCTGAATTTTCTAAAAATAGGAGCTTTGTTTTTGACGCTCTTTTGTGTTTTAGGAGCCTGTCTATTGCCTTTGCGCCAAGCGATGAACCGCCAATGCCTATCACCACAACGCTTTGTAGCTCTTTGCCAGCGCTAGCTAGACGTTCAATCTCATCTAGCTGTAACTCCTGCTCAAACGGGAGCGAGTAATACCCAACGGTCTTTGATGTGTATTCGTTTTTTACCTTTAAAAACACCTGCTCATCGACCCTAGCCTCTTTGTTAAAAAAGAGTTCGCTATTCATTTTGTTCCTTTTTGATTGGTATTAATGCGTTTAAAATCACGCCGCTAACGGCGCAAAGCCCAACGCCCTTTAACGTCATTTCCGTGCTACCAAATGCCATACCGCCTATGCCAAAAACTAAGATAACAGAGATTATCACTAGGTTTCTAGCCTCTGTTAGATCTAGCCCGGATTTCACAAGCGTGTTAAGCCCGATGACGGCTATCGAGCCAAAGAGAATTATCAAGATCCCGCCCATCACAGGCGTTGGTATGGTTTGCAAAAAAACGCCGAGCTTTTCTACAAAGGCAAGGATGATTGCAAAAATCGCGCCCCAGGTCATAATAACCGGGTTAAAGTTTTTTGTAAGCACAACCGCACCGGTAACTTCAGAATACGTTGTATTGGGCGGTCCGCCAAGCGCGCTAGCGGCGGTTGTGGCTAAGCCGTCTCCTAGCAAGGTCTTATGCAAGCCGGGATCTTTCATATAATTTTTGCCAGTAACGGAGCTAATCGTCAAAATATCGCCTATATGCTCGATTGCCGGTGCTAGCGCAACGGGCAGCATAAAAAGCACCGCTTGCCAGTTAAAACTAGGCAGGCTAAAAGGCGGAATGGCAAACCACGCCGCGTCTAAAAGGGGCTTAAAATTCACAATCCCAAGCGCAAGGGAAACGCCAAAGCCCACGACGATAGCGCTTACAATCGGAAGCAGCTTGAAGATTCCCTTGGCAAAAATAGAAACAAGCAGCGTCGTAAGAAGCGAAACCATAGAAACAATGATGGCAAATTTATAATCCACAAGCACCGCCGCGCCGTCGCCTGTTTTTCCCATCGCCATATTCACAGCAACGGGCGCAAGCCCAAGCCCTATAACCATAACGACAGGCCCCACAACGATTGGCGGAAAAAATCTATCGATAAAACCTATGCCGAATTTTTTAACCGCAAAGCTAAGCAGCACGTAAAAAAACCCAGCAGCCATAAGCCCGCCCATCGTAGCGGACATACCCCAAGTTTGCAAACCGTAAATAATAGGCGCGATGAAAGCAAAGCTAGACGCCAAAAAAATCGGGACTGTTCTTTTCGTAACGAGCTGAAAAACGAGCGTCCCAAGCCCCGCCGCAAAAAGCGCAACGCTAGGGCTAAGCCCCGTAATTACGGGCACCAAAACCAAAGAGCCAAAGGCAACGAACAAAACTTGAAAACCTGCGAGCAGATTATGAAAGAAATTCGCCTTATTCTCAGCAACCTTCTTGTAGCGGAAGTTTAGTAACTCTGTCATTGTTCTCCTTATGTTTTTGATTAAAAATTTTACAAAAACTTTTTGAAACTTCGCCCCCGTTTGCGCAAGGGTAGTTAAGATCTGCAAGAAAAGTTTAAGCAGTTAGGATCTTGGGCTAAGCGCGCCAAAGATCCTAGCGTGAGATTTGTAAACTTAAAACGCGGGGATAATTGCGCCTTTGTAGTTTTCTAGGATAAATTTTCTGACCTCATCGGAAGTTAAAACCTTGTTTAGCGCCTTGATCTTTGCGCTTGTTTCATTGCCCTTTTTTACGGCGATGATGTTTGCGTAGGGGCTATCCTTGCTTTCTATTGCCAGCGCGTCTTTGAGTGGCGAAAGCCCAGCATTTAGCGCAAAGTTTGTGTTGATTACGGATATTTCAACGTCATCAAGCGTGCGGGGTAGTTGCGCAGCGTCAAGCTCTTTAAACTTAAGCTTTTTCTCATTTTTTGTAACATCTAGCGGGGTTTTAAGCGTTGCGCCCTTTAGCTCCACTAGCCCTTCTTTTGCCAGCACGTCAAAGGCGCGGCTTTCGTTCGTTGGGTCATTTGGCAAAGAAACGCTAGCGCCGGTGGGCAAACTCTTAAGATCCTTTAGCTTTTTTGAATACACGCCCATTGGCTCAAGATGCACGGCTATCGTCTTGACAAGATCCGTGCCTTTGTTACGGTTAAAATCGTTTAGGTAGGGCAGGTGCTGGAAAAAGTTGGCGTCTAGCTCGCCGTCGCTAACGGATAGGTTTGGTATCACGTAATCGTTAAAAATAACGATCTTAAGGCTGTAGCCCTCCTTTGCAAGCAGGGGCTTTGCAAACTCCAAAATTTGCGCGTGCGGCACGGGCGTTGCACCTACTTTGATGACGCCGCCGGCAGCGTGTGCGCTTGCAAATACCGCAAAAACCGCCAAAATGGCCTTGAAAAAAGACTTCATATTAATCCTTTAGGTTTATTTTTTTGTTAATTTATACGCAAAATCGCCCGCAAACTGAAAAATTTGCACTAAAAGGGTCAAAATTATTACCGTGTAGGCTAGGACGTCTGGCTTGAAACCGTTGTAGCCGTAGTTTATCGCCACCGCGCCAAGCCCCCCGCCGCCAACGGCGCCCGCCATTGCGGAAAAGCCGATGACGACGATGAGCGTCAGCGTAATGCTAGAGATTATCCCCGGCAAGCTCTCGGGCAAAATGACCCTAAAAATTATCTGTGCGTTTGTGGCGCCAAAGGATCTTGCCGCTTCTATGACGCCTTTATCAACTTCTCTAAACGCGCTTTCAATCAGCCTTGCGATAAAAGGCGCGGCGCCGATGGTTAGGGGCACAATTGCCGCTGTGGTGCCGATGTATTTGCCGACGATTAGCTTTGTGAGCGGAAAAAGCACGATGATAAGAATAATAAACGGAAAAGATCGCAGGGTATTTACGATGAGATCTAGCGCGCGGTAAATAGCGGGTGCGGGTGCTAGCCCGTCTTTAGCCGTAACGATGAGTAGCACGGCAAAAACAAGCCCTATAAAAAACGCCAAAAACGTAGAAACAAAGGACATATACAAGGTTTCAAGTGTCGCGTTTAAAAGCAAATCAAACATCAGCCACCTCCCAAATGACGCCGCTTTGCTTTAGGTAGGCTAAGATCTTGGCGCTGTACTCTGGCAGCACGTTGATAACAAGCGAACCTAAGACGTTTTCATTCAGTCTTTCTAGCTTGCCCCAAACGATGTTAAAATCTACATCGAGCGTCCTAGCCATATGCGTTATAATGCTTTTTTGCGCGACTTCCTTTGGAAAAAATAGCCGTATGTTTAGCCCCGGCGGCAAGATCTCTTCTGCGGCAAGGAATTCTTTCATTTTTTCATCGGGCTTTAAGAACAGATCTTCTATCTTGCCCTGCTTTACTATTTTGCCCTTTTCAAGGAGCACGGCGCGGTTTGCAATGCTTTTGACGACTTCCATTTCGTGCGTAACAAGCACAATGCTAATGCCGAGATCTTTGTTGATTTTTAGCAGCAGCTCAAGGATTGATTTTGTGATGTTTGGGTCAAGCGCACTGGTGGCTTCGTCGCTTAGCAAGATCTTGGGGCTAAGAGCTAGCGCCCTAGCGATTGCCACGCGTTGCTTTTGCCCGCCGCTTAGCTCAGCTGGGTAGGCGTTTTTTTTGTCACTAAGCCCGACGATTTCAAGAAGTTCGCCTACTCGTTTTTCAATTTGCGCGCTAGTTTGCCCCCAGATCTTAAGCGGGGCGGCGATGTTTTGGAATGCAGTTTTACGGCTCATTAGCGCAAAATGCTGGAAGATCATACCGATGTTTTTTCTAAGCTCGCGTATTTGCGCGCCCTTTTGCGCCCTAAGATCCTTGCCAAAGACTTCTAGCGTGCCGCCATCGTAGCTCTCAAGCGCGTTTATGCACCTTAGCAACGTGCTTTTGCCCGCGCCGCTATGCCCGACGATTGCAAAAATTTCACGCGGCGCGACGCTAAAGCTAATGCCGTCTAAAACTCTCGCGCCGTTAAATGATTTGTTTAGATTAGAAATTTTTATCACGCGGGCATTTTACAAACTTTTTTCTAAAGCGGCGCCTTATTCTATGTGGTTTATAAAATCATCCAAATATAATGCAGTCAGCACAAAAATAACAAACGCGCCATACAGCACAAGCTTAACAGAATAAGTAATAGCCAAAGCCGCCGCGTGCGGCACTCTCATAAACAATGGCAGCTCGCGAATAACATCAGCTTTTGCTGGTTTATCAAATTCTTGCGTGTCTATTGTAAGCGGTAAGCTCTCTCCCACGGAATGCCTTTGCGCCTTAAAAGTAACATACGTGGGTCTTGGGTATTGGGAGCTGTATAGGTCGGATCCATAGAGACCGCTTGATAAGTTCTTGCGGATCTGTGCTTCATCGTCTGCTGTTTTGTCTAGATCATAACATAAGCTCAAAAGCGGTATCGCCCTTTTTGTCGGCAACGATTTTAATCGTGCCGTCATCAATGGCTTCTTTATTTTTTAAGATGATAAAAACCCTAGGATCTGCTACGTAAAAACTAGAACCACTCTTGATGAGCGTTTGGTTTGTGTCCTTTACGCGCGCGATCTCTTCTAAGCGCACATTTTCAATTAGCTTTGCGTGAGATGATTTATCCCAGATCCTTTGCGGGGCGCTACAACCGCTAAGGATCAAAAGCACAAAAACAAAAACTACGTATTTCATCGCAATCCTTTATGAATGTGAGTTTAGCGTTTTTGTATAAAGCGGCGGACTTGCGGCAGATCTTGCGCCGGACTTGCGCTAGATCTCAGGCTAGATCTTGCGCGGATCCAGCAGCGGCTAAGATCTTAGGCAAATCCGTGCTAGATCCTAGCTACAGATCTTGATAAATGATAGAACAAAAAAGACTAAAAAACTCCGCTTGATCCGTGTCAATAGATTGCTTTTTGAACTTGCCTAAAATGATAATAAAATTTTCAAAGGAGGTTACTTGAAAACTACGATGGCGTTTAAAGTGTTTGTTATGCTAGCCCTTGTAGCGATAGGGCTTTTTGCGTTTTTGCTTTATAAATCCAAAGCGCTTTCTTATCTCTCAAGCGATCCAAAGGCGTGCATAAATTGCCACGTTATGAATCCGCAATACGCCACTTGGCAGCACAGCTCGCACAAAGACGTGCTTTGCATTGAATGCCATTTGCCGCGCGATAGTTTCATCGGTAAATACACAGCAAAGGCAAGAGACGGCTACAATCACAGTGTTGCCTTCACGTTTGATACCTACAATCACGCGATAAAAATCAGCGAAGACGGGGCAAGAAGAGTTCAAGAAAATTGCGTTAGTTGCCACAAAACGATTGTTTCAAAGCTCGTCGCGAGCAATGACGCAAACCACAATTTCCAAGATCCTAACTATGCAAGCGGCAGGAAGTGCTGGGAATGCCACAAGAGCGTCCCGCACGGCAAGGTTAGATCCCTAACAAGCGCGCCTAATAATTTGGGCGTTAAAGAACTTAAATAAATCACAAAAAGGCAAAAAATGAAATACAAAATTTTAATTCCGGGTTTGGTGGCGGGCATTACTTTTATGGTGCTTTTGGCAAACAACATAGACGCCAAAGAAAAGCAAAGGCAAGAGATTAACGCCGCGCCTGTGATCCCTGAAGCCGTCAAGGCAAAAAACGAAGAATGGGCGAAGTATTATCCGCGCGAATACGGCTCGTGGAGAAACACAAGGCAAAGCGACAAGGTCGTCGATCAAATAAAAGAAAAGCCGCAGCTTGCCGTGCTTTGGGCTGGCTACCCGTTTTCAAAGGATTACAACGCGCCGCGCGGGCATTTTTACGCTATCCAAGACAACATAAACACGCTAAGAACAGGCGCTCCAACGGACAAAAACACAGGGCCGCTGCCGACTGCTTGCTGGGCTTGCAAATCGCCCGATGTGCCGCGCCTAATAAAACGCGATGGCGAAATGGAGTTTTTCACCGGTAAATGGGCTAAATACGGCGGCGAAATAGAAAACCCAATAGGTTGCGCTAACTGTCATAATAACGAAACAATGGAGCTAGAAGCTAGCATTCCTTGGCTGGATAAGGGGCTAAAAGCCGCTGGACGACCAAGCTTTGCTGAAGCTAGTTTTCAAGAAAAAAGAAGCCTTGTGTGCGCGCAATGCCACTCTGAATATTACTTCCACAAAACGCCTACCGCTGATGGCAAAACGGCGCAAGTTGTTACCTTCCCTTGGAAAAACGGGCTCACGCCTGAAGATATGGAAAAATATTACGACGACATCAATTTCACAGACTGGACGCACAAGCTCTCACGCGCGCCTATGCTAAAAGCGCAACACCCCGGATACGAGACGGCAAGCACGGGCATTCACTATCAAAAGGGCGTATCTTGCGCGGATTGCCATATGCCATACACGCAAGAAGGCGCGGTGAAATTCACAGATCACCAGATCCAAAGCCCGCTTGAGACGATGGATAGAAGCTGTATGACCTGCCACAGAGAGAGCGAAGAAAAGCTAAAAGGCATCGTAAAAACGAAGTATCAACGCAAAGAATACCTAAACACAATCACGATGGATAACCTTGCCAAGGCGCATTTAGAAGCGGCAAAGGCGTGGGAAGTGGGCGCGAGCGAAAAGGAAATGCAAGAGATCTTGCTAGATCTAAGGCACGCAAGCTGGCGGTGGGATTACTCCATTGCAAGCCACGGCGCGTTTTTCCACGCTCCAGAAGAAACGCTTAGAGTGTTAGCCTCTGCAAACGACATAGCCCAACAAGCAAGAATAAAATTAGTTGGCGTCCTTGCCGCGCACGGCGTTAGCAAATACATAGCGCCCGATTTTTCTACAAAAGAAAAGGCGCAAACGCTAGCGGGCGTGGATTACAAAAAGTTCGTAGCGGAAAAAATGCATTTTAAAGAAACGCTGGAAAAAGAATGGCATAAAAACGCCATAGAAAAAGGGCTGCTAGATCCAAAGGCTAGGGAAAACATAGACAAAAGATCTTCTTATTTTGATAAAAAATAAGCGCCAAGCCGGGGGGCTACTCCCGGCTAGATCTAAGCCAAAAAGCCTAAGGGGAGTGTATGAGAAAAGCAATTAACAAAGCCTACCGCGTTTTTAGTTCGCTAAAGTTTGGCGGGGTTATTTTGATTGCTTTAGCGCTTGGGGCGGCGGCGGCAACGTTTGTGGAAGCCTTTTACGGCGCCGGCGTGGCAAGAAATTACTTTTACGGCGCGTTTTGGTATGAATGCCTACTAGCCCTTGCGGCGCTTAATTTGGTGCTTGTGTTCGCGCGGGCTAAAAAGGGCGCGGTTTTTTTGTTTCATCTAAGCTTTGTCCTTATTTTAACGGGCGCTGGGATCACAAGGTATTTTGGGCTTGATGGCACGCTTATCTTAGCGCAAGGGCAAACTTCGCGCATCGTTAGTGCGGGTTCTAGCGAGCAGTTTTTGCTACCCTTTGACGTCAAGCTTGAAAAATTTAAAGTAATTTATTATGACGCGAGCGACTTTGCGTCTGATTACTCAAGTATTGTTCGCATAACAGACGCCGGCAAAAGCTCCAGCCACGAGATCTTAATCAACAAACCGCTTAATTACAGGGGCTACAAATTCTTCCAAAGCTCATTTACGGAGGGCGCAGTAACGCTAGGCGTGGCTAAAGATCCGGGCATTTACGCCACCTATTTAGGCTACGCAACACTTTTTTTGTTCTTGGCGTTAGCGCTAGCAAACAAAAACTCAAGGCTTAGAAAACTCCTGCGCCAAATAAACAAACAAGCCGCCGCTTTGGTGCTGCTAGGCGTTTTGCCAGCTATCCACCACCCGCTGTTTGCGCTAGATCCTAGCTCAAAGGATTTTGCCGCGCTTGCAAAAAGCTTTGGCGCGCTTAGCGTGCAAATGCCAAGCGGGAATATCCAGACGCTAAACTCCCTAAACACCGAGATCCTTAGGAAGCTAAGCGGGCAAAAATCCGTGCAAGGGCTAGGCGCCGACGCAATAATTCTAGGCGTTTTTCTAAAGGCGCCGGGGGTAAAAGATCTTGCGCTAATTAAGGTTGCGTCCGTGCGCGTGCGGGAAATGCTTGGCGGGGGTAGCAAGCGCGCGCTTGGGGAGAGAAAGCTCTTTAGTTTTGCCGAGCTAGCTAGTAACAAAGAGCTTTTACAGGCAATGCAAGGCGCGCAAAAAACGCCGCCGCAAAAGCGCAGCACATATGAAAACGAGCTTTTAAAAATCAACGAACGGCTGAATATTTTTTATCTCATCAGCACGGGGTATTTTTTTAAGATCTTTAAGCTTGGCGCAGGAGAAAGCGCAAAATGGGGCAATTTTAAGGACTTTTGGCAAGAAGAGCAAGGCGCGGATCTAAGGCGGCGCGTTAAGGATCTCTTAGATCTTAGCTTTACACAAGATTACGCGCGAGCGGCTGTGGCACTAGAGCAAATCGCGCATTATCAAGAGCTGCAAGGCGGCGCGCTTGGGCGTTTCCAAACTGCCCTAGAGCTTTTCTACAACAAAATAGACGCCTTTTCGCGCCTTACGTGGCTATACCTTGCGCTGGGCGCGTTTTTCTTGGCTTATGGGCTATCAGGCGTTTTTTGGCGGCAAACAAACGGGCTGGCTTATGCCTTTGGCGGCGGGCTTTTCTTGGCTTTTTTGGCTGTGCATTTTGCGGCGATTGTTGCTAGGGGCGCAATCTCTGGCTTTGCCCCGCTTTCAAACACCTACGAAAGCATTGTTTATATAGCTTTTTGGACGGCAGCGGGCGGGCTTATTTTTAGAAAATCCGCGCTTGCAATGGCTGGGGCAAGCCTGATGGCGGGCGTTTTTATGTTTATCGCACACCTAAACGCCATAGATCCGACGATAACAAACCTTGTCCCTGTGCTAAGATCCCTGTGGCTGAGCCTGCACGTGGGCGTCATCACGGCAAGTTACGGCTTTTTTGGCATTAGCTTTTTTCTGGGCTTTATCAATTTGTGCCTTTTTGCCGCCGGGGCGCACAGGACACGCACGCGCGCAAGGCAAATGCTGCACCTAAACCGCATAAACGAAGCCGCCGTGATACTTGGCTTAAGCCTTTTAGTGGTGGGGAATTTTTTAGGCGCGGTGTGGGCAAATGAGAGCTGGGGGCGCTACTGGGGCTGGGATCCAAAAGAAACTTGGTCTTACATTAGCATTATCATTTACGCAATAATTTTGCACCTTAGGCTAGCCCGGCTTGGCTCGCTTTACGTTTTTTCACTCGCAAGTTTTCTATCCTTTGCGTCTATTTTGATGACTTACTTTGGCGTCAATTTTTACCTTGCCGGCTTGCATTCATACGCAAAAGCAGGCGATTTTAACATTCCCGGCGCAATTTATTACGCCGCCATTTTCGTTACCATCGTTTGGATCTTGTCCTATCTTGGCTTTAAAAAATCATCCAAACCGCTTTAGCACAGTTAGATCTAAGATCTAGCGCAGATCCCAGTGCGCGCTAAGGCTAAGATCTTTAATGTTGAGTGTGTAAGCAGTGTTAAAATTTTGTGCGGATCTTAAGATATGCAAAGAGCCAAGCATTTGCGCGCGGTTTGCGTGGCGAAGATCTTAGCGGATCTTAGGGGGTGCAAAGATCTAGTGCAGCGGGTGCGTGGCGAAGATCTGTGCGGGCGTGTGCGTTTGCATTGAGATAGTAAGCTAACGAGCAAAAACGTAAAGAGTGCAAAGAACCTAACGGGCTGGCGCTTTGAATTCGCACTTGGATCTTGGCGCGGATCTATGCGGGCAAGTGTTTGCATTGAGATAGTAAGCTAACGAGCAAAAACGTAAAGCACGCCAAGATCCTAGCAAGTGGGCGCTTTGAATTCGCGCTTGGTGCAAAATCCGTTAGATCTTGGCGCGGCTGCTTAGCGCTAAGGCTTAGCAATGGTGGCTACGCTTTTGTGCGTTTTTAGCACGGTAACTTCGTCGCCGTCTTTTAGATCTGCTAGCGTTGGCTCAAACCGCCAAAGCGTCCCTTTATAAAACACCATACCTTCTTTGATGACGCCCTTGCCCGTCTCGTTTAAAAAATCATCCTTTATTTCTTTCTCGCTTTTTTTAAGAAGCGCCCTAAGCCGCTTGGCAAAGGCAAGTAGCAAAACAACCGCTAGCACCGTAGCAAGCGCGATTTGATACATACCGTCGCCAAATACAACGCCCGCGCTAAGAGCCGCCACTGCTAAAAAGCCAAAGCCAAACCAAAGCAAATAAAAAGACGCAAAAAACACTTCAAGCGCTAAAAACGCAAGCCCTATCGCGCTTAAAACAAGCCCGGAAAAAGGCTCAAGCACGGGCGTCATTTTTTGAGCTCTTTTGTTAGGAAGTCAGAAATTATGGAGAGCGAGCCGATTAGCTCACTAGCTTCATAAGGCACGACGACCTTTTGGCTTGCGGTGTTTGACGCAAGCGCATTAAAGGCGGCAATACGCTCCTTTGCGAGCATAAATTCGGCTGATTTTGTGTTCTTTTCTATCGCCGTGTTTATCATCTCCATTGCCTTTGCTTGCGCGCTTGCTAGGGCTTCTTGCTCGTATTTTTTCGCGTCTGCCATACGCTCTATGGCTTCAGCTTCTAGCACCTTTTCTTGCTTGAGCGCTTCTGCTTTGCGGATTAGCGCTTCCTTTTCTGCCTTGGCGTTTAGCTCAATCGCCCGCTTTTCGCGCTCGGCTTTCATTTGAAGGTTCATCGCCTTTTCAATCTCAAGCGGCACGGAGATCTCAGAAATTTCCACCCGCATAATCTTAACGCCCCAGTTATCCACCGCAGATCCTAACGCTAGCTGGAGCTTAGAATTTAGCTTGTCGCGCGACGAGAGAGTATCGTCAAGATCCATACCGCCTATCTCGCCGCGAAGGGTCGTCATCGCAAGATTTGAAATGGCGTATTTGAAGTTCGTTACGTTATACGTGGCTTCCCGCGCGTCTTCCACCTTGACAAAAACAATGCCATCGACCGTGATATTTACGTTATCTTTTGTAATAACGGGCTGCTTGGGGATATTTACTATCTGCTCTTTTATCGTCAGCGTTTCGCGCACTTGGTCTATAAACGGAATGATGACGTTAAAACCCGCCGTGAGCGTTTTATGAAATTTGCCAAGCCGCTCAATCACGAGCACATCGGCTTGAGAAACAACCTTAATGCTTTTTTGCACCAAAAGGGCGGCAAAAAGTATCACCATCACAGTAAAAGCTAGCATTTGCGTCTCCTAAAAAGGCGAATTTTACACAAGTTACATAAAAGTAGGCGTGTCGTTTGCAAAAAGGATTAGATCCCCCACGCGCGTCTTGCTTGCGAGCGTTTTTACAAGCTGCGATTTATCGTAAAGCCGTATGCGCTTTTGCGGTGCGATGTGGCGGCTTAGGATCCCCATATTTGCGCTGCCTGTGATGATGACAAGGTCAAAGATCTGGCTAACCTTGATGGCAAAGGTTTCATTAGCGGCGGCGTCGCTTTCTACAATGCCGGGTGTTACGATAACCTTTCTACCTTTGTGGAGCGCGGCAAGGCTGCAAGCTTCTAGCATACCTTTTAGGTTGCCGTTAAAGCTATCATCAATAATGAGCTTATCCGCTGATGGCATTTTTTGCAAGCGGTGCTCCACGCCTTTTAGGGAGCCAACCCTTTGCACAAGATCTTCTAGGTTTGCGCCAAGCTCAAGCGCCATTAAAAACGCCGCGGAGATATTGTAAGCGTTAAAGGCGCCCAAAACTCCCGCGCGCAAAGAGATCTTGCGCCCACGCACGCTAAGATCCCAAGAAACGCCATCGAGTGTGGCGCAAACATTACTAACGGCTTTTGAGTAAATTACCAAATTTTCAGCCGGCGCTAAAAGGCTTGTCTCGTGCGCTAGGGTAAATAAAAGCCGGTTTGAGCGCAAGATCTCTTGCTTGGTAGCGCGCACGGCGTCAAGGGTTTTAAAATATTCTATGTGCTGCTCGCCAACTTCGCCTAGGATTGCGTATTGGTGGTTTAGTAGCCCTGAGATCTTTAGAATATCCCCCCGCAAGCGCGCGCCCGCTTCGGCGATGAAGATCTCAGTATCTGGCAAAAGCTGCTCGTTGATTTCTTTTGCGATGCCGATGTCCGTATTCACGCTACGTGGGGTCATTTGCGTTTTGAAGCTGTCCTTTAGGAGCGCGTAAAGGTAATGCTTTATGCTTGTTTTGCCGTAGCTTGCCGTGATGGCTACAATCTTGACGCTAGATCCTTGCACTTTGCGCGCGGCTTTTTTGATGAAGTGGCGCCGCAAGTTTGCTTCGTATAAAAACGAAACGCCAAGCGGGACAAAAAGCGCAAAAATAACGCCCAAAAACGGGCAAGAATACACAAAAAAGCAGAGCAGATCTTGCACGAGCACAGCCAGCAAAAGCAGGGCAAAAAACCGCTTGATCCGCGCCGTGAATACAAGCTTTTTATCCATTTTTCTATACCAAATATACATAGCGGGGAGATACAGCACGTAAAACGCGAGCCAAAAGAAGTTTTTTAAACCATAATAAAGCAAGACGGGGATTATAAAATACAGCAAATGCCAAGCCGCGTGCGCGTGGTGGAAAAGGACGCGCTCTATTTTGTAGTTATGCCATTGCAAGTTAAGGCTTGCGTAAAATCCAAGCACAAGCACAAAACTAACGTGAGAAAAAAGAAAGAAATACTGCACCGCCGGTCCTTTTAAACGCGCGCATTTTATCAGGCGGCGGCTAAAAAATTTATCTATTTTTGTTTAAAATTCGCCCATTCTTACCTCAAGGGGCTTTCTTTGGAAGAATTCAAGCGCAGTGAAGACATAGATACGCCGGTTAAAATACCCGGAAAATACAACGTGATTATGCATAATGACGACTACTCCGCGTGGGATTTCGTCGTGGATATTTTGAAGCAAATTTTTCACAAAGACGGCAACGCCGCGCAAGAAATCGCAGGGCGCATTCACAAAAATGGCTGGGGAATTTGCGGGACGTATCCTTATGAAATAGCCGAGATCAAGGTCGCGCACGTGCATTCCATAGCCAAGAAAAACGGCTACCCGCTTAGGTGCTCTATCCAAGAAGAATAAAAGGAAAACTATGCTTTCAAAACGAATACAATCAATGCAAGAGTCATTGACGCTAGCGATGACGCAAAAAGCGCGCGAGCTCTCAAGCAGCGGCAAAAAGGTGTATAGCTTTTCAGCCGGCGAGCCAGATTTTGACACGCCACAAGTGATTAAGCAAGCGGCGATAGACGCTATGAACGCGGGCTTTACAAAATACACGGCAGTCGGCGGCATACCAGATCTAACGCAGGCAATCGCAGACAAACTCTTGCGCGAAAACGCCCTTTCATATAAAAAAGAAAACATCGTTGTTTCAAACGGCGCAAAACATTCGCTTTTTAACTTGTTTGCCGTGCTACTTGACGCGGGCGATGAGGTCATCATACCAACGCCAACTTGGGTTAGCTACCCTGAAATGGCGGGGTTTTTTGGCGGCAAATGCGTTTTTGTGGAGACGAAAAAAGAAAACAAATTTAAACTAACCGCGCAGGAGCTAAAGGCGGCAATCACGCCGCGCAGCAAGATCTTAATGCTAAATTCGCCGTCAAATCCAACGGGAGCCGTTTATACAAAAGAAGAATACGAAGATCTTGCAAGCGTGCTAGCGGATACGAATATAATCGTTTTTAGCGATGAGATCTACGAAAAGCTTGTTTATGACGTCCCTTTTGTCTCTTTTGCCAACATAAAGGGTATGTTTGAGCGGACGGTTACAATCAACGGCTTTAGCAAGGCAGTCTCAATGACGGGCTGGCGCGTGGGCTATTTTGCCGCACCAAACGCGCAAATTGCAAAGGCGGCTGTAAAACTTCAAGGTCAAAGCACGTCAAATATCAATTCAATCGCGCAAAAGGCGGCAATTGCCGCGCTATCTAGCGCTAACGCCGATGTGGAAAATATGCGTAAGATCTTCTGGGCTAGGCGCGACCTTGCCTTTGAAATGTTTAGCACCATTAAAGAATTTGACGTCATTAAACCTGACGGCGCATTTTACATCTACGTTTCTTGCGAAAAAATAGAAAAAAATTCGATGAGCTTTTGTATGGATCTCTTAGAAAAAAAGGGCGTGGCGACGGTGCCTGGGCTAGGGTTTGCAAAGGACGGATACTTTAGATTTAGTTACGCCACCGATGAAAACACGATAAAAACCGGAATATCGCTCATAAAAGATTACATAAGCGGAAAATAATCGTGGAAGCGTATGAATACCAAGAAGGCTTGAAAAAATTACAAATTACGGTTGAAAACGTAAGAAAAATCATTAACCCGGGGCGCTTGCAGGAGAAAATAAAAGAGATCGAAACGCAAGAAGCTAGCGAGAATTTTTGGGCGGATAAGAAAAAGGCCACAGCCTTGCAGCAAGAAAAGTCAAAATGCGCCACGCTGGCAAAAAAATACGCAGACGCGGAGTTTGCCGTGAGCGAAGCGGCGGAGTTTTTTGAACTTTTGCGCGAGCAAAACGACGAAACAGGGCTAGCAGAGCTTTTTGATGGCTTTGGCGCCCTTGCGGATCTTATCTTGGGGCTTGAGATTGAAGTGGTTTTAAGCGGGAAGTTTGACGCAAACAACGCGATTGTTTCTTTCACGCCTGGCGCTGGCGGCACAGAAAGCGCGGACTGGACGTTTATGCTTTACCGTATGTATCAACGCTGGGCGCAAAGAAAGGGCTTTGCGGTGGAGATCTTAGACTTCCAAGAAGGCGACGAAGCAGGGCTAAAAGACGCCACTATTTTGATAAAAGGCGTCAATGCTTACGGCTATTTAAAGGTAGAAAGCGGCATTCATCGCCTTGTGCGGATCTCGCCCTTTGACGCAAACTCAAGGCGCCACACGTCCTTTGCGAGCGTCGCGGTTAGCCCAGAAATTGAAGATGAAATAGAAATAAACATAGAAGAAAAGGACCTGCGCATAGACACATACAGATCCAGCGGCGCGGGCGGGCAGCACGTGAATAAAACCGAGTCCGCCATACGCATAACGCACTTGCCGACTGGGATCGTCGTGCAATGCCAAAACGACCGCTCGCAGCACAAAAACCGCGCAACCGCAATGAAAATGCTCCGCTCCAAACTCTACGAGCTAGAAGAAGCAAAGAAAAACGCCGAGAAAAACGGCGCGCCAAAGTCAGAGATTGGCTGGGGGCATCAGATCCGCAGCTATGTGCTCGCGCCTTACCGGCAAGTTAAAGACGGGCGCACGAACGAAGCGTATTCTAACGTTGATGACATCTTAGACGGCGACCTAGACAAAATAATCCAAGCCGTGCTTGTTAGCACCGGCAGCGCTGGGAATTCAAACGACGCAGACTGATTAAACGAATACGCGTGCTGGCAAACGAACAACACGCCACACCGGTTTTGCGCTTTTGTTTTGCGCGCTGGATTTGTTTTTGAACGCGCGGCTTTACCCTTTTGCTTTTGTTGCGCTTGCGCTTTTGTTTGCACGCCGGATTTTCACGCGCCTTGTTTTTAAGAAACCACCCATTTGCAAGCCTGGCGCTTAAAACAAACTTGGCATACAATTGTGCCACTATGCCTTGCATAGAATTTAACCTAAGGAGAGAATATGAATTTCTCAAGGATTAGTGCGGGGGGGGGCGCAATAGCTTACCACTCTTTCTAACAGGTGTTGTTGGCGCTTAGTTTGGCTTCTTGCGGTGGTAGCAGTGGTGGCGGCGGTGGTGATG
>CAUTXO010000031.1:0-17533 GCA_963542625.1 uncultured Helicobacteraceae bacterium | reverse complement strand
CGCTAAGATCTTGACAAGATCTTTGGCGGAGGCAAAGATCTAAGATCCGCCCGCGGGGGGGGGGATCTTAGGGGGTAGGATCTTGGCGCTAAGATCTTAGGGGCTAGATCTTGGCAGGTTTGGCGAGCTTGCTAGCGCGTAAAGCCAAGGCCGCGGGTAAAAGGAGCATATCAAAGATATACGCAAGCACTAGGGTTACGAACATCACAAAGCCAAAGTTGCTGTAAAAGGCGAAGTTGCTTGCCAAAAAGGCGCTAAAGCTAAGCGCTAGGATCAGCGTGGTGAAAGTGATTGCGCCGCCGGCGTAGGTGAAAATGTATTCGAGCTGCTTTGGAAACGCTAGCCCTTCTTTTTGCGCCTGAATGTTTTTGTATAAAAAGTGGATTGTGCTGTCGATGGCAACGCCGATGACGATTGCAAAGACGATGACAAGGCTTGCGTCGATGTTGATTTTTAGGTAGCCCATTAGCCCAACGACGCTTAAAATCGGCACGACGTTTGAGAGCACGGATAGCGCTATTAGGTAGGGGCTTCTAAAGACAAAAACCAGCACGAGCGTTACTAAAATGAGCGCCGAGACAATAGAATAAATCATAATTTGCGATAGGTAATTTCGCATATGCGCGCTGATGACGGTCATTCCTGTTGCGTTTGCGCGGTAGCTTGAGTGCTGCTCCCACCATTCCTTGCCCGCTTGGACGATCTCTAGCTTGCGATTTTCGCTCATAAAATTTGCCATAAAGGTAATGCGCAGCACGCGAGAGCCTAGATCCATCATATCGTCAATCCCCATTCCTTGCGGGAGCGAAAGCGTGTAGAGAAAAAGATACTGGCTGATTTCTTCTTGTGTTTTTGGGATCTCATAGCGCCCAAGCATTAGCTCATTATACGTTTTGACAACCTCTAAGATCGAGTGCGCGTGGCGAAGATCCTTGTGCTTTTCTAGCATATACGCAACGAATGCGTCCGCGTCGCGCATAAATTGCGGGTTTTTTATGCCGTCTTGCACCCTAGCGTCTGCCATAAACTCAATAACCGTCGTGCCTGTTAGCTTTTCTTGCACTAGATCTGCTGACTGGCGGATAGGCGTATCCTTGCCAAACATTCTGATAAAATCCGTTTCAATGCTAACGTTTTTAACGCCAATAAGCAGCACGGCAAAAAGCACGCTTGAGCTTATCAAAATGCCCCTATAATGCCGCGCGATAAACTCCGCGTAGCGCTTAGCTATCCCCGCGCGCTCTTGTTTTTTTGCGGGCGCAATTTTTATATTAAAGCTGCTAAGAAAGGCGGGCAGCATTGTAACGGTCAGCACAAAGGCAATCACGCACGCCCCGCTTGTGAGATAGGCAAGCGTTTTAATCGGCGCAAGGTTGCTAATGGCAAGCGACGAAAAGCCAAAAAACGTGGTAACAGACGTTAAGAACGCGGGGGTTAGATTTTTGCGGATGCTACCAGCCACCGCGCTTTCATTGCTTTGGCCCTCGCGGCGCAGGTGCAGCCAAACCCAGTAAAAATGCACGCTATCGGCAATGGATATGGCGATGATAAATATTGGGATCATCGCCGTCATCGTGTTTAGTTTGTAGCCAAAGCTAAAGAGCAAGCCAAGCGACATAAATAGCGTTAGAATGACGATCCCCACAGGCAGGAGCACGCCGCTAGCGGTGCGGAAAACGGCGAATAAAATCACGATAATTCCAAGAAGCGCAAGGGGGACAAGGCGGCTTAGGTTGTCTTTGATAGACGCCGCAAATTCCGCGCCATAGACGGGGTCACCGCCAATTGCCACGCGAAGCCCATTGCCTTCAACTTGCGCCTTTAGATCTTTTAGCGCGGCTGCTAGCTCGCTTGAGATCTGCGGCTTTAAAGACGCCATTGGCACAAGGCGCGCGTAGATCATCGTGGATTTGGCATCAGGCGAGAGCAAGCGCCCGACTAGATCTCGGCGTGAAAGGGCGATTTGCTCCTTTGCCGCAAGATCTTGCTCACTTAGCGCGTCAATGTTTGTGATTAGATCTTCGACGATGATATTGTCCGCGTCGGTGCTATCCGCGTGGATCCACTTGTAATTTGTAAGGCTATCGGCGCGCTGAATGTAGTTTGTTTTCCACAGCGCGTCCGTTACGGCGGCAATTTTTTTGAGCGTTTCTTTGTTAAAAACCGTTTTATCGCCCGTTAGCAGCACATAAACTTGGCTATCCGTGCCGAAGTGCTCCTTGAAATAATCGTAATCTTTAAGCGCTTGTGAGTCTTTGTCAAACCAAATTTTCCAATCCGTTTCCATTCCAGCGCTTCTTAGCCCAAAGGCAAAAACAGCGAGCGTAAAAAGCGGGATAAGCACCAAAATCACAAGGCGAAATTTTTGAATGAATTTAGTGTAACTTTCCAGCACGGCTTACCTTTCTAAAGCTTTTTGCGTAAAGAGCGCGGGGGAGAGCTCTAGCTTATTTTTGCGCTCTAAAAAGCGAATGACGCTTGACTTTTCATTTTGCACGTTTTGCATTGTGATCTCCCCAACGCTCCAAATGCCGTTAATTTGCTCGTAACCGCGGCTTTCTGAGATCTTAAGCAGGGCGTTTTTCTTGTCGTAATACTCGATTTTTAGCACAAGCGGGATGTCTTTTTTTACAAAAACCACCTGTTTTGTGTAGCCTGAATTTTCATCAAGCGGGTAGCGCTCGTAGGTATAAACCTGCTCGCCGTCTAGATCCGCACTGCCAAGCGCGCTTGAATACGTGTATTTTTCCACCGCGCCAGAGGCAATATCTTCAAACGAAAATTCGCTACCCATAAAAGATCCCGTTTTGCTAGAGCTTGTGATCCGCTTAACGCGCTTAATAGCGGGCAAATAAAGCCATTGGTCGTCGGCGCGGCTTAGCTTTTGGTGCGTGAGAAGCTTCGTGCCTTTGACGTCAGAGGGCAGGGTAAATTCAATGAGCGACATATCGCCATCATCGCCACGTGAGCTTTCAATAGAAAGGCTTTTCATTGCGCGTTTTACCGTGCTTTTGTCCTTTGAAATAATCAAAAGCTCCATTTGCGACGACGCCGCCTTAAAGCCCTTGCTTAGATCCTTGCTTTGCTGTGCTAGCTCCTTTGGGCTAAGCGCCAGCACTGCCACCGCCGCCATTACCAAGAAAAAAACCTGTTTCATTTTGTGTCCTTAAAAATAATATGCAAGCCCTAATTTGCTTGCCGTTTGTTTGTTTTGCAAAAAGAATACGCCAAGATCTAGGCTAAGTGCGTCAAAAACCCGCGAGTTTAGCTTGAAAAACCCGCTTGCGCCCGCGCCACCGCTAAGTGGCTTAAAAACCCCCGCTAGCGCGCTTGAGTCATAAAGATCATTAAATTTTAGTCTTAGCCCCGCAAAGGCGTCGTTGTGTAAGCGCACAAGATCCCTGGCGCGGATCTTGCGGCGTTTTGTCTCCCCCGCGCGGTGATATTCAGCCAGCACGCCAAGGCTTGTCCCACCCCAAAAATCGCTTGAGTATTCAAACCCAGCGCCCGCTTGCCAGAAGCTGCTTAGATCTTGCAAGGGCGGGTAGGCTTTATCCCTGTGCGGCAGGGTTTGCACTAGTTCAAATTTTAGCAATGTGTTTCCCACAAGCTGCGTCCCATAGCTAGCGAATTTATCCGAGAAAAACCGCAGCGCGCCCGCTCTTGTGAAAATCTCCGCGCTATCAAAGCCGCGCACGTAAAGCAGGGTAAGATCTAGGGGGTAGGCGCTATCAAAGCTTTTTTGCGCGCGCACAAGGTATTGCGGCGCGTTTTGCGATTTTGCAAAATACACCGCGCGAATTGGCGGCGCGGGGAAAGGCCCGACGGCTAAATATTCATTGCGCTCTTCGTGAAATTTAACAAGCGCAAGGAGCTCAAAAGCGCCAAGATCTAGATCCACCCCCGCTACGTCCGCGCCTAGTTTTTCTTTGGCAAAAACATCTCTTTTGCGGTTTTGCTGATTGAGAACGTCGCTTGGATTGTAGCTTTCAAGGCTACCAAAAAAGAAGATCCGCCGCCCGCCGAAGATCCGCGCGCGCGGGGCATTAACAAACAGCGCTGCTTCTTTAATAATGCCGTATTGGCGCTTTTTGTAGCGTAGATCTTTTAGCGCTTCGCCCTCAATGCTAGCGTCAAAAACATCGCCGCGAAGATCCGCGCGCGCGGCTGCTAAAAACGCCAGCGAGCCTTGTTTTGTTTGCGAGTTATAAACCCCAAGCGCGCCCGCATTCGCGCTAAAATCCACCGCCGCTAGCCCCAAGGCGAAAAAAGCAAAAAAATATATTTTTTTCACGGCGCACAGTGTAGCAAAAATGCCAAAGCGCGTCTTGGCGCTATCGGGAGTTTTTTTGGCGCTATCGGGAGCTTTCGCGTGCTTTAACGCGCGATGTTTTATAATTTTTGCTTCAAACACGGGAGCTGCCTTTGCCTGACTTGCATTTGCAAACACACACAAAACATTTTAACCGCACCTTGCGCCTTGAGAGCGGGCGGATCTTAGAGCCCTTTTGGCTTAGGTATGAGACCTACGGGCGCTTAAACGCGCAAAAGGATAATGCCGTCGTGGTTTGCCACGCGCTCACGGGCTCGCACCACGCCGCAGGGCAATACGCGGGGGAGAAAAAAAGCGGCTGGTGGGACGGGCTAATTGGCGCAGGCAAGGCAATTGATACGGACAAATTTTTCGTTATTTGCGTTAATGTCATCGGCTCAAGCTTTGGCTCATCAAGCCCACAAAGCCTACGCTCTGAAGACGGCAAGCCATACCGCCTAAAATTCCCCGTCATCACAATAAAAGATATGGTGCAAGCGCAAATGGAGCTTTTCATCGCGCTTGGAATAGAGCACGCGCGCGCGGTCATCGGCGGATCTATGGGCGGAATGCAGGCGCTACATTTTGCGGTGGATTACCCGCATTTTGCCGATGATGTGATAGCCCTAGCCACAACGCACGCCACGCCCGCTTGGACGATAGCCTTTAACAAAGCAGCCGTTGAAGCCATTAAAAACGATCCCGCTTTCAAAGGCGGCGAATATAACGCCGCAGACATCGCGCAAAACGGGCTAAGGGGCGCGGCAATTGCGCGAATGATAGGGCACATAAGCTTTCTCTCGCCTGGATCTATGGATAGCAAGTTTGGCAGGGAGTATTTGCGTCAAGATGGGCTTTTTGACCTAAACGGCAGGTTTCAAGTGGATTCTTACCTTGATTATAACGGCGATAATTTTGCGCGGTGGTTTGACCCGCTTAGCTTTATTTACATTGCAAAGGCGGTGAATATTTACGATATTTCGCGTGGCTTTGAGAGCTTACGCGGGGCGCTAGCGCAGGTGGAAGCGCGCGTGCATCTTTTTAGCTTTAGCGCAGATCTTCTCTTTTTGCCGCGCCAAATGCAAGAGATTAAAACCGTGCTAGATGATCTAGCCAAGCCTTGTTTTTACCGCGAAGTAGAAAGCGATTACGGGCACGATGCCTTTTTGGTGGAGATAGAAAAATACGCAGACGATGTAGAAAGGATCTTAAATGGCAGATGAAAGTTTTGAAAGCAAGTTAGCGCAGATAAAGCAGACGGTAGAGGCGCTAGCGCGCGATGATATTTTAATGCAAGACGCGGTGGCGGAATACAAAAAGGGCGTAAAGCTCATCGCAGAAGCGGACAAGATCTTGCAAGAAGCGCAAATAGTATATGAAGAGCTAAATGCAAAAGACGATTAACATCGCAAGCTTGCAAACCGCGCGGGGGCTTGAAGGGCTTGATTATTACCTAAGCCTTGCTAGATCTAGGGGGGCTAGGATCCTTTGCTTTGGCGAGTATGTTTTTGACCCCTTCTTTAAAGATCTTGACACAAGTAAGCGCGCACGGCTTAAGAGCCTAGTCGCCGCGGCAAGGGAGCACGTGCGGTATCTTAAAAAGTTAGCGAGCGTTTATAAGGTCGTCATCGTTGCGCCGCTGATTACATTTAAGGCGGGCGCGCCCGTTAAAACGATGGCGATTTTTAGGCAAAAGTCTTTAACACTTTACGCGCAAAGCGTGCTGATTGATTACAAACACTGGAATGAAAAGGCGTTTTTTGCCCCCGCGCCCCTAGCGCCCCCGCCTTGTTTTAACGTTGGCGGCTTTAAATTCAGCGTGGCGTTTGGCTACGAGCTGCACCTAAGCGCGTATTGGGAGTATTTTAGCCGCAAAAAGGTTGATTGCGTGCTGCTTTCTAGCGCTAGCACGTTTAATTCTAAGCTGCGTTGGCGCGAGATTATCAAAACGCGCGGCTTGCTTGGCAATTATTACATTTTGCGCACGAATAAAATCGGCGAGCGCCACGACGGCGAGCACGTTTGGAAGTTTTACGGCGATAGTTTGCTTTGCAATCCAAGCGGGCACATTGAGGATTTTCTAAGCGCTAAGGAGGAGTTGCTGGTGGCGACTTTAGATAAAATGGTGCTCAAAAATGCAAGGGCGGATTGGGGCTTTAACGCACTAAATGAAAGACTTTTGAATGAGCGAATATTTTGACAGGCAAATAAAGCTAATTGGCAGCGCCGCGCAAAGCGCTTTGCGGGATAAATCCGTTTTGATAGTGGGGTGCGGTGGGCTTGGCAGCGCCATTGCTTACGCGCTTGGCTCGCTTGGGCTAAAGCAAATTTATCTACTTGATGACGATACCGTTTGCCTTAGCAACATTCACAGGCAAATAGCTTTTAACCTAAAAGACATCGGCAAAAAAAAGGTTAAGGTCGTCAAAAAGCGCATTGAAGCTAGAGAAGGCGGCGTGAGAGTTAAGGCGCTTTTTAAAAGAGTGCAAGATCTAAGCAGCACAGATCTTGCGGTAGATCTTATCCTAGACGCCACCGATAACAACCAAGCGCGGCTTGCCATAGAAGCCTTTGCGCGGGGGCTTGGCGCGCCTTGGATCTACGCGGCGGTGGAGCGCTTTGAAGGCCGCGTTGCGTTTTTTGATAAGGCTAGCTTTAGCGCCTTTAGCGCGCAAGATCTAGGAGCTAGCGGCGTTGGCGCGCCAATGGTAATGGAAATTGCGGCATTTTCTGCCAACCTTGCCTTTAGATATCTAGCCGGCTTGCCTATCAAAAAGGACGTTTTGTATTACGTTTTTTACGACGAAGCGGGCGAGAAAAAAACCCAAATTTTCAACCTACCAAAGGATTAAAATGTGTTATTTAGATAGCGTTCCCTACCTAAGAGAAACAGCGATTGTTTTGCTTTTGGCGCTTTTTGCGCTTAGCATTTTTAGGAAAGAAAAATGCCCGTGCAAGGACGAGATTGAACGGCTTGCAAAGGAGCTAGACGCGCTCAAACGGCAGGGTAAATGAAAAAAGTTTTAATCGTAATCTCAGGCGATTATGGCAAGGCTTTTGTGGAGCGGCTTTATGCCAATTACGCGGGCGAGAGCCATTACGACATCATCGTTTATAACACGGACATTGACCTAGACGATAACCCGCTTGGCTTTTCGTTTTATCATTTTGACCCAACTAGCCGCACGCGCATAGCGGGGGTTTTTACCAAAGATCACACGCAGGCAAATCTCATTTTGCAAGATTTTAACGATGCGCGCGCTGTGTATAAGATCTTGCGGCGTTTTGAAAAGAGCCTTTCTATTTTTTTGGTGGATTTTTGGCGCAAAGATCTAGCCCAAGATGATGAAAACTTAACGCTCATTGACGTTAAAGATATTCTTGCAAACCGTCTTATCACAAGCCTTCCAAACCGCCCCGTCATCGCGCAGCACATCGGGCTAGGGCAGGGCGAGATTATGGAAATATCCGTGCCCGCGGGGAGTTCTTACGCCTACCGCCATATTTTAAACATTGCCCAGCAAAAGTGGAAAATCGCGGCGGTGTATCGCGGCGGGCATATTTTGCTAGCGCGCCCTGAATTAATGCTGCGCCCAAACGATACGATTTTAGCCGTCGGGCAGCCTAAGATCTTAAAGAATGTTTATAAGGCGATCAAATCTAACGTCGGGCAGTTTCCATCGCCATACGGCAAAAATTCTTATTTCATCTTAGATCTTAAGGGCAAAACCGCCGAGAGTGTAGAAGAGCCGCTATCTAACGCGCTAAATTTGCAAAAGCGCCTAAATTCTGACCGCCTTTACGTAAAGCTATTAAACCCGATGTCTGTTGAGGTGCTAAATTACGTTACCCGCAGGGTGCAAGATCTAGAAAGCGTTTTTTTGGACGTGGCGTATCGCGATTTTTTGCACGAAGAGCAGTTTTTGCAAGATTTTGAGCGCACGGCTTGCGGGCTTATCATCGTTGATGAGCCGTTTTTTGCGCGCAAGAAAAACAAAAAAATGCTTTTTGAGAGCAAGAAAGCCGTTTGGAAGCTAGGGCGCGAGAGCGTCAATGAGCTAAAGGAAGCGGGCACGTTTATTAGTGAGAGTAAAAGCATAGAAGCCATTTCATCGCCAATGCTAGATCTCTCATCGCAGCTAAGCCTAAACATTTATCTTTTTAACATCACGCCCGACCTAAGCGAGAACAAGGACGCGGTGGAGCATTTTGAAAATATTTCGTCCATTTACGAGCGCAAGTTGCATTTTATTAAAAAGCGCGGAAACCCCGTGCGCGAATTCTTGCACCACAAGAATATTTTGCAGTTTTTGCCCTTTACCAAAGCCGTTACGGATAAGTCGCTCTTTGATGTTTTTAGGATTTCAGACATCACAAGGCAGCATTCTTTTATGAGCGGTTTTCATCAGATCTTTATCCCAGCTTTTGAGGAAAATCAATGAAAATTAGCGTAGATCTAAGGGGAGACGCGCGCGGGTATGAAGTGGAAATTGGCGCGCTGCCACGCCTTGAATTTGATAGAAAGGTGGCGGTGGTTACAAACACGACGATTTTTGCCCTGTATGAGCCGCTTTTGCGCGCTAAGATCTTGGCTAGAGATCTTGTATTTATCACGATTGACGATGGCGAAGAGTTCAAAACACTAGCAACAGCAGAGCACATTTTAAACGAGCTTTTCAGGCATAAATTCAACCGCACGGGGCTACTCATTGCCTTTGGCGGCGGTGTGGTGAGCGACGTTACGGGCTTTTGCGCGAGTATTTACCAGCGTGGGATTGACTTTTTGATAATTTCTACCACGCTTTTAGGAATGGTAGATGCGAGCGTTGGCGGCAAAACGGGCGTAAATAACGCGTTTGGCAAAAATCTCATCGGGGCGTTTTACCAGCCGCGCGCGGTGTATCTTGACCCAGCCTTTTTGCAGACCTTGCCGCGCCGCGAGTTTAACGCTGGGGTAGCAGAGCTTGTTAAGATGGCTGTGATGTTTAGCGCGGAATTTTTTGCAGAGCTTGAGATCCTAGCGGGGGATCTTGGCGGGGATCTTAGTGTAGATCCTAGTCAAGATCTTAGCGCGGATCTAGGGGCAGACGCCAAAGCTAGTCAAGATCTTGGCTTAGATCTTGGTGCAGATCCTAGCCACAACTCCCGCTTGCAAGCGGCAATTGCTAGATCTGTTAGCCTTAAAGCCAGCGTCGTGAGCCTTGATGAAAAGGAGCACGGCGCGCGGAGAGTGCTAAATTACGGGCATACGTTTGCGCACGTTATAGAAAATCAAACGGCGTATAAAAAATACTTGCACGGCGAGGCGGTGGCGATTGGTATGGTAATGGCAAATGCCCTAGCCGTGCGGCTTGGTTTGCTTTTACAGCAAGACGCCGCGCGCATTGAAGCGCTCCTAAAAAAATTCGCGCTGCCAACTTTTTACGCCATTTCTAGCGCGCAAGAGTTTTACGATGCGTTTTTTTTAGACAAAAAAAGTCAAGATAACAAGGTAATTTTTATTCTCCCAAAGGGCATCGGCGCGCACGAGATAAGAGGCGCGGATAGGGAGATTGTCTTAGAAATTTTGAATGAGTTTGTAAGGTAAAGGGCTTGAAACAACTTATTTTATTTGCTTTTTTTGTTCTTTTTGCCTTTGGCGATAATGCCACAAGCAGCGCGGGCGCGGGCGATGAGCTAAACGCAAATTTGCAAAGATTGCAAAAAATCGACGCGCTCATTGACAAAAACGGCTTTTGGGTCAAGCGCTATTACGACCACCAAGAATACAACGCCATTCGCCAAAAAATCGCCGATACGAGCCGCAGGCTAAGAGATCTTGGCAAGCTCCCGCAAACGCGCCCTGTGAAAATGGAAATGGCGTCGCTAAACGCTGAGCTTGCCACGGCAAGATCTAAGCTCTCGCTACTTGGCGAGATCGGGCAAAACCCTTATGAAAGCCTAACGAGAGTTGATGAAATAAGCCCAGCGCCTGAAATTACGAACCCCTTTTCTATTTTTACCGCGCTTTCGTATCTAAGCGATCTAAACGCCAAAAAAAAGACCTATGAAAAGCAGCTAGCCAGCTTGCAAGAGACGCTAGAGCACCTAAAGGAAAAGGACGAGCTCCTAGCGCAAATGCTTAGCCTTGCGCCCTTTGGCGATGATGACCCAGCGCCCTTAAAAAAGCGCGCGCAAGACGTGCGGGCAATCCTTGCGGAATTGCGCCACGTGCAAGAAATTTTTACAACGACCCTTGCCGTGCATAACAAAAAAACGCAAGAAATTGAAAGCGCTTTGAAGGTAAAGATCGCAGCCGAAGGGATCAAAGGCGTTAAGATCTTGGTGTTTTTGGTGTTTTTGTTTATCGCGAGCTTGTTTGTGAAAATGCTTGTTAAAAAGACGGTCGAAGATTCTAACCGCGTTTTTAACATCTACCGCGTCATTAACATCACGGGCTTTTTAATCGCGGCGTTCGTGCTTACGTTTAACTACATCAACAACCTAACGTATTTTATTACCGTTTTGGGTTTTGTCTCAGCCGGTATTGCCATCGCGATGAAAGACTGGTTTATGAATATGCTAGGCTGGTTTGTCATCGTGCTTGGCGGCTCAATTCACGTTGGCGACCGCATAAAAATCACAAAAGATAACTTTGAATACGTCGGCGACGTGCTAGAAATTTCCCTAACGCGCGTAACGCTTTTTGAAGACGTAACGCTCACGTCATACACCACCAACAGGCGCACGGGGCGCGTGATTATGTTCCCAAACAACTACATTTTTAGCTCCATTATTCTAAATTACACATTCAGCGGGCTAAAAACCGTCTGGGATGGCGTGGATATTATGATCACATTCACGTCAAATCACAAAAAGGCGGTGCATATTGCGCGCGATATTGTCAAAAAATACTCAAAAGGCTACACGGACATCACGCGCAAACAAATGAACGACTTGCGCGGCGCGTATCATATCCGCAACTTTAACCCAGAGCCTAGAGTTTATACGTTTATTGAAAATTACGGCATAAAAATTAGCGCGTGGTATCTCACAAACTCTTACGCCACGCTCACTCTCCGCAGCAACATTAGCGCCGAGATCGTAGAAGCTTATAACGCCGCGCCCGATATTAAAATTGCCTACCCATCGCAAACGGTTATGCTCTCAAGCAGGCCCGCAAGCCGCCACGCGGGGTTTTGATGCAAACAATAAAAGACGCGGCTTTTGCAAGGCTTGAAGTCAAGCGCTCCGTGTTTTTGGCGCATTTTTTGCCCGCAAGTGAGTTTGAAGCGGCGCTAGCGGATCTAAAGGTAGAGCACAAAAAGGCGGCGCATTTTGTTAGGGCGCTTAGGATCTTTGGTGCTGCTGGTGAGACCAAAGAAAGCTTTAGCGATGATGGCGAACCAAGCGGGACGTCTGGTATGCCGCTTTTGTTTTTGCTAAGGGCAAGGGATCTTATTAACGCGGGGCTTATTGTGGTTAGGTATTTTGGCGGGGTTAAGCTAGGCACGGGCGGGCTATCTAGGGCGTATCAAGAAAGCGCGCGTCTTGCACTTGGTAGCGCTAAAGTTTTGCCATACGTGCAGCTAGAGCGCGCGGAATTTGCTATCTCCTTTCAAAAAAGCTCTGGCTTTGAAAACGCTTGCCGCAAGAGTGGTGCTAAGATCTTAGCGCGCGAGCCATCGAGCGGTTTTTTAGGCTTAGAGTATTTTATAGAAGCGCAAAAGGAAGCCTTGAGTGAGCTTAGAAGAACGTTTTGAAGAAGAGCTCCTAGCCCTTGCGCGCAAATATGAGACGAAATACGGCGTGGCGCTAGAGCAAGTGGATCTTAAAAAATCAAAGGACGCGCTTGGCACAAGGCTAGACGGTGCGCGCGTTGCGTTTAGCCGCTTAAAAGCCGCGCAAGATCTTGGGGGAGGGCGCAAAAGGGGATTTTTGCGCGCGGTTTTGCTCCCGAGCGTTTTTGTGTTTTTGGTGGCTGTAATTTTTGAAGTTTTGGTGCGGCGGTATTTTGGCTAGATCTCTTTAGGTATAATCGGGCAAAGGTTTTAAATGAAAGCGGACTTAATAGTAGGAATTCAGTGGGGCGATGAGGGCAAGGGCAAAATGGTGGATCTTTTTGCCGCAAAATACGATTACGTTGTGCGTTACCAAGGCGGGCATAACGCGGGGCATACGATTGTCTTAGATGGCAAAAAAATCGCGCTATCACTTATGCCGTCGGGCGTTTTGAACGCAAACGCTAAAAACGTCATCGGCAACGGCGTTGTTTTGTATGCGCCGCAGCTCATCAAAGAAATACAAATGTTTGGCAATATGCAAGGCAGGCTGTTTGTGAGCTCCAGGGCGCACTTGATCCTAGACTACCACATCGCTATAGACAAGGCGCGTGAGACGCAGAAAAAATCCGCCGCCATCGGCACAACGGGTAGGGGAATAGGACCTTGCTATGCTGATAAGATCTCAAGGCAGGGCGTGCGCGCTAGCGAGCTTTTGCGCCCGAAAGATCTAGTGCAAAAGCTTGAAGTCTACTTGGATCTAAACAAGGCGTATTTTGAAAGCCTTGGCGTGGAGATAGACAGGCAAAAGCTTAGCGCGGATATTATGGAATACTCTAGCGCTCTAAGCCCTTTCATCGCAGATACTTTCAGCCTTTTGCACGCGGCAAAAAAAGACAAGAAGATCTTGCTAGAAGGCGCGCAGGGCACAATGCTTGATATAGATCACGGGACATACCCTTACGTAACAAGCTCTTCTACCGTTTCAGCCGGCGCTTGTGTAGGCACGGGGCTTGCGCCATCAGATCTTGGGCGGATTTACGGCATTGCCAAAGCATACGCAACGCGCGTTGGCAACGGCCCCTTTCCGACAGAAGATCTTGGCGTGGTGGGCGATGAGCTAGCGCAAAAGGGGAACGAATACGGCACGGTTACAAAGCGCAAAAGGCGTTGCGGCTGGTTTGACGCCGTTGCAGCGGCTTATTCAGCTAAGCTAAACGGTTGCACGGATCTTTGTATGATGAAGCTAGACGTGCTTGATGGCTTTAAAACGGTAAAAGTTTGCACCGCGTATGAAATTGACGGCGTGCAAACGCGTGATTTTGCGGGCGATTTAGACGGCGTTACGCCTGTTTATGAAGAATTTGCTGGCTGGGATAACTCAGCGCGCGCTAGAAAGTGGGAAGATCTTCCGCAAGCCGCGCGAGATTACGTCCTTGCCGTTGAGCGGCTCGTGGGCGTGAAAATTAGCATAATATCCACTAGCCCCGATAGAAACGATACGATTTTTAGATAATGCAAACAAAATTTACGCAGATCTTAAAGGTAAAAAACATCGCCCTAGAGCGCGCCGGGCTAGAGCTAGAGCGTGCAAAGGCACTCCACCAAAGCAAGCAAGATGAAATTGATGAAGCCGAAGCTAGCTCGCGTGAAATCTTGAGAGCGCAAACAAGCGGGAGCATTGCCGCGCTTAGGCAAGATAGCTTGCTTAGGCAGACGTTTTTTGGCGATTTAGCAAGAAAGGAGCAAGAGCTTGCCGCGCTTTACTCGGATCTAAACGTCAAAAAGGCGCTTTACCAAGAAGCAAGCCTTGAATATGAAAAGTTTAAATACCTAGACGACCAAGAAAAAATGCGCTTGCAAAAGGCAATGGATCTAAAAGAAGCCAAGTTTTTGGACGAGCTTGCGGGGCGCGCTTTTGCGACGGGGCGGCGCCTAAAAAGATGAAGCTTGTTTATGTTTTGGCGCTTGTGTGTGTTGCCAACGCACTTGATAGCGTTGATTGCAACGAGATCTTTAACAAAAGAAAGCTAGAGCTCTCCGCGCAAATATCAGCGATTGATGAAGCTAAGCGAGATCTAGAGCAAATAAGAGCGCAAAACGAGCGGGATATTGCGGCAAAAAGGAAAGATCTTGAGATGGCGCTAGCGCAGATAAAAAAGCAAAAAGATGAGCTTGAAGCCTTGCGCGCGCAGATTACCAAAGAAAAAAAGAAAAACGAAGAGATCCTAGCGGCGATTGAAAATAAAAAGTCAAATAAGGTCGTGGATCTGTATGCAAAAATGAAGCCAGCGCCCGCAGCGAGCGTGCTTGAGAATATGAAAGCGCCGGAAGCCGCGTTTATTCTTTATGCGCTAGAGCCAAAAACCACAGCGGCAATTCTTGCAAAAATGCAGCCGGCAAACGCCGCAAAAATAACCGAGATCTTAAAAAAGGGCCCGCCTTTTAGCGAGTAAAACTTTTACAACAAGTTTGATATAATTGCCCGCACCACAAGCTTAGGAATTTATATGAAAATCAAAGCAAATCAGGCAGAACTTGTTGCGGCTAGAATTGCCAGAGATCTGATGAATAATAAACTTGTAAAATTTTCGCAAGGGATGGATCCGGCGACGGCGGCCATAAAAACCGTGCTACTAGAAGACATTCAAAAAGAGCAAGAAATAGACGCTGAAGCTTATGAAATTTTGGAAGAGAATGACGAAGAAATCGAATTCCAACGCGTTGATAGAAAACAGCTTTTTTGGATGATTAAGAAAAAAATTTGCGAAGAAGATGGGTTTATTTTTGACAAAGAAGACAGATACAACAATATTTCGCATCTAGTGCTAAACAAGCTTTATGACGAAGATCTGATACTTTTTGACGTGAGTGAAAATAGAATAATCAGCCAAATTTTGCGCTCCATTTTTGACTTTGGCAAGGCGCAAGAAAGCGTTGAAGATAGGGTTAGAGAAAAGATCCTATCGCTAAAAAGGCAGATAAAAAGGGGCACGGAAGAATACGACATCTTATTTGAAAAGTATTTTGTAGAGGAAATGAATAAGATAGGTATGTGATGGATACAGCCGCCATTTTGCTTGAGAACGGTTGCTTTATCCAGGCTAAGGGCTTTGGCGCGCCGGGCACGAAAACGGGCGAAATTGTTTTTAACACTTCAATGACGGGCTATCAAGAGATAGTTACGGATCCAAGCTACGCGGGGCAGTTCGTTGTATTTTCTATGCCAGAGATTGGCGTTGTGGGCACAAACGCGCAAGATTGCGAGAGCGCCAGCGTTTTTGCAAGCGGCGTGATAGTTTCTAGGTATAGCGATTTTAAATCAAACTATAGATCCGAGCGCTCGCTAGGCGAGTTTCTAAAATCCAAAGGCGCGCTTGGGCTTTGCGGCGTTGATACAAGGCGCCTTGTGAAAATGGTGCGAGATGGCGGCTCAATGATGATGGTGGCTTCAACGCTCATTCACGACAAAGCCCGTTTGCAAGAGATCCTAAGCGCCGCCGCGAACATCAAAGAGATCAATTACATAAAAGAAGTCAGCACAAAAACGTCCTACACGCATTCAAGCGGCGTTTGGGATTTTGCCGCAAAAGCCTATAGGCGCGCGGAAAAATCCGAAAAGACAGTGCTTGTTTTAGACTTTGGCGTGAAAAAAAACATCTTAAATAGCCTTGTTTCAAGCGGCTTGAACGTGGAAGTTGCCCCGCACGACTACCCGCCGGCTAAGATCTTAGAGCTTTTTAGAGCGCAAAAAATAAACGGCGTTTTTCTCTCAAACGGGCCTGGGGATCCAATGCTACTAAAAGAAATCACGGACAATATCCGCGAGCTAATACGCGCCTGCATTCCTATTTTTGGCATATGTTTGGGGCACCAGCTTTTAAGCATTGCTTTTGGTTATGGCACTTACAAGATGAACTTCGGTCAGCACGGCGCAAATCACCCGGTGAAAAATATGCAAAATTCTTGCGTTGAGATCACGGCGCAAAACCACAACTATTGCGTGCGAAAGGACATAGAAAAAATCGCCGAGATTACGCACGTAAATCTTTTTGACGGCACGGTTGAGGGCGTGCGTTATAAGGATTTTCCGGTTTTTTCCGTCCAGCACCACCCAGAAGCTAGCCCCGGCACGCACGATTCATCGTATATTTTTAGCCAGTTCGTGAGATCCTTATGAGACTTTTTGCCAAATGGGAGCGGCAGGATTTTATTCTTTTGTCGTTTCCGTCGGACAAATCGCCTTGGCGAGCGATTTTGCCGCGCATTAGACAAGATTACAAGGAGCTAATTAGGCTAATTTTGCCGCAAAAAATCGTGCTTATTACAGACGACATACCGCAAACAAAGCGCTTCTTAAGTGGGCTAGATCTTAGCGGGCTTGAGTTTTTTCAATACGATTGCAACGACACTTGGACGAGAGACTACGGCGCAATTTGCACGCAAGAAGACGGTAAGGTTTTTTATAACTCTTTTACCTTTAACGGCTGGGGCAATAAATTTGCAGCGGAAAAGGACAACGCCTTTAACGACGCCTTTTTGCCGTGCGTGAGCGCGCCGCTTACGCTTGAAGGCGGGGCGATAGAAACCGACGGCGCGGGGACGTTTATGGCGCGCACAAGATCCATTCTAAACCCAAACCGCAACGCGCAATCAAGAGAAGAAGTGGAGCAGATCTTGGCAAAAACGCTTGGCGTTAAAAGGTTTCTTTGGCTTGAGCACGGCGAGCTTTTAAACGATGACACGGACGCGCACATCGATATGCTTGCTAGATTTTGCCCGGGCGATACCATTGCCTACGCTTCTTGCGCCGATGCGGCGTATCCGCATTATAAGGATCTAGCCGCTATGCGCGCACAGTTGCAGGCCTTTCGCACGCCTAGCGGCAAACCTTATAATCTTGTTGCGCTTCCGCTGCCAAGCTTTGGCGCGACGCCTGCTACTTATTGCAATTTTTTAACGACAAACACGAAGCTAATCGTCCCGGCTTATGGCGATAAAAACGACGCCCTAGCACTTGGGATCTTGCAAGAACTCTTTCCGCGCCTAGAAGCCGTGCCCTTTGATTGCAGGAATTTGATCTCTCAAGGCGGCGCCGTCCATTGCGCTAGTATGAATTTTTATGCTTAAGATCCTTTGCCGTAGTGGTGCGCCTTGTTTTAAATTTGCAGCACTAAGCTAGCAAAACATTGCAAGCAAAGATCTTATGCCTAGCAGGATTAGCTTATAAATATTTGCATTGTTTTATGCACTTTGCCACCGCATACATCGGAGCGCGGTGTGAGCTATTTTTTAAATTTTTCTTTTTGCTTCATTATTTCGTTTTTGTTTGTGTTGATAGTTGATGTTTCATTTCTTGGTTCGTTCTTATCTTTGCTGTCTTTATTGTCGCCAAAGCTTAGCCAGTTGAAGCTTCCTATTATCATAAAATCAGTATCACAGATGATGATTTTTGAATGGT